>DATKRA010000098.1:0-8800 GCA_035532455.1 Gaiellaceae bacterium | reverse complement strand
CCCTCATGCGGCGCCAGCTCGCGCACAAACACTTCCGGGGGACGCATGACCACCTCCACAGTCGAGATGCATCCCGATTCGACGCCAGGCCAAGCGGACCCTGCCCGTTTCCGGTCAAACATTCTGAAAGGCCGCACTAGTCGGCGATGTGGCGGGAGAGGAAGGAGAGCGACGGTGGGGTCTGCTGGAGGAAGAACGATCCGGAGTGGCAGCCCGCCGACAGCTCGACGACGGCCCCCGGCGGGAGAACCTTCGCGAGCGCGAGAACGCCGGGATGGAACGGATCGTCGTTCCCCGAGGCGACGCGCACGGGAATGCCGGCCAGCGCGCGCACGTGCGTGACGATGTCGGCGGCGGCGAACGCGGCCGGCGAGGCGTACGCCGCGGCGTTGACGCCATGCGCCTGCGCGTAGCTCGTCCAGACCGCGGGGCTGATCGCGGCGACCGCACGGAAGAGGTGCGGGAACTTCTCCGCGAAGAGGATCGCGCCGTAGCCGCCCATGGAGGCGCCGAGCGCGCCGACCTTGTACGGCGGCCGCCCCAGCCCGAGCCCGCGGCAGAGCGGGATCAGCTCGTCCACGACCATCCCCATCGGGTCGTCGCCGGGATGCGGATTCCAGTAGCCGCCGCCCCCGTCGACGGTGACGATCGCCATCGGCCGAAGCGGCGCGCCGTCGACCTCCAGAGCGAGGGCTCGCGCGGGCGACAGGCCGCCGACTCCGCTCGTGTGGTCGCCGCCCTCGCCGTGGAGCATGACGACGAGCGGTAGGCGGTCGCCCGGCGTGTGGCCGGGCGGGTACGCGATCGTGTACCCGACCTCGCGGTTGCGGGCGTGCGAGTAGAACTGCTTCGAGTACGACGGGCCGGGCTGGGCGAAGTGGAGCGGCGGGTGTGGGACGTCGCAGGCGCCGTCGATGGCGTCGAGCGTCGCCTTCCCCGGCAGGACGCCGTGTTCGACGAGCTCGAAGAGCGTGGCGCCGCCGGCGACGAGCGTTCCGGCTCCCGCCAGCCCGAGCTTGAGGAACCGGCCGCGCGTCACTGCCCGAGCGCGGCGCGCGCGTCCGCCCCTGCCCGCCGCGCCACGAGGAGCGCTGCGACCATCGCGCCCACCGCGGCGAAGTCGATCGCGCCGACGTGGAAGAGGTTGCGCGGCCCGGTTCCGCCCGCCGCGATCCAGCAGCAGGCCGCGGCGACGAAGGCGATCATCGCTCCGCAGGCGAGCCGGGCGAGCGCGAGCTCGAAGCGCAGGACGCGGGGAGACAGCTCGAGGCGGCGGATCGTCCGCGCGCCGCCGGCGACGGCTGCGACGAGCGCGACCGGACTTGCAGCCATCCAGAGCAGCTCGTCCGGCGGGAAACCGAGGAGCGCGCGGGGGTGCGCCCAGTAAGACGTGACCGACAGCGTCTCTGCCCACGCGAGCGCGGCCACGTGACCCGGCAGCAGATGCTGTCGCGCCCACGGATGCCCTCCGGTTCCCGGCCAGCCGGCCGCGAAGTGGCGGGCGCCGAGAACCGAGACCGCCGTGCCGGCGAGGAAGACCGTGAACGGCACGGCGAGTCCCTGACCGCACCGGCTCGCGAGACGCCTCGCGATCGTCCAGAGCACCGGCACGACGCCAAGCGCCGCGAGTGCCGCGAAGCTTGCGAGGAGGCACGACATCGCGACGATCGCCGCAGACGTCGCCGGAGTCGAGGGACGAGACCACTGCCAGCCGATCGCGAGTTGCGCCCAGATCGCGGTGCCGAACACAACGAACGCCGACCCGGCCGCGACGAACGCTGCGAGTCGTGCCCCGGCGCGCTCGCGCGCGGGGAGGCTGTGGACGGTGCCACCGAGACCGAGCCGCGCGGCGGCTCCGCGTCGGGCGACGTCGAATGCGCGCGACCAGGAGCGCGGACGCTCCTCGATGTCCGCGCGGAGGAGCTCGGAGAACTCGTCGCCGTACCGCTCCCGCCAGGCCCGTGGATACCAGCGGAGGAGCCGCCGGGCGCGCTGCTCGGCCCGGCTCATGCCGCTCCCCACTTCGCGGCCAGCCGCGACAGGCCGACGTCGACGACCTGCCGCTCACGCGCGAGATGAGCGCGCAGCGCCGACGCGCCGGCCGCGGTCAGCCGGTACGGGCGCCGCCGGTCGTCACTCGGCAGCGCCTCGATGAGGCCGAGCCCCTCGAGGCGGTTCAGAGCCTCGTACAGCGTCCCCGGTGCGAGCCGCACTCCGGCGAACTCCTCGACGTCCTTCGTGAGCGCCCAGCCGTGCTTCGCGCCTTCCGCGAGGCTCGAGAGGATGAGCGTCGCAGGACCGGCGAAGCGGCCGAACGTGCCGAGTGGCTCGGTCATCGCCGAGACTCTATATCGGCTACCGGTATATCGTCAAGCGGTATACGCCAGCGCTAAACAGCTGCCGCGTCGAGAGCGACCGCGGGCACGTCGTTCCACAGCTCCTCGAGCCGGTAGTACGCGCGCGCTTCCGGCGTGAAGACGTGAAGGACGACGTCGAGGTAGTCGGCGACGATCCACGTCCCCTCGCGGGTGCCGTCGAGCCCCGCGGGCAGGAGCTTCTGCTTCTTGAGCTGCGCGTGCACCTCGTCCCAGATCGCCGCGGTCTGCCGCGGATTCCGCCCGGTTGCGATCACGAAGTAGTCGGTGAACGAGCACTCGGGCCGCATGTCGAGGATGACGACATCCTCCGCCAGCTTCTCCAGGGCAAGAGCGGCGATGCGGCGGGCCTGTTCGAGAGAAGTCAAGCGGGTTCAGTGTATCCGCGAGTCACGGACGTAAAGCCCACGTTCCTCGATGAGCTGCGCCACCGCCGGCGGGACGTCCTCCCGCGAGGAACCGGCGCGGATGACGGTCGACGCGGCGGGATTCGGCTCGATGTCGAGGAAGACGACTCGGTCGGGCCGCGCGAGTTGCGCGAGAACCGCCTCGAGCTCCGCGCGCGGGAAGCCCGGCCGCGTCGCGACCGCGAGCGTGGCGCGCTCGAGCACCTCGTCCGGCTCGGCCCAGGCGAGAAAGCCGGCGAACTGATCGGCCCCGACGACGAAGACGGGATCGTCGAAATGCTCCGCGCGCAGCAGCTCGACCGTGCGCGGGTACGGATCGAGGCGCACGTCGTCACGCGGGAACGCGGCTCGCGCGAGCGCGAGGCGATCCTCTGCGGAGGCCTGAGTCTCGCGATGCGCCGGCCGCTTGCCCACGAGGATCACGAGGCGCTCGACGCCGAACCGCTCGCGCGCCGCGTCCGCAACGGCGACATGCCCGAGATGCGGCGGGTCGAACGCACCGCCGTAGAGGACGGTCATCGGTCGCACCGCGAACGATGACCGTCGTGTGGAGGGGGTGTGGGGGAACCGGGAGGTTCCCCCAAACAATTGGGAAGAAGGCGGCCCCGTGGGGGAAACATGGTTTCCCCCACGGGAGCGAGCGGGACGCGAGCGACCACTAGTCCCACTCGAGCACGTCCTCCCCCAGCTCGACCTCGTCGCCGGCACGCGCGCCGGCGGCCTTGAGGATCGCTTCGAGCTCGGCCTCGGGCGGCGGCGAGCCCGTGACGCGGAAGCCGCTCTCGGTGCGGAAGACGCGGAACCGCCGCCGTTCCGAGCCCGGCTTGTAGACGAGGAAGTCGACCATCTCGTCGGCCGATTCGGCGGCGTCCGGCTCCTCCTCGGGCGGCGCGAGCTCGAAGAGCGCGCGACGGAGATCGTCGAGCCCCGCGCCGGTCGCGGCCGAGACGCGGAGAACGCGCTCGATCCGCTCGTCCTCGACGGAGAACTCCGGAGGTTCCGGACTGAGGTCGATCTTGTTGAGGACGACGATCTGCCGGCGCTCGTCGAGGCCGGCGCCGTATGCGGCGAGCTCGGCGTCGATCGTGTGCCAGCGCGCGTCGGCGTCGCCCTCCGACGAGTCGATCACGTGCATGAGCAGGCGCGCCCGCTCGAGGTGCGCGAGGAACTCGTGGCCGAGCCCGACACCCTCGCTCGCGCCCTCGATGAGGCCGGGAACGTCTGCGACGACGAGCTGGCGCCCGTCGGAGGACTCCACCGTCCCGAGCACCGGGAAGAGCGTCGTGAACGGGTACTCCGCCACCTTCGGTCGCGCGTTCGAGATACGGGTGAGGAGCGACGACTTGCCGGCGTTCGGAAGCCCGACGAGCGCGGCGTCCGCAAGGAGCTTGAGGCGGAGCTCGATCTCCTTCTCATCGCCCGGCCAGCCGACCTCCGCGTACCGCGGCGTCTGCCGGCTCGGGCCCGCGAAGTGCTTGTTGCCGCGACCGCCCGTCCCGCCCGCCGCAACGACGAACCGCGCGCCTGGGCGCGCGAGGTCGGCAATGAGCTCGTCGCCCGCGAAGACCTGCGTCCCGACGGGAACCACGAGCTCTGCGTCGGCGCCGCGGGCACCGTGCGAGAGGCTCCCGCCACCACGGCCGCCCGGCTCAGCGCGCACCTTCTGGTTCGCACGGAAGCCGGAGAGGTCGCGGCGCCGCGGGTCGGCCACGAGCACGACGTCGCCGCCGTTCCCACCGTCGCCGCCGTCAGGCCCGCCGCGCGGGACGTACTTCTCCCGCCGGAAGTGGATCGAGCCGTCGCCGCCGCGGCCCGCGACTACCGTCAGCCGCGCCCGGTCATGGAACATAGGAGCTCCTAGGCGTCGACGACGCTGATGAAGCGGCGTTCGCCGCTCGTTCGGAACGCGACCTTGCCGTCGCGCATCGCGAAGATCGTGTCGTCCTTGCCGATGCCGGTGCCGGGGCCGGGCCGGAAGCGCGTGCCGCGCTGGCGGACGAGGATCATCCCGGCCGACACGTCCTGGCCGTCGAACATCTTCACGCCGAGCATCTGCGGGTTCGAGTCGCGGCCGTTCCGCGACGAGCCCAGTCCCTTCTTGTGTGCCATTAGCTCTTCTCCTCGAGTGCCGATTCGAGCGCCGTGATCGCGCCCTTGCGCGCCTTGCCGGACTGCTCGGCCGCGAGCGCCGCTTCGACCTCGGCCTTGCTCCAGCCGGCCACGGCCGTCGTGATGTCGGCGATCGTCATCGAGCCGACGTCGATCCCGCTCTCGGCCGTCTCGGCCTTCGCTGCGGGCTTCGGCTCTGTCTTCTCCGCCTTCGGCTTTGCCTTCTCGGCCTTCGGCTTCGCCGCCTCAGCCTTCCCGCCGATCGACTCGATCTCGATGCGCGTGAGGCGGCTGCGGTACCCGTTGTGCCGCTTGTAGCCCGTGCGCTTCTTGTACTTGCCGATCCGGATCTTCTCGCCGAACTCATGGCCGACGACGCGCGCCGTGACCGTGGCCGTCGGTGCGAGATCGGGCGCGCCGTCGCCGCCGACGAACAGGACGCGAGGTTGGAGAGTCTTCCCCTCCTCGACCTTGAGGCGGTCGACGAGCAGCCACTCGCCCTCGTGGACGCGGTACTGCTTGCCGCCGAGACTGATGATTGCGTAGCCGCTCATGGCGTGGAAACGCGGGCTGGGCGCCCGCGAATCGGCAGTGTAGCTAACGATTCCTCTCGACTTCGTCCGCCCACTCCGACATCGGGACGTAGTCCCAGTCGCCGTTCGCGGATGCCGGTTCCGGCTCGGGGTCAAACTCAGGCTCGGCATCGGCTTCCGGCTCGATGCCGGCGTCGGAATCCGGCTCGCTGCCATTCGTCGCGGCAGCCGGCTTCTTCTTGCGGTTGCGCCCTCCGCGCGAGCCACGCCTCGTCTTCTTCTTCGGTGCCGGAGCCTCGTCACCGTCGGCCGCTTCGGTCTCCGCCGCCGGCTCCTCGGGCTCTGCAAGCTGCTCCTCGACCTTCGGCTTGCGGCCGAGATCGTCGCCCGGGAGGTGGATCGTGACCGTCTTCTCGGACTCCTCAGCCGGTGCTTCCCCGTCGGTCGCCGCCACGGCCGGCTTCTTCTTCCGGTTGCGACCGCCACGAGAGCCCCGGCGCGTCTTCTTCTTGGCCGGTGTATCGGAGGCGTCCTCCTCGCCTTCGGCGGGCTCGGACTCGGCCTCGGCCTCGGCGACATCTTCTGCCTCGGCGACGTCCTCCGCGTCGGCGACAACGTCCTCGTCCAGCTCCTCGACGACGGTCGTCGCGCCCGCGGTGCCCTTGCGCGCGGGCGGCTTGCGGGTCGGCTTCTCGGCCTCCGCCTCCGCGGTCAGCGGCTCGGCCCCCGCCTTCGTCTTCTTCGTGAGCACCGCGTAGGCGCGGCCGTCGAGGACGCGCTCGACGCGAACCTTCACGCGCTTCCCGACGAGGCTCGCAGCCTCGGCGACGACGACCTCGAGGCCGTCGGAGCGGCCGGCGGCCGCGGAGCCGTCGTAGCGGTCGATCTCACCGAGCTCGATCATCAGCTCCGCGCCCTCCTCCACCGAAGTGGCCGGCGCGAGGTCGACGAGCTTGCCCTCGGAGAGGACGACGAAGTGGTCGAGGTGCGTCTCGGGCTTGCCCGCGAGGAAGAACCGCTTCTTCGTGAGCGCCTCGAGCTCGATCAGCCGTCGCGCGCCGGGCCCGACGAGCGCGCTCGCGATCGGGTCGGCGAGCTCGATGCGGAAGGCCTGCGAGCGCGAGCCGGCCGCGAGCGCCCGGATGCGCCGCTCGACGTCGATCGCGGCGGAGGCCTCGGAGTAGACGATCCCGTCGCCGCCGCACGTCGGGCACTTGCGCGTCATGATCTCGCGCGGCCCGTCGGTGACGTTCTGACGCGTCATCTCGACGAGGCCGAGCGGGGAGATCTCGACGACGTACGTCTTCGTCCGGTCGCGCTCGAGCTCGTTGCGCAGCGCCTCCTCGACCGCGGCGCGGTTCTTCGGGTTCGCCATGTCGATGAAGTCGATGACGATGATCCCGCCGATGTCGCGGAGCCGGAGCTGGCGGACGACTTCCTTCACCGCCTCGAGGTTGTTCTTCGTGATCGTGTCCTCGAGCCGGCCGCCGGAGTTCTTGCCGCGCCCGCCGACGAAGCGGCCCGTGTTGACGTCGATGACGGTGAACGCCTCGGCGTAGTCGAAGATGAGGTAGCCGCCGGACGGGAGATCGACCCGCCGGCCGATCGTCGAGCGGATCTCCTGGTCGACGCCGAACGTCTCCATGAGCGGCGCCTTCTCGCGGTAGCGGATGACGCGCTCGACCATGTGCGGAGACGTCTTCTTGAGGTAGCCGACGATCCGCCTGTGCGTGCGCTCGTCGTCGATGTACGCCTTCTCGAAGTCGCCGGTGAAGAGGTCGCGGACGACCCGGAGCGGCAGCTCGGCCTCCTGGTAGACGAGCTCCGGCGCGCTCGCGGCCTTCGCCTGCGCCTGGATCGACTTCCAGAGCCGCTGCAGGAAGACGAGGTCGCGCTCGATGTCCTCCTCGGATGCGCCCTCGGCGGCCGTGCGCACGATGACGCCGCCCTCCTTGACGTTCAGGCGCTTGAGGATGTCCTTGAGGCGGTTGCGCTCGTCGTCGTCGAGCCGGCGCGAGACGCCGAGGCCCTCGCCCTGCGGGACGAGCACGACGAAGCGGCCGGGCAGCGAGATCTGGGTGGTGAGCCGCGCGCCCTTCGTCTTCATCGGGTCCTTGACCGCCTGGACGAGGATCGTCTCGCCGCGCTTGATCAGATCCTGGATCTTGCGGCCGTGGCCTCTTTCGATCTCGGGGCCGACGATCTCGTCGACGTAGAGGAAGCCGTTCTTCTCGAGGCCGATCTCGACGAACGCGGCCTCCATCCCCGGCAGGACGTTGTCGACCTGGCCGAGGTAGATGTTGCCCGCGATCGAGCGGCGCTCGGGACGCTCGAGATAGACCTCGGCGACCTGGCCGTCCTCGAGAACGGCGACGCGCTTCTCGCCGACGTCGACGGAGACGATGAGCTCGCGCTTCGCGGCGGGAAGCGGGGCGCGGCGCTGCGGTTCGCGGCGGCGGCGCTGGGAGGACTGGTCGCGGCGGCGCTCCTGTCGCTGCGACAGCTGCTTGCCGCCGGCTGCAGGCGTCGCCCGCGAAGCCGACGACGCGCGGCCGGAACCAGCGGGCTGCTGCTTGGCGCCGGCTTCCTTCCGCACGGGAGCGGCGGTCGGGGCGGCGTCGCCGGCGGCAGCGGTGCCGGGCTTCTTGCGCCCACGGCCGCCGCGACTACCGCGCCGGCGTTTCGGCCCAGTCGGACTGATGGTGGGATCGCTGGATTCGGGTGCCGCCGCGTCGTCTGCGGCAGCGGGGGCTAGCTCGGGCTCGGGCCTGGAGTCGAGCTCACGCGCATCGTCGGCGTGCTGGTCATCGGAAGATTTCTTCCGGAATCGGAACCAAGGCAAAAGGAAACTCCTTCGAGGGGGCGCGCAGCCGCAACCCGGTGATTCGTGTCGCGCGCGCGCTCGTTGTTGGCAATGGAAAGCATGGAATGCCTCGAAGGGCAGGGTAGCAGTGTGTGCCTCCCGGCCTTCCGTCCGGTCCCGGACCTAGGATCCTGGCCATTCACGAGCGGGAGGTGCACGATGGCGGCAAAGCGTGAAGCAGAGGAGCTCCTGATGATCGAGGAGGCCGACGCATGGTTCGAATACCTCGAGGCGACGCGGAGCCAGGCAGAGACCCGCTATCACGAGATCGAGCCGTGGGCGTGGGCCCGACTGACGCAGCGCCTCCGCGCAATCAGGGCGCGACGCGCCCGCCTACGCCCGGCCGCCGCTTAGAAGCTCGCGAGCCTGCGGACTCGCTCGCTGTTGGCGGAACTCCGCGCGCCGGAAGCGCGGTTCCGGCGCGCTCCGTGCTGAGTGCTCGTTTCCCGCCGCGGCGGGCGCCTTTGGCGCGCGCCGGGGAGCGGGGGAGCCTGCGGCTAAGCCGCGCTTCGC
>DATKRA010000097.1:0-36143 GCA_035532455.1 Gaiellaceae bacterium | reverse complement strand
CGGCCCGACCGGCTGCGGCAAGACGCTGCTCGCGCAGACGCTCGCGCGGATCCTCAACGTCCCGTTCGCGATCGCCGACGCGACGGCGCTGACCGAGGCCGGCTACGTCGGCGAGGACGTCGAGAACATCCTCCTCAAGCTCATCCAGGCCGCCGACTTCGACATCAAGAAGGCGGAGACCGGGATCATCTACATCGACGAGGTCGACAAGATCGCGCGCAAGGCGGACAACCCGTCGATCACGCGCGACGTGTCGGGCGAAGGCGTCCAGCAGGCGCTGCTCAAGATCCTCGAGGGGACGGTCGCGTCGGTGCCGCCGCAGGGCGGGCGCAAGCATCCGCACCAGGAGTTCCTCTCGATCGACACGACGAACATCCTCTTCATCTGCGGCGGCGCGTTCGCCGGTCTCGACAAGATCATCGCGCGGCGGATCGGCAGAAACGCGCTCGGCTTCGGCGCGGACATCCGCTCGAAGCACGACGTCGAGGCGGCGGAGCTGCTCGCGGACGTCATGCCGGAGGATCTCCTCAACTTCGGCCTCATCCCCGAGTTCATCGGTCGCCTGCCGGTCATCTCCGCCGTGCACCAGCTGCGGCGCGAGGATCTCGTCCAGATTCTCGAGGAGCCGAAGAACGCGCTCACGAAGCAGTATCAGCGCTTCTTCGGCTACGACAACATCGAGCTCGTCTTCACCGAGGACGCGATGTGGGAGATCGCCGACCACGCCCTCGCGCGCGAGACCGGCGCCCGTGGCTTGCGGTCGATCATCGAAGGCGCGCTGCTCGACGTGATGTTCGAGCTGCCGTCCCGCCGCGACGTGACGAAGTGCGTGATCACGAAGGAGACGATCTCGCAGGGGATCAGGCCGACGCTCGTGACGAGCGCCGCCGGCGACGTGCCGGAAGAGCCGGCCGAGAAGTCCGCGTAGTACGCTCTCGGCCACGCGCGCCGCGCTGGCCTTCGCTCTTTGCCGCACTTCCGCGCGGGTAGTCCTCGCCCTAGGAGTCGGCGGCCTGCTGTTTGTGGTCTATCGCGCGGTTCGGCCGCTCCATCGCGTGGTGTTGAACGGCGTCTGTGATGCGAGCGTGCACGGGTGTTCACCCCCGTACCGCGTCCTCTCCATCGGCTCCTCGCCGTGGGATCTCGGGATCGCCGCAGTGGCGCTCGCGGCGGCGATGGTGGCTGCGGCCGTCGTCTACCGCCGTGTCTCGACAGGCCGACCGCCGGCGCGGTAGGCCACCGCGACGCCCGAGTCGTGAGCGGCGATGTGGGGCCGCTCCGCTCCGGTCACCTGGTGGGCCTCGACCGCGTAGGCTCCTGTCCATGACAGCTATCGAAGTAGGAGCCGAGTTCGGGCCCTCCTCCTGGATCGACGTCCCGCAGGAGATGATCCAGGCGTTCGCGGACACGACGCACGACCACAACTTCATCCACGTCGATCCCGAGATGGCGGCGCAGACGCCGTTCGGAGGGACCGTCGCGCACGGCTACCTCACCCTCTCGCTCCTGCCGGCAATGTCGTACGAGGTGATCCCGCACGACGAGCCCGGCGCGGGGATGGCTCTCAACTACGGGCTGAACAAGGTGCGCTTCCCGGCGCCCGTTCCCTCCGGCTCGCGCGTGCGCGGCACGTTCCGCGTCGACGCCGTCCGGCAGGAGGACTGGGGCCGCGAGACGACGATGACGGCGACGATCGAGTGCGACGGGGTGGAGAAGCCCGTCTGTGTCGCCGAGGTCGTCTACCGCTACTACAACCTCTAGCTCTAGTCCGGATCCAAGATCGCTTGGAGTTGCGCCCGTTTGGGTGTAACCTCCGCTCCCAGTGGTATATCTGGGATCCGAAATGCGACCAGGGGAGGCAAGATGATCGACGAGGCGGCGCGGCAACTCGAAGCGCAGTGGAGCTCCGACGAACGGTGGAGTGGGATCGAGCGGACGTACACGGCCGAGCAGGTCGTCCGCCTGCGTGGCTCGGTCGTCCCCGAGCACACGCTTGCGAAGCTCGGCGCCGAGCGGCTCTGGGAGCAGCTGCGGCGCGAGGAGCCGACCCGCGCGCTCGGCGCGCTCACCGGCGGCCAGGCCGTCCAGATGGTACGCGCCGGCCTCGATGCGATCTACCTCTCCGGCTGGCAGGTCGCGGCCGACGCGAACCTCGCCGGCTCGACGTACCCCGACCAGAGCCTCTATCCCGTCAACAGCGTCCCCTCGCTCGTCCGCCGCCTGAACAACGCGCTCCTGCGCGCCGACCAGATCGACTGGGCCGAGGGGCGGAACGGGACGCAGTGGCTCGCGCCGATCGTCGCCGACGCCGAGGCCGGCTTCGGCGGCCCGCTCAACGCGTTCGAGCTGATGAAGGCGATGATCGAAGCGGGCGCGGCGGGCGTCCACTACGAGGACCAGCTCTCCTCCGAGAAGAAGTGCGGCCACCTCGGCGGCAAGGTGCTCGTCCCGACGCAGCAGTTCATCCGCACGCTCAACGCGGCGCGCCTCGCGGCCGACGTGTACGGCGTGCCGACCGTGCTCGTCGCCCGCACCGATGCGCTCAGCGCCGCCCTCCTCACGAGCGACATCGACGAGTACGACCGCGACTTCGTCACCGGCGAGCGCACGGCGGAAGGCTTCTTCCGCATCCGCGACGGGATCGACGCCGCCATCTCCCGCGGCCTCGCGTACGCGCCGTACGCCGACCTCGTCTGGTTCGAGACCGCGACCCCGGATCTCGGCGAGGCAAAGGAGTTCGCGGAGGCGATCCACGAGAAGTTCCCCGGCAAGCTCCTCGCGTACAACTGCTCGCCGTCCTTCAACTGGCGCAAGCACCTCGACGACGACCAGATCGCGTCGTTCCAGGATCAGCTGAACGCGTGGGGCTACCGCTTCCAGTTCATCACGCTCGCCGGGTTCCACTCGGTCAACGCCGCGATGTTCGAGCTCGCGCGCGGCTACGCCGAGGAGCAGATGCCCGCGTACGTGCGCCTCCAGCAGAAGGAGTTCGAGATGGAGGAGTTCGGCTACACGGCGACCCGCCACCAGCACGAGGTCGGCGCCGGCTACTTCGACCTCGTCACGCAGGCGGTCTCGCCCGACGCCGAGACGCTCGCGCTCAAGGGCTCGACCGAGGAGGCGCAGTTCGCTTGAGCGTCACCGCGCAGGAGTCGCTGTCGCGCGAAGGGCTCGCGTTCGTCGAGAAGCTCCACCGCGAGCTCAACCCGCGGCGGCTCGAGCTGCTCGAGGCGCGCCAGGAGCGGCAGCAGCGGCTCGACGCGGGCGAGAATCCGGGCTTCCTTCCCGAGACGCGCGAGATCCGCGAGGCGGCGTGGCGGGTCGCCCCGGCGCCGCCGGATCTCGTCGATCGCCGCTGCGAGATCACCGGCCCGGTCGAGCGGAAGATGATGATCAACGCGCTCAACTCGGGCGCCCGCGTCTTCATGGCCGACTTCGAGGACGCGAACTCGCCGACGTGGGAGAACGTCGTCCGCGGCCACGCGAACGTCCGCGACGCGATCGCCGGCGACCTCTCGCTCGAGACGCCGGAGAAGACGTACACGCTGAACGACGAGGTCGCGACGCTGCTCATTCGCCCGCGCGGCTGGCATCTCGTCGAGCGGCACTACGAGGTCGACGGCATAGCCGTCTCCGCCTCGCTCTTCGACTTCGGACTCGCGTACGCGAGCGGCGCGCGGTACTTCTACCTCCCGAAGCTCGAGTCGCATCTCGAGGCCCGCCTCTGGGCCGACGCGTTCCGGCTCGCCGGAGACGACTCGATCCGCTGCACCGTTCTCATCGAGACGATCCTCGCCTCGTTCGAGATGGACGAGATCCTCCACGAGCTGCGCGACTGGGGCTGCGCTCTCAACGCCGGCCGCTGGGACTACATGTTCAGCGTGATCAAGAAGTTCCGCGCGCGCGACTGGGTGCTGCCCGACCGCGTCCAGATCACGATGACCGTGCCGTTCATGCGCGCGTACACAGAGCTCCTTGTGACAACTTGTCACAAGCGCGGTGCGCACGCGATCGGCGGGATGGCGGCGTTCATTCCGTCGCGCAAGGACCCCGAGGTGAACGAGATCGCGCTCGCGAAGGTGCGCGAGGACAAGGAGCGCGAGTCGCGCGACGGCTTCGACGGTTCCTGGGTCGCGCACCCGGATCTCGTGCCCGTCTGCACCGAGGTCTTCGACGCGGCGCTCGGCGAGCGGCCGAACCAGCTCGAGCGCCTGCGTGAGGACGTCGTGCCCGACGAGGCGGCGCTCCTGTCGATTCCGGACACGCCCGGCGAGATCACCGACGCCGGTGTGCACACGAACGTCTCCGTCGGCGTCCGCTACCTCGACTCCTGGCTCCACGGGGTCGGCGCCGCCGCGATCGACAACCTCATGGAGGACGCCGCGACCGCCGAGATCTCCCGCTCGCAGATCTGGCAGTGGGTGCGCCACGGCCGCGTCTCCGAGCAGCAGGTGCGCGACGAGATCGCCGCAGTCGAGGCCGGCGACGAGGCGAAGGAGCTCTTCGCGTCGCTCGCGCTCGCCGACCAGCTCGAGGACTTCCTGACCCTGCCCGCCTACGACCGGCTCGACTGAAGGAGGACACGATGAGCGAGACCATTCTCGAGGCGAAGGAGAAGTTCGACGGCGACGAGCTCCTCGACCCGGAGGATCCGCCGATCGCCGAGCTCGCCGACTGCACGTGCCCGGAGTTCTGCGAGCGCGATCACGACACCGATTAGGACGGACATAGACTCGGCCGCATGACCCAGGTGCTCGACAGCACGAAGGCCGACGACATCGCGCTCGTGATCGAGGAGGCGATCGTCTCGGGCGAGCTCGAGCCCGGCACGGTTCTCCGGCAGGAGCAGCTCTCGGAGCAGTTCAACGTCTCGCGGACGCCGATCCGGGAGGCGCTGCGCCGGCTCGCGGCGCTCGGCCTCGTCTCCTTCGTCCCGAACCGCGGCGTTCGCGTGCGGACGATCTCGCGGGAGGAGCTGCACGAGGCGTTCATGGTGCGCGCCGAGCTCGAGGCGCTCGCCACCGAGGTCGCCGCCACGAAGATCACGCCGGACGAGCTCGCCGAGCTCGAGGCCGTCGAGCAACGCTTCGCCCAGATCTCCAAGGATCTCCGCGCGCGCGAGCCCGGCGACGCGCGCCGCTCGGTCATGGGCGACTGGGTCCGCGCGAACCACGCCTTCCACGACGTCATCTACCGCGTGGCCGGCCTGCCGCTCGTCGAGCAGCTCGCAAAGAGCTCGCGCCGCTCGTTCTCCGGCCCCGCGGTCTGGGCGCCGGGAGACCACTCGATCGACGGCCTCTACGCGAAGAACGCGGAGCAGCACCGCGCCATCCGGCAGGCGCTCGCGGCGGGCAGCTCCGCAGGCGCCCGCGCGCTCGCCCGCGACCACGTCCTGTCCTCCTTCGTGCTCCTCGAGACCATCCTCGAGCAGGTCGGCGGCTCATGGCCGCAGCCGAAGCGCGCTCCCGCTAAAGTCAGCGCATAGTCGCTGCCTGACGACATCCGCCCGATGGACACGCTTTACAAGCCGCAGGGCGTCGAACAGCGCTGGCAGCAGGTCTGGGAAGAGGAAGGCCTCTACGCTGCCGACCCCGACCCGACGCGTGAGAGCTGGGTCTATTGCTTCCCGCCGCCGAACGTCACCGGCAACCTCCATCTCGGCCATGCGTTGCAGATCTCGCTCGGCGACATGCTCGCGCGCTGGAAGCGGATGCAGGGGCTCAACGTCCTCGTCCAGGCCGGCTACGACCACGCAGGCATCTCGACGCAGAACGTCGTGGAGAAGTTCCTCGAGAGCGAGGGAACGAGCCGCGAGGAGCTCGGCCGCGAGGCGTTCGTCGCGCGCGTCTGGGAGTGGCTCCACGAGTACGGCGGCAACATCGTCCACCAGTTCCGGTCGATGGGAGCGTCGATGGACTACCGGCGCATCCGCTTCACGATGGACGACGGCTACGTGCGTGCCGTCACGCGCTGGTTCGTCCACCTGTACGAGCGCGGCTGGATCTACCGCGACAACCGGATCATCAACTGGTGCCCCTACCACCAGACGTCGCTCTCCGACCTCGAGCTCGAGGACGTCGACATGGACGACGCGCTGACGACGATCCACTATCCCCTTGCCGACGGCTCCGGACATGTCGCGATCGCGACGGTGCGGCCGGCGACGATTCTCGCCGACGTCGCGGTTGCGGTGCATCCCGAGGACGAGCGCTACCGCGATCTCGTCGGCAAGGAAGTGATCGTCCCGGTCGTCGAGCGCCGTGTGCCGGTGATCGCCGACGAGCGCGTGGAGATGGGGTTCGGGACGGGCGCGCTGAAGGTGACGCCGGGCCACGATCCGCTCGACTTTGCGATCGGCCGCGACCACGGCCTCCCCGAGCTGACGGTGATCGGGCCGGACGGCCACATGAACGACGCGGCGGGCGAGCTCGCCGGCCTCACGCAGGACGAGGCGGCGAAGCGGGTCCTCGAGTGGGCGGCCGAGCGCGGCCAGATCTCCAAACGCGAGAGTTACCGCCACTCTGTGCCAACCTGCGAGCGCTGCCACACGCGCATCGAGCCGCTCATCTCGCTGCAGTGGTGGTGCCGGATGGACGAGCTCAAGCAGCCGGCGATCGAGGCGTTGCGTCAGCGGAAGGTCGCCTTCCATCCCGAGTCGCAGCACCGCTTCGCGATCTCGTCGCTCGAGGACGCGCCCGACTGGAACATCTCCCGCCAGATCTGGTGGGGGCATCAGTTGCCCGTTTGGTACTGCCCCGACGAGCACGTCAATGTTGCTGAGACCGATCCAGACATCTGTGCCGAGTGCGGTTCGACCGAGCTGCGCCGCGAGACAGATGTGCTCGATACGTGGTTCTCCGCGGAGCTCTGGCCGTTCGCGACCCTCGGCTGGCCCGACGCGACCGCCGATCTCGCCGCGTTCTACCCGGGCACGCTCCAGACGACCGCACGCGAGATCATCCGCCTCTGGGAGAACCGCATGATCTTCGCGGGGCTGGAGCTCTTCGGGGAGGTGCCGTTCACCGACGTGATCATCCACTCGACGTTGCTCGCGCCGGACGGGCGGCGGATGTCGAAGTCGCTCGGCACGGGGATCGATCCGGTCGACGAGATCGAGAAGCAGGGCGCAGACGCGCTGCGCTACGGGTTGCTGAAGATGTCGTCGACGCAGGACGTCCGCTTCAACACCCAGCAGATCGAGGAGGGGCGGAAACTCGCGAACAAGCTCTGGAACGCGAGCCGGCTTCTGTTGATGGCCGGTGCGGTGGAACCCGCGGCGCGGCCGTCGGCGGTGGAGGAGAGCTGGATCCTCGCGCGCATCGACGCGACCCGGGCGGAGCTCGAGGACGACTTCGCGCGCTTCGACTTCTCGCACGGCGTCGAGCGGCTCTACCACCTGATCTTCGACGACTTCTGCGACTGGTACCTCGAGGCGATCAAGCCGCGGCTCGCAGAGGAGGACGTCCGCGCGACCGCGCTCGCCGCGCTCGAGCGGCTGCTCAAGCTCCTCCACCCGGTGATGCCGCACGTGACCGAGGAGATCTGGACGCAGCTGCCCGCGCGCGAGACGCGGCTGATCGTCGCGCCGTGGCCCGAGCCGGTAGCGGTGGAGGGCGACTTCGGCGCGCTCGACCGGGCGCAGACGGCGGCGCGGATCTACCGGCGCAGCCAGGTGCGGATCACGCTCGACGGCGACGCGTTGCGGATCTTCGAGGCGGTCGTTCGGCCGTCCGCGGATGCCGAGCAGGGCGACGTCGAGGCCGAGCGGGCGCGCCTGCAGAAGGAGATCGACCGGGCGGAGAAGATGCTCGCGAACGCGAAGTTCGTCGCGAACGCCGATCCGGCGGCCGTCGAGGGCGAGCGCGAGAAGCTCGCGCAGTACGTTGCAGAACGCGACGCGCTGGGTTAGCTCGCTCAGCCCGTGGCCCTCGGACGGCTTCGGGCTCGAGCGCATGCGGGAGCTGCTCGCCCGGCTGGGCAATCCCGAGCGCGAGCTCGACACGATTCACGTCGTCGGCACGAAGGGGAAGTCGACCGCCACGCGCCGGCTCGCGGCGACGATCGGCGGCCGCGCGTACACGTCCCCGCACGTCTCGGGCTGGCACGAGCGGCTGCAGACCGATCCCGACGGCTTCGAGCGCGCGGTCGAGCGCGTTCGCCCCGCCGCGGAGGAGCTCGGGGCCACGCAGTTCGAGATCCTCACCGCGGCCGCGTTTGCCGACTTCGCCGCGAGTGGCGTGAAGACGGCGGCGATCGAGGCCGGCATCGGCGGGCGCCTCGACGCGACGAATGTCATCGACGCGCGCGTCGTGCTCCTCACGAACGTCGGCCTCGAGCACACCGACGTGCTCGGCGACACGCGCGAGGCGATCGCGCGCGAGAAGCTCGCCGTCGCCGGGCCGGGGGCCGTCGTCGTCCTGCCCGACGAGGAGTTCGCCCATCTCGTCCCGGACAACGCCGTGCGGATCGGCGGCGCACGCGAGGCGGCCGCTGCGTTCCTCGGCCGGGACGTCGAGCTCGCCGGCGCGAGCCTGCCGGGGCGGTTCGAGACGCGCGGCCGCGAGGTCTGGGACGGCGCGCACACGCCCGAGGCAGTCGACTGGCTCCTCGAGCGGATTCCCGAGCCGGGCGGCTACGTCGTCGTCGCCTCGATCCTCCGCGACAAGGACGCAGCGGGGATCCTCGAACGGCTCGCGCGCGCCGGGTCGACGCTGGTCGCGACCGAGAGCTCGAACGACCGCGCGCTCCCCGCTGACGAGCTCGCGCGGCTCGCGGCGCCGCGCTTCGCACGCGTCGAATCCGTCCCCGAACCGCATGGCGCGCGCCGTCGCGCGCTCGAGCTGGCGGGGCCGGACGGCCGAATCCTCGTCACGGGCTCGCTCTATCTCCTCGCCGACCTCTACGCACCGCGCGAAGGCATCTAGGATGCGCGTGTGAGCGTTCTTGCCTTCTCCATGAGCTCGGGCTCGTCGCAACTGATTCTCGACCTGCTCATCGTGACGGTCGTCGTGTTCTGGCTCGCGCTCGGGTACTGGGCGTACCGCGACGCGCGACGGCGTATCGAGGAGCCGGTCTTCGTCGGGCTCGCGACGCTCGTCGGATTGTTCCCGCCGTTCATCGGTCCGCTCGTCTACATGCTCTTCCGCCCGCCGGAGTTCCTCGACGACCGGCGCGAGCGCGAGCTCGAGATTCGCGCGATCGAATCGCGCCTCGCGGCGGCGGACGTCACCTGCCCCGTCTGTCACGCCGACGTCGATCCGAGCTTCCTCGTCTGTCCCGTCTGCACAACGAAGCTCAAGCAGGCGTGCTCGAGCTGCAACGCGCCGCTCGAGCCGATCTGGCAGATCTGCCCGTACTGCGAGACGCCGATGCAGATGCCGGAGACCGGCGCCCCGCCGGCGCTCGGGACGCGTCGCGCGACCACGACTGCCCGCCGCCGGACCCGCTGAGGCGGCTCGCTAGAGTGCGGCCCCGATGGCCGTCGAGCAGACACTCATCCTCATCAAGCCGGACGCGGTACGCCGCCGGCTCGCGGCTGAGATCCTCGGCCGCATCGAGGCGCGTGGCTTCGAGATCCGCGAAGGGAAGCTCCTCACCGCGAGCCGCGAGCTGGGCGAAGAGCACTACGCCGAGCATCGCGAGAAGCCGTTCTTCGGCGACCTCGTCGACTTCATCACGTCCGGCCCCACGTGGGCGCTCGTCGTCGAGGGGGAGGGCGCCATTCTCACGATGCGCTCGACGATCGGCGCGACCGATCCCGCGAACGCGGCCCCGGGAACGATCCGCGGCGACCTCGCGGTCTCCATGCCCGACAATCTCGTGCACGGCTCCGACTCGCCCGAGTCGGCGGCGCGCGAGATCGCGCTCTGGTTCTCGTGACCCACCCGAACGTCGAGGCCTGGACCAAGGCCAACGCGGACTACACGGACGCGCGCGCCGAGGAGGCGTGGGCGCGGGACGAGATCACCTACGGCGTATGGCAGGTGCGCGAGCGTGAGCTGCGGATCCTGCCCGACATCGCCGGCAAGGACGTCGTGGAGCTCGGCTGCGGCACCGCGTACTTCGGCGCGTGGCTGAAGAAGGCGGGCGCGGCGCGCGTCGTCGGCGTCGATCCGACCCCGGCGCAGCTCGAGACCGCGCGTCGCTGCAACGAGAAGTTCGGCCTCGGCCTCGAGTTCGTCGAGGCGTTCGGGGAGGACGTCCCTCTGCCCGACGCGTCCTTCGACGTCGTCTTCTCGGAGTACGGCGCGTCGATCTGGGCTGACCCCTACAAGTGGATCCCGGAGGCGGCACGACTGCTGCGGCCCGGCGGCGAGCTCTTCTTTCTTCTCAACTCGACGCTCGCAATCCTCTGCTCGCCCGACGACGACATGCCGACGACCGAGACGCTGCAGCGGCCGCAGTTCGGGATGCACGAGTTCCGGTGGCCGGAGGGCGGGGTCGAGTATCACCTCGCGCACGGCGACTGGATCCGGCTGCTGCGCGCGAACGGCTTCGAGATCCTCGACCTGATCGAGATCCAGGCACCAGCCGACGCCGAGACGCACGAGCGCTACGACTACGTCTCGGCGGAGTGGGGCCGGAAGTGGCCTGCGGAGGAGATATGGCGAGCCCGCCTGCTGCCCGGCTCCTCCTAGCGTCGACCTCGCCGCGGCGGCGCGAGATCCTCGAGCTGCTGCGCGTCCCGTTCGACGTCGTCGCGCCCGAGTACGAGGAGACGGAGGACGACCCGGTCGCGCACGCGGTCGGGAAGGCGCGGTCTGTGCTCGGCGTCGCGGACGGACGGCCGGTGCTCGGCTGCGACACCGAGGTTGTTCTCGACGGCCGCGTCTACGGCAAGGCGACGAGTGCGGAGGAGGCGGAGGAGATGCTCGAGAGCCTCTCCGGCCGCACGCACGAGGTCGTGTCGGGGCTCGCGCTGCTGACCGGCGCGTGGGAGGAGGTGCACAGCGAGACGACGCTCGTCACGTTTCGATCCCTCACCCCGCGCGACCTCGCGCACTACGTCGCCTCGCGCGAGTGGGAGGGCCGCGCCGGGGCGTACGCGATCCAGGGTCTCGGCGCGTCGTTGGTCGAGCGGATCGAGGGCGACTTCTTCAACGTCGTGGGTCTCCCGGCGGCGCTGCTCGTGCGGCTCCTCGGCGAGCGCTTCCCCGGCACGTACGGCTTCGGCTAGAGCGAGAATTCGCCGCGCCACCTGTCCCAATCAGCCATGTCCGGGGTCAGACCCCGTCGTGTCCGAAATGGACGTGTCCGGCGGCCTGCCTCGAGGAAGCGGGCGTATGCGGCGGCGGCTCGCTCTGGCGTGGCGCCGAATCTCCTGACCCAGATCGGGTCGTGGAAACGGCGGGGTGGCTCGAGGTCGAGATGGGCTCGGCAGCTGCTCCACATCCACACCTCGGCACGCGGGACGACGCCCGCCCGCTCGGGGTTGAGGTCGACGTAGCGAGCCAGTTCGAAGAGATAAGCCTCATCCACGACGGGCTCCGCGCGGAACCGTCCCTGGAACAGGTGCCCGGTGAGCCCGTGGCGCCAGTTGAACCCCTGCGCGTAGTCGCCGCACAGGAGCTGCATCCCCGCCGAGATCGTCCCGCCGGACACCTCCAGGACGAGATGAACGTGGTTCGTCATCAGGCACCACGCGAGCACGCGCCACTCGAAAACGCCGCAGACATGCTGGACGAGACCGAGGTAGTGCCGCCGGTCGAGGTCGTCGAGGAAGATCGGTTGGCGGCGGTTACCGCGGCACGTGATGTGGCGGATGCCGGCGGTCTGGTCACGCGGAGGTCGCGGCACGCCGCCGACGCTAGACGCGAAACCGTGACCGGATCGTGCCGGAAACGCAACGAGTCGCGGAAACTTCCCGCGACTCGACAATCGGGGTGCCCAGATTCGAACTGGGGACCTCTCCGACCCGAACGGAGCGCGCTACCAGGCTGCGCCACACCCCGAGAACGGGCCATAGGGTAGCGGCATGTCGGTCGAGGACATCGCGGAGGCGTGGGGCCTCGCGCTCGGCGACCCGTACCTTCTCGGCGCCGCGTCGGAATACGTCGGCCGCGTGCAGCTCGCGGACAGCACGCCGGCGGTGCTGAAGATCGGGATCCCGCACCGCGAGTCCGAACACGAGGCGGACGCGCTCGAGCGCTGGGACGGCGACGGCGCAGCGCGGCTCCTCCGCCGCGACGACGCGCGCAACGCGCTCCTGCTCGAGCGCTGCGAGCCGGGCACGTTCCTCTCGGACGGCTCCGACGATCCGCTCGGCGTCCTCATCGAGTTGCTGCCGCGGCTCTGGAAGGACCCCGCCGGCTTCACCACGCTCGCCGACGAGGTCGCGTGGTGGGACATCCAGGGAGAGGTCGGCGATCTGGCGCGCGAGCTCGCGGCGTCGCAGGGAGAGCTTGTCCTCGTCCACCAGGATCTCCACGGCGAGAACGTTCTCGCCGCGGAGCGCGAGCCGTGGCTCGTCATCGACCCGAAGCCGCTCGCGGCCGAGCGCGAGTTCAGCGTCGCGCCGATCGTCCGCTCCGGCGAGCTCGGTCACTCGAAGCGCGACGTCTTCTACCGGCTCGACCGCTTGTGCGCGGAGCTCGGTCTCGACCGCGAGCGCGCGCGCGGATGGACCATCGTCCAGACCGTGGCCTGGGGCGGAGACGCTTCGGTCAACCTGTCCGAGGTGGTCGAGTGGCTGAGCTGAGGGCCGTTCTCTTCGACGTCGACTTCACTCTCGCGCGGCCAGGCCCGGAGCTCGGTCCGGACGGCTACGTCCGTGCCGGCGAGCGGTACGGCCTGGCGCTCGACCCCTCCCGCTACGAGGCCGCCCGCGACGCCGCGCTCGTCGATCTCCACCGCCATCCCGAGCTCGAGCACGACGACGAGATCTGGTTCCGCTTCACCGAGCGGATCATCCGCGGCATGGGCGGTGAGGCCGACTCCGCGTACGACTGTGCCGTCGAGATCACGCGCGCCTGGGAGCGCCACGAGAACTTCGAGCTGTACGACGACGTGGCGGAGACCTTCGCGACGATTCGCGCCGCCGGGCTCCGCATCGGCCTCATCTCGAACTCGGCGCGCGACGTCCGCGAGTTCGCCCGCCACCACGCGCTCGACGTCGACGCGGGGATCAGCTCCTTCCACCACGGCCGCACGAAGCCGCACGCGTCGATCTTCCGCGCAGTGCTCGACCTGCTCGAGGTCGAGCCGGCCGAAGCGGCGATGGTGGGGGATCAGATCGCGGACGACGTCGAGGGAGCCCGGGCGGTCGGGATGCACGCAGTCCTCCTCGACCGCGAAGGGATCCACCCGGACTTCGAGCCGCGGATCGAGACGCTCCGCGAGCTGCCGTCGCTACTTCTTCTGTGACGCGGCGTCGAGGAAGGGCTTGATGATGTCGATCGGCGCCGGGAAGATGATCGTCGACGTCGTCCCGCTCGAGATCTCGAGCAGCGTCTGCAGATAGCGCAGCTGCAGCGCGATCGGATGCGCCTCGATCACGACCGCCGCGTCCTTGAGTTTCTCGGCGGCCTGGAACTCGCCCTCGGCGTTGATGATCTTCGCGCGCCGCTCGCGCTCGGCCTCGGCCTGGCGCGCCATGGCCCGCTGCATGCTCTGCGGGATCTCGACGTCCTTCACCTCGACCATCGAGACCTTGACGCCCCACGGCTCGGTCGCCCCGTCGATGATCCCCTGGAGGATCACGCTGATCTTCTCCTGCTCGGCCAAGAGTTCGTCGAGCGTGTGCTGGCCGAGGACGGAGCGGAGCGTCGTCTGCCCGATCTGCGAGGTCGCGACCATGTAGTTCTCGATCTCGACGATCGCGCTTCTCGGGTCGACGATCTTGAAGTACACGACCGCGTGGACGCGCACCGGGACGTTGTCCTTCGTGATCACTTCCTGCGGCGGAATGGTGAGCGTGACCGTCCGCAGGTCGATCTTGACGAGCTGGTCGACGATCGGGATCTTCCAGACGAGGCCCGGCCCGCGCGTCGGCTCGACGAGCCGTCCCCAGCGGAACATGACTGCCCGCTCGTACTCGCGAAGGACTCGGACGAAACCGAACACGTTCCTACCCTACTTGCAGGAGGGCGCGGCGAGACATGGCTGTGCCGCAGGGCCGCGCTGATCGCCGCGACTCCTCGCTTCGCTCGTCGGCCGGCTTCGCCGGCTGCGGTGTCCTCAGTCGCGCCGAGAGCCTCCGGCTATCGGCGCTCCCTGCGTCCTTGCCTCGCGTCGCCCATCGCACCCCTGCGGCGAGCAACGTCTCACCGCGCCCTCCTACTTCGTCACGGTGAGGACCAGGCCGTTCACTGCGGAGACCTGCACGCGCTCGCCCGGCACGAGCGGTGAGTCATCGGCCGTCTTCGCGCTCCAGAGCGCACCGTCGACGAAGACGAGCTCGGGCGAGCGCACCTCTCCCGTCTTCCCGATCATCCCTTGCACGCCGGTCTTCACCGGCAGGCGTCTGGCCGCTATCCCCTTGCTCAACGCGAACGCCCAGCCCAGGCCGAGGGAGCTGCCTATCCCGACGATGAGCCACGTGTTGACGTGGTATGCGGCAGGCTCGTTCTGGAAGAGCAGGCCGAGGCCGAACCCAAGCGATATCACCCCGCCGACGGTGAGCACCCCGTGTGTCGGCGCGTGCAGATCGATGAGGAAGAGCGCTATCCCGAGCACGATCAGCGCGATTCCGCCCCAGCTCGGGGTCAGGATCGAGAAGCCCCAGAAGGCGGTGATCATGCTGATCGCGCCGACCACCCCGGGCAGGATGACGCCGGGGTGGAAGATCTCGAAGCCGATGCCGATCAGGCCGAGCAGGAAGAGCAGGCTGATGAGGTTCGGGTCGAGGAGCGTGTTGAAGAAGCGCGTCAGGAAGCCGGGGCTGACGTAGTCGATCTGCGCGCCGGCGAGGTGGAGCGTGAACGGCCGCTGCGCATCCTTCGTCTTGTAGCCGTCGAGCGTCTTGAGGAGGGCGGGGAGCGACGGCGAGATGAAGTCGATGACGTGCATCTTGAGCGCCTGCTGGGCGGTGAGGTTGGACGCGACCTCGACGGCCTTCTTCGGCCATGTCGTGTTGCGGTGGTGCGTCTGCGCGAGCGCCGTGAGCGAGGCGGCTGCGTCGTTGATCACCTTCCGCCGCAGGTCGGAGCCGAGGTTCGCGCCGGTCGAGTCGATCGGCGTCGACGAGCCGATGTTCGACGTCGGCGACATCGCGAGGACGTCGGCCGCCTCCGAGACCCAGACGCCGGCCGATGCCGCGCGCGCACCCTCGGGCGAGACGTAGACGATCACCGGCACCTTCGAGGCGAGCTCCGCCTCGAAGATCGTCTTCATCGACGTCGAGAGCCCGCCGGGCGTGTCGAGGAGGATCACGGCCGCGTCGTAGCCGGCGCTCGCGGCGTGGGAGAGCTGGCTCGTGAGGTAGCCCTGCGTGACCGGGTTGATCTCGAGATCCGGCCCGAACGTGATCGCGAGAACTCGCGCCTGCGAGCTCGATGCGCCGGCCGGGCCGACGACGCCGAGGGCGACGAGCGTGACGACGAGCAGGAGAGCCCGCTTCATCCGGGTCAGCGTATCCTCTGGCGCTTGAGCGAACGGTCAGCCTCCGAGGACAGGCGGCGCCAGATTCTGGACGCAGCCGTTCGCGTGTTCGCGCGCAAGGGCTTCCACGCGAGCCGGGTCGGCGACATCGCGGAGGAAGCCGGCGTCGCGCACGGCCTCCTCTACCACTACTTCGAGTCGAAGGACGCCGTGCTCCAGGCCGTCTTCCACGAGAACTGGAGCGTCCTTCTCGACCGGATCGGGAGCGTCGAGGAGACCGACGAGCCAGCCGTCGACCAGCTCCGCCACGTCTCGGCGATCATCCTCCGCACGTGGCTGCACCTGCCCGACGTCGTCCGCGTCGTCATCCAGGAGTTCGGCCGCAGCCCGGAGCTCGCGGCGCGGATCGGCGAGCTCGCGCAGCCGATCGACCTCATCGAGCGCATCGTCGCCCGCGGCATCGAGCGCGGCGAGTTCCGGCAGGACATCGAGCCGCGCGTCGCGGCGACGATCGTGTACGGCGGCATCGACGAGCTGCTCACCGGCTGGGTGCTCGACCGCCTCCCCGCCGGCGAGGACGACGTCGCCGCGGCGGAGAAGACGTTCTTCGAGATCAACCTCAGCGGGCTACAGGCCAACTGAGTAGCTCGGCGAAGCGCGCCGCGCCGACGTTCCCGCCGGAGAGGATCACGCCGACGGTGCGATCGCGGGCGTCGAGCTTTCCGGAGAGAAGAGCCGCGACGCCGACGGCTCCGCTCGGCTCGGCGACGAGCTTGAGGCGCTCGTAGAGGAAGACCATCGCCGCGACGATCTCGTCGTCGGTCACGGTCACGATCTCGTCCACGCGGCTCGAGTTCACCTCGAACGTCAGCGCGCCGGGCTCGGGCGCCTGCAGGCCGTCGGCGATCGTGCGCGGCACCTCGATGCGGATGCGCTCGCCCGCGGCGAGCGACCGGCGCGTGTCATCCCCGGCCACCGGCTCGACGCCGACGACGCGGCAGTCCGGGCGCAGCGCCTTCACGACGGTCGAGCAGCCGGCGATCAGGCCGCCGCCGCTGACCGGGACGAGGAGGAGATCGAGGTCGGGGACGTCTGCGAGGAGCTCGAGCGCCGCCGTCCCCTGGCCGGCCATCACGAGCGGGTCGTCGTACGGCGGCACGAGCTCGAGGCCGCGCTCGGCGGCGAGGGCGGCGCCGATCTCCTCGCGGCTCTCGGTCCAGCGGTCGTACGTGACGATCTCCGCGCCGTAGCCGCGTGTCGCATCGAGCTTCGCCGCGGGCGCGTCCGCGGGCATGACGATCGTCGCGCGGGAGCCGAGGAGCTTCGCCGCGAGCGCGACAGCCTGCGCGTGGTTGCCGGAGGAGTACGCCACGACGCCGCGCGAGAGCGTTTCCGCATCGAGCGAGGAGATCTTGTTGTACGCGCCGCGGAACTTGAACGCGCCGACGCGCTGGAAGCACTCCGCCTTGACGTGGACGCTAGCGCCGACGCGTTCGTCGAGCGTGCGCGACGTGACGACCGGCGTGCGGTGCGCTACTCCGGCGAGCCGTTCCGCCGCGGCCTCGACGTCGGCGAGCTCGATCATCGGCACGGGCTCCAGTTGGGAAGGAACAGCCCGAATCCCCACAGCGAGCCGTTGAAGAGGAAGTACGCCGTGCGCGAGCCGGCGCGGTCGGCGACGAGCGCGTCGTAGCCGTCGCACGCGATCGTCCGGAGCCGCCCGGCGCGCCCGTGCACGGCGAGCGGCGACGCGCCGAGGCGCAGGCCGTTCGTCGCGTGCCAGCCGGTCGGCTGCCAGAGCGTGTAGACCGCGACGACCTGCCGGTGCTCGAACTCGACGGCGAGACCGTGCGCGTCGAACGGCTTGTACGTGAAGTACCACGTCGGCCGAGCGCAGTCGTTGCACACGCCGTACCGGTGGCCGAGCGCCGCGCGGACGGCGCGCGCCGTGTCCCCGAGGCGAATGCCGCCGAGCGAGCGTCCCGGGACGAGGAGCCCGGCCCGTGGCAGTCCGGCGCCCGCGGGGGCGGCGAGCGCGAACGCGGCCACGAGAGTCACGAAGAGCGTGCGCCTCATATGCTCGGAGTATGTCGTTATGGGATTCCGTCGCGGGGCTCGAGCTCCGCGTCGACGGCTACACGCTCGAGCGCCGCGAGTTGGCGACGCCGTCCGGATGGACGCGCGTCACGACGGTCGTCGAGATCGACGGCGACGGGGCCGCGGGCGTCGGAGAGGACGTCACATACGAAGCCGAGTCGCACGACGGTGTCCCGTCCGACCTCATGCTCGCCGGGACGTGGACGGTCGCGGACTTCTCGGTCTTCCTCGACCGCTTCGAGGAGCTGGCCGAGGGCTACCGCCGATGGGCCTTCGAGAGTGCCGCGCTCGACCTCGCGCTGCGCCAGAACGGGCTGGGGCTCGGCGACGTCGTCGGACGCCCGGGGCGTCCCGTCCGCTTCGTCGTCTCGACCCGCGCCGATCCCGAGCGCTGGCTCGCGGTCGCACCGGACCTCGAGTTCAAGCTCGACGCGGAGGAGGACTGGGACCGCGACCTCCTCCGGCGGCTCCGCGCGCTCGACCGCGTCCGCGTCGTCGACCTGAAGGCGTACTACCGCGGCACGAGCGTCGATCTCGAGCCCGATCCCGAGCTCTACCGCGCGGTCGCGGAGGAGCTGCCCGACGTCGTGATCGAGGACGCGTGGCTCGAGGACGGCTGCCTCGAGGCGCTCGCCGGCGCCGAGGACAGGCTCAGCTTCGACGCTCCCGTCCACTCGCTCTCCGATCTGAACGGCCTCTCGGTCGCGCCGCAGTGGCTCAACATCAAGCCGTCGCGGTTCGGGACGGTGCGCGAGCTGCTTGCGACGATCGAGGCAGCGGAGGAGCGGGGGATCCGCATGTACGGCGGTGGCCAGTACGAGCTCGGCCCGGGCCGGCTCCACATCCAGCGGCTCGCGAGCGTCTTCTATCCCGACGGCCCGAACGACGTCGCCCCGTCGGCGTACAACGAGGGCGAGCCGCGCGAGGGCCTCCCGCAGAGCCCGCTACCGGCGCCAACCGGCCCCGGCCTCGGCTAGGCGACGAAGCCGCGGCGCACCAGTTCGGCCCGGATCAACTCGGCGTTGTCCTGCGGCGAGGTGCTCGTGGTGTCTATGTCGTAACAGTCCTCCGCCGGCGGCTCGAACAGCGTCACGTTCTGACGGTGCCAGCGGTAAGCGGGAGGGTCCGAGCCCTTGCGCAGGGCGATGCGGTCGGGGTTGGCGATCCGGCTGACCTGCACGTCGATGTCGCAGTCAAGCTGGACAGCCAGGAACAACGATCCGCGACGAGCGGCCAGCGACTTGATGCTGTCGTAGTGCTCGGCTGACGACGCTTCGTCCTCCAGCACGTTCGTGAAGACGTAGCTATTGGACGCGGGCGCGAGATCTTCGATCACGCCGAGCAACGCCTGCCGAATCGGCGTGACCCGGTCCCAGATCTCCGGAGGAAGCAGCGTCACCCCATCCCAGCGGAACGGCTCGAGCAGGACCCCGTGGATGCGGGCATTGTCCAGCAGCACCGCGTCGATGAGCGTGGCCAGCGCGCCGCCGACTGTCCGCTTGCCCATCCCGGGGTAGCCCAGCAGGAAGACGATGGCCGTGTCGTAGCCGCGTTGCACCGACTGAACGCTACTGAGGCTAGGAGCCGGCGCCTAGCGGAACGCGTTCTCGCCGGTCAGCGCCTTGCCGACTGAGTGCCTGCGCGCCTCGACGGCCGGTGGCAGCCACCATCACAAGACCGTCGCAACAGGGTCACGACTTTCCGGCGCGCCGCTAGACCAAGCGGTTTGCGCCCGTCACACTCTCGTAAGTGGCTGCCACCGGCCGTCGTCAGCGGAACGCGTTCTCGCCGGTCAGCGCCTTGCCGACCGAGAGCGTGTGCACCTCGTGCGTGCCCTCGTACGTGAGGACGGTCTCGAGGTTGTTCATGTGGCGGATAACCGGGTACTCGAGCGTGATCCCGTTGCCGCCGAGGATCGAGCGCGCGGTCCGCGCCACCTCGAGCGCTCCGCGGACGTTGCCCATCTTCCCGAGCGAGACGTGCTCGGGCCGGAGGATCCCCTCGTCCTTCATGCGGCCGAGGTGGAGGGCCATCAGCGAGGCGCGGCTCACCTCGAGCGACATCTCCGCGAGCTTCTGCTGCGTGAGCTGGTAGCCGGCGATCGGCTTGCCGAAGACGATCCGCTCCTTCGCGTAGTCGAGCGCGGTCTCGAGGCACGTGCGCGCCGAGCCGACGACGCCGAACACGATCCCGAAGCGCGCCTCGTTGAGACAGGAGAGCGGGCCGCGCAGCGAGTCGATCTCGGGGAAGCGGCTCTCCTCCGGCACGCGCACGTCCTTGAGGACGAGCTCGGACGTGACCGACGCGCGCAGCGAGAGCTTGTGGTGCATGAGCGGCGCCTCGAAGCCGGGCATGTCCTTCTCGACGAGGAAGCCGTTGATCTTGCCGTCCTCGGTGCGCGCCCAGACGACCGCGACGTCGGCGATCGAGCCGTTCGTGATCCACATCTTCGCGCCGTTGAGAATCCAGTCGGAGCCGTCGCGCTTCGCCGACGTCCGCATTGCGCCGGGGTCGGAGCCGGCGTCAGGCTCCGTCAGCCCGAAGCAGCCGATCTTCTCGCCCGCGTGCATCGCGGGGAGCCAGCGTTGCTTCTGCTCCTCCGAGCCCCATTTCCAGATCGCGAACATCGAGAGCGAGCCCTGGACGGAGACGAGGCTGCGGATCCCGGCGTCTCCCGCCTCGAGCTCCTGGCAGACGAGGCCGTACATGACCGAGCTGGCGCCCGGGAGCCCGTAGTCGTCGAGGTGCATCCCGAAGAGCCCGAGCTGCGCGAGCTCCGGGATGAGGTCGAGCGGGATCTCGCCCTTCTCGAACCACTCGCCGACGTACGGCTTGACCTTCTCGGCCACGAACTGCCGCACGGTGTCGCGGATCGCGCGTTCCTCGTCGGAGAGGAGGGCGTCGATGCCGATGAAGTCGAGCCGGTCGATCGCCGTCGCGGGTGAAGTCGTCGCCATGGCCCCATCGTATGGTTTCAAGCGTTTTCCGGTCGGACAAGGTATCGTTGACTGACCGTTCAATCAACACTTTTGTGGAGGTTCGATGGCCGCCATCGACGAGCGCACGGCAACGGGCGTCTCCTTTGCCCTCACCGACGAGCAGAAGGAGTTGCGCGCCCTCGCCCGCGAGTTTGCCGAGAAGGAGATCCGCCCGCGCGAGGCGGAATGCGACGAGAACATGCGTCATCCGGCCGACGTGATCGAGAAGGCGCACGAGGTCGGCCTGATGAACCTCCACGTCCCCGAGGAGTTCGGCGGCCCGGGCCTTCCGGCATTCGACGGGATGCTCGTCGGCGAGGAGCTCTACTGGGGCTGCTCCGGCATCGGTACGTCGATCACGGCGAACGGTCTCGGCGCCGGCCCGGTGATCGGCTTCGGCAGCGACGAGCAGAAGCGCAAGTGGCTGACGCCGCTCATCGAGGAGCCGATTCTCGCCTCGTTCGGCTTGTCCGAGCCGGGAGCGGGTTCCGACGTCGCGTCCCTCAAGACGACGGCCGTCCGCGAGGGCGACGAGTACGTCATCAACGGCTCGAAGACGTTCATCACGAACGCCGGCTACGCGGCGTGGGCGACGATCTTCGCGAAGACGGACAAGAAGGAGATGTCGTGCTTCGTCGTCCCGATGGACGCGCCCGGCGTGACGCTCGAGCAGCACCTCGACAAGATGGGCCAGCGCGCGACGGACACGTCCGCGTTCGCACTCCAGGACGTCCGCGTTCCCGTCGAGAGCCGGATCGGCGAGGAGGGCGACGGCTTCAAGATCGCGATGGCGACGCTCGATGCGACGCGGCCCGGAACGGCGATCGGCGCCGTCGGCGTCGCGCAGGCGGCGTACGAGCACGCGGTCGCGTACGCGAAGGAGCGCGTCACGTTCGACATGCCGATCGCGATGCACCAGGGCGTGAACTTCATGATCGCCGACATGGCGACGGAGATCGAGGCGTCGCGGCTCCTCTGCTGGCAGGCTGCATGGATGCTCGACCAGGGCTACGGCCGCAAGGCGACGCTCTACTCCTCGTTCGCGAAGCGGTTCGCCGCCGACACTGCGATGAAGGTCACGACCGACGCGGTCCAGGTCTTCGGCGGGTACGGCTACATGAAGGAGTACCCGGTCGAGAAGCTCATGCGCGACGCGAAGCTGTTCCAGATCTACGAGGGCACGTCCCAGATCCAGCGCCTCGTGATCGCGCGCGAGATCTTCATGCCGAAGAACTAGTCCGCGGAGAGAGGCGGCCCGAGCAGCGTCATGTCGTGGCGCTCGAAGCACGCAGCGACCTCGGCGCGGTCCGGCGCTCCGTTGCGCGTCAGCGGGCCGAGCTCCTCGTAGAAGCGGTGGCCGCCGCCGGGCGTGTAGACGATGACGATCTCCGCGTCTTCGTCCGTGAGGTTGAGGAAGGCGTGGGGCAGCCCGGACGGCATGAACGCGAAGCCGCCCTTCTCGAGCACGGCCTCTTCGTCGCCGACTCTGACCTTGAAGCGCCCAGAGAGGACGTGGATCGTCTCCTCCTGCGTGTGGTGGACATGGAGCGGCGGCCCGCCGTGCGGCGCGACCTCGACGACGAAGTAGTCGAACGCGCCGGCGGTGTCCTCGCCCGTGACCTTGAAGATGAGGTCGCGTCCTGGGCCGGACTGCAGGCGAAGGCCGTCGTCGGGGGATAGGAACTTCGGAGCGAGAATCGTCGACATGAGAGTGGACCTCCGGGGATATAGTTGCGCGGCGCAAGTAGTTTCCCGAAACAATTTGACTATGTCAAGTAATCTCCCGCCCGAGCCGGACTCGTTCTCACCCGAGGAGTTCGCGGCGTGGCGGGGCCTGCTGCGGCTGCGGGAGAGCGTGACCCGCGCGCTCGACGGTCGGCTGCGCGCCGATCACGGGCTCTCGCTCGACGACTACGGGATCCTCATCACGCTCGTCGGCCAGCCCGGCGCTCGACAACGGATGAGCGCGCTCGGCGAGCAGCGTCTGCTTACGCCGAGCGGCATCACCAGGGCGGTCGCGCGTCTCGAGGGACGTGGCCTTCTCCGGCGCGGCCCAGACCCCGCGGACGGACGTGCGTTCTTCGCGACGCTGACCCCGAAGGGCGTTCGTGAGTTGCGGCGTGCGCAGCGCACGCACCACGCCATCGTGCGCGAGCTCTACCTCTCGCGTCTCGACGCGCGCGAGGTCGCGCAGCTCGGCGCGCTGTTCGAGAAGGCCGTCAGCCCTCCGCGACGCTGATCGCCTCCGCGAGCCACACGGGAACGCGCGTCGGCCGCATCGTCGCCGCGTCCACGCACGCGTGCTCGGTGTGGCCGTCCGCGACGAGCTCCTCATCGCGGGTGATCGCGTACTCGTACCGGAACCGCGCGCCGCGCAGCCCGACGCAGCGGCAGTGGATGACGAGCTCGTCGTCGAACACCGCCGGCGTCCGGTAGCGGCAGAACGACTCGAGCACGAGCGCCTCGATCCCGCGCTCGCGCAGCGCCTGGTATCCGCCGGCGAACTTCCGCAGGTACTCGACGCGCGCGACCTCGAACCACACGAGGTAGGCGGCGTTGTGCGCGATCCCCTGCGCGTCCGTGTCCGCGAAGCGCACGCGCACCGGTGTCGAGAACGTGAACCCGTCCACGGAGCTCAGTATCTCGGCTGAAGCTCCTCCGGTCTCCGGATACCGAGGCCGAGGCTGTCCGCGACGCTCGCGTAAACGTCCCGGCCCGGGAGGTAGAGCGGATCAAAGTCCACGGCGCCGTTCAGCTCGATGACGACGTAGCCGCCGTCGGGTTGGGGCATCAGGTCGACGCCGACAAGGTCGATTCCCACCGCGGCCGCGGCTGCGAGCGCAAGCTTGCGGGCGACCGCATCGGCGTGCCCGGGCAGCTCGTCGGCTCCGACCGAGACGTTCGTCCGCCACTCGCCCGGCTGCGAGCGCCGCTCGATCGCACCGACGACGTGTCCGCGCGCGACGAGCACGCGCAGGTCGAAGCCGGGTGTCGGCACCGGTTCCTGCGCGATCACGCCGTGGCGTCGGAACCACGGACGAGACGCGAACTCGGCGAGTGCGGCTGCGACCTCGCGGTCGGTTCGACAGAGACGGACGTCCCGGCCCCAGCTTCCGAAGCGCGGCTTGAGGACGACGGGAGCTCGAGGCGGGGTTACGGCTGCCTCGCGCGGCCGCAGCCAGCCGGTCGTGGGATGCGGGAGGCGGGTGCGGCCGAGGATCGCGGCGGTGCGCAGCTTGTCGTGCGTCCCCAACAGGGCCGTCGCCCGGTTGACGATGGGCGTGCCGCGACGCTCCGCGAGCAGCAAGGCGAGGAGACCCGGCTCGACGCCGTCGAGCGTCGCCCGGACGTCTACCCGTCCTACGACGAGGTCGAAGCCGTCGGCCAGCACGTCCTCTGGGCCGATCAGCCCGCAGTCGACGCCGTGCTCGATCCACGCGGAGACGAGCGGCTCGTTCGCGGCGTTGGCAGGAGTGCCGAGCACACCTACTCTCATGCGTACGGTTTCCCACGCCGAGCGGGCCGGCGCAAGCGCGACTTGTACGGATTAGCGTGGACGCGTGGTCGAGCGCCTCGCCGAGCTCGTGCGCGAGCGGCAACCCTGCGTCGTCCTGACGGGAGCGGGGATCTCCACCGAGTCCGGCATCCCCGACTTTCGCTCGGCGGAGGGGATCTGGGCGAAGTACGACCCCTTCGAGGTCGCGCACATCGACGCGTTTCGCCGCGATCCGGCGCGCGTCTGGGAGTTCTACGCGCTACGCCTCGACGTCCTCGCGAGCGCCGAGCCGAACTCCGGGCATCACGCCCTCGCGCGGCTCGAGGAGGCGCGCTTCGTGCGCGCGGTGGTGACGCAGAACGTCGACGGGCTCCACGCGCGGGCCGGCTCGCAGGAGATCGTCGAGGTTCACGGCTCGCTGCGTGAGGCGGAGTGCATCCACTGCGGCGTCCGTGTGCCGATGGCCGAGGCGGTCGCGCAGCTGCCGCTGCCTGCGTGCCCGGAGTGCGGCGAGATCCTCAAGCCCGGCGTGGTGATGTTCGGCGAGATGCTCCCGGCGGCGGCCATCGAGCAGGCGCAGCAGCTCGCGGCGGAGGCGCGGCTCCTCCTCGTCGTCGGCTCGTCGCTCGAGGTGTATCCAGTCGCGGGGTTGCCGGAGGAGACGCTCGCCGCGGGCGGCTCCCTCGCCATCGTCAACCGCGGCCCGACGCCCTGGGATGCCGACGCCGCGATGGTTATCGACGGCGGCGCGGGGGAGACTCTCAGCGCGCTGAGCGGTATCGTCCTGTGATCCCACGAGGAGGAGCGATGGCAGAGCGCAAGCAAGATCTGTTGGGCCGTCTGGCTGACCTGAGCGAGGAGGCGATCCAGAAACTCTCCGAGGCGCCGGGCGCCGACAAGGTGCTGCACGCCCTCAAGGGTCTCGCCGACAAGGTCGACGAGCTGCAGCGCCGCACGAAGGGCTACGAGGAGCTCGAGCACCGGCTCTCCGCGCTCGAGAAGAAGGTCTCACGCCTCGCGAAGAGCCCAAGCGGGACGACCGGCAGCACGCCAGGCAAGAAGAGCTAGCAGCAACCCGCCGGCCAGATCCGTCGGCGCGTGGAAGCCGGCGATCTCGAGGAGCACGACCGACGCGACCAGCCACGCCGCCAGCAACCACCGCGCCCGCGGCCATGCGGTCGCGAGGACGGCCGCGACGAGCGCGCACCGCAGCGCGTGCCCGCTCGGCCACGACGAGTCGAACGCCGTCACATGGACGCCGCCGCGATAGAGCGCCGGACGGGTCAGGATGTGGCGGAGGACGAACTCGACAGCCGTAGAGCCGAGCCACGCGACGATCCAGCCCGGCGCACGGAGCTTCCACGCTCCCACGGCGACGAGCACGAAGGAGATCAGCACCTGCCCGGGGAGGGTGACGATCTGTGCCACCGCGACGCCGGCCGGGCGCCACGCCGCGTGGAGGAGCGGCACGAGAGACTCGAGGATGCTCGGCGGCCCGCCGATCGGCGGTCCGGCAAGCGGCATCACGTGGTCGCACGCCCACTGGTCGAAGCCGTTCAGCGCACCCGAGGCGACCAGGCCCGCCAGCGCCGCGAAGGCAGCGCCTGCCAACGCTGGTAGCAGTCTGTTACTGCTGCGGGACACGGATGCGGAGTGCCGCGGGAACGACTTCGAACCGCGCAGGCGTCGTCCCGATCGGCTCGCCGTCGACCTCGACCGGCAGCGGCTCGGCCGCGTCGATCTCGACCGTCGCGCTGCGGGTGTGGTCGACCTTCGGATGCGACAGGTACTTCCCCGTGTAGAGCCGCGGCGCCGTCGTGAGGAAGTCGAGCTTGTTCACGTCGCCGATGAGGACGACGTCGAAGAGGCCATCGTCGTGGCTCGCATCCGGCGCGAGGTGCATGCCGCCGCCGTGCCAGCGCCCGATCGCGACGATCACGTCGTGCCTGGCGCCGCGCCTCTCCTCGCCGCCGTCGAGGCGGACGGTCACCTCGGTGTTCTGCCACGCGAGGAACTCCCGGGTCAGCGCGTAGAAGAACGTCGCGCGCCCGCCGAGCCGCTTCGACATCGAGTTCGCGCGGCGTGCGACCGAGCCGCTCATCCCCGCCGAGCCGACGTTCGCGAAGTAGCGGGTCTCGCCGCCCAGCACGACGCGGCCGATGTCGATCGCGCGCGTCTCGCCGCCGAGCGCGATGCGCACGGCGTCGTCGAAGCCGGTCGGGATCGCGTGCGTGCGGCCGAAGTCCTGGCCGGTGCCGTTCGGGAGGATGGCGATCTCCGCGTTCGTCGCCGCCGCGCCGTTCACGACCTCGTTCATCGTCCCGTCGCCGCCGACGACGACGAGCAGCCGGTCGCCGGCGTCCCGCGCAGCCTCGGCGAGGTGGCCGGGATACTCGGAGAGCACCTCGTCGCCCGTCAGGCCGAGCTCGGCCGCGCGGCGGCGCAGGTCCGGCCAGCGCTTTCCGGTCGCGCCGTTGCCCGACGCCGGGTTGACGAGGAAAAGCGGTTCGCCGCTAATCGGACGTGACGGTCATGAGCGCGACGCGGGTCATCCGGTCGACCGCCGCCTGCAGCTCCTCGTCCGAGATCCGCGTGAACACGCCTTCGACGACGATGTCGGAAACCGTGAGGAGGCAGCCCGCCTGGATGTCCGGCACCTTCCCGATCCCGCCGAGCGCCGCGACGGTGAAGAGCGCGGCCGCTTCCATCTCGACGGCGAGGACGCCCCGGCTCGACCACCGCTGATACTGGCCGCCGTCGGGGTTGTAGAAGACGTCGCTCGACACGATCGGCCCGACGTGCATCGGCTGGGCGAGCTCCTTCGCAGCGTGCACCGCGCCGTGGACGAGCGGCCACGCGGCGGTCGGGCAGTGCGGCTCGTTGCCGACGAGGTGCATCGCCGTCGAGTCGGCGGGGACGGCGGTGAGGGCGACGATGAGATCGCCGAGCGCGTGGTGCGGCTGCAGCCCGCCGCAGGTCCCGACGCGCATGAGCTTCGTGCAGCCGAGCTGGATGAGCTCTTCGAACACGATCGTCGCGCCGGGGCAGCCCATCCCCGTGCCCTGCACCGAGACGGGCTTTCCCTCCCACGTGCCGGTGAAGCCGAGGAGACCGCGTTCCCCGTTCACCTGCTTGACGTCTTCGAGATACGTGTCCGCGATGTACTGGGCGCGGAGGGGGTCGCCGGGGAGAAGGACGGCGTCGGCGTAATCGCCGGGATCGGCACGGAGATGGATCGGCATGGCGGCGACTCTATCGGTGGGAGAATCGGCCGATGGACGTGACCGTCACGCCGACCCGCGAGCAGATTCTCCGCTTCTGCGCCGAGGATCCCGTCGAGCGCGTCTTTCTCGAGGACGTCGCGCGCCGCGGGTTCGGCCGCTTTGCCGCGGTCGAGGACGGCGACGGTCGCCTCACAGCGCTCTGCTACGCCGGCGCGAACGTCGTCCCCTCGGGCCGAGGGTGCGCGGCATTCGCCGACGCGGCCGCGCACGGCGGCGCGCGGATGCTCATCGGCGAGGAGAGCGCGGTCGGAGAGCTATGGGACGCGGCGCGCGACCGGCTCCCGGAGCCGCGCGACGACCGTCCGGGCCAACCCGTCTACGTCCTGAGCGAGCCGCCGGAACCCGGGGAGACGGGCCTGCGCGCGGCTCGAGCGAGCGATCTCGACCTCCTCGTCCCGGCGTGCGCGGCGGCGCACCACGAGGAGATCGGGCTGGACCCACTGAGCCGCGACCCCGACGGCTTCCGCTGGCGCACGCGGCAGCAGATCGAGGAGGGCCGGTCGTGGCTCTGGCTCGAGGACGGCGTGATCCGCTTCAAGGCCGAGGCATCTGCGTGGACGCCGAGCGCGGTCCAGCTGCAGCAGGTCTGGGTCGACCCCGAGGCGCGCGGGCGCGGCTACGCGCAGCGCGCCCTCGCGGATCTCTGCCGGCTCCTCCTCGCGCAGGTCCCGGCCGTCTGCCTCTTCGTCCGCCCCGAGAACACGCCGGCGCTACGGCTCTACGACTCGGTCGGGATGACACGCGCGCTGACCTATCGTTCGTTGATCTTCTGATGGACGAGCTGCTGCAACGGGTCGAACGCTTCATCCGCACGCACGACCTGGTCGCGCCCGGCGGCGACGTGACGTGCCTCGTCTCGGGCGGCGCCGATTCGAGCTGCCTCTGGCTCGTGTTGCGCGAGCTCGGTTACGACGTGACCGCCGTCCACGTGAATCACAAGCTCCGCGGGGATGAGTCGGAGGCGGACGCGCGCTTCTGCGCCGACGTGCTCGGCGCAGAGGTCGTGGAGGCGGACGGAACCAGCCTCTCCGAGGCGGCACTCCGCGACCTTCGCTACCAAGTAACAGACTGTTACAAGCTCCGTTCGACGGGCCACACCGCCTCGGACCAGGTCGAGACGATTCTCTATCGCCTCGTCTCGCGCGGCGCGCCCACGGGGATCCAGCCTCGTAACGACGACGGCGTCGTCCATCCGCTGCTGCCGCTCTGGCGCGCGGAGACGGAGGACTACTGCCGCTCTGCCGGTCTTGAATTCCGCACCGACTCGGCGAACGGCGACACGAAGCGCGGCCTGATCCGCGACGAGATCTTGCCGCTGCTGCGCCGGCTCCACCCGGCGGCGGACGAGAACCTCCTCCGCGTGCTCGACTCGCGCGAGACTCTGCCGCCCGCGCTCGCCGAGCTCCTCGCGTCTCCGGTCGGCTCGAAGCGCGTCGATCTCGGCGGCGGCCTCCAGGCAGTGCGCGAGCACGAGCGGCTCTGGCTCGAGCGCGGCCCGGTCGAGATCGCCGGCGAGGTGCGCTGGGGGGAGTGGGTGATCCGCTCCGAGCTGCCAGGACTTAGAGTGCGGGGGTGGAGGCCAGGGGACCGTTTGGCGGGTAGGAGCCGCAAGATCCAGGACGTCTTTGTCGACGCGAAGGTGCCGCGCTCCGAGCGCGAGGCGTGGCCGCTCGTCGTGCGCGGCGACGAAGTGGTCGCGGTACCGGGCATCGTCGAGCACGAGGGAGTAGAAGCTGTCCGCGGCGACTGAGCTCGAGAAGGCGGTCGGGGAGGTCCTGATCGAGAAGGCGCCGCTCCAGAGGCGGATCGCCGAGCTCGGGGTCCAGATCTCCGCCGACTACGCGGGCCGCGACCTGCTCCTCGTCGGTGTCCTCAAGGGCGCCGTCTTCTTCCTCGCCGACCTCATGCGCCACGTGACGGTGCCGTGCGAGATCGACTTCATGGCGATCTCGAGCTACGGAGCGTCGACCGACTCCTCGGGCGTCGTGCGCATCCTCAAGGACCTCGACATCAACATCGAGGGCCGCCACGTGCTCGTCGTGGAGGACATCATCGACTCCGGCCTGACGCTCTCGTACCTCATGCGGAATCTCGAGGCGCGCGGGCCTGAGACCCTCGAGGTATGCGCGCTGCTGACGAAGCCGGCGCGGCGCGAGATCAACGTCCCCGTGCGCTACACGGGCTTCGAGATCCCGAACCGCTTCGTGATCGGATACGGGCTCGACTTCGGGGAGCGCTACCGGAACCTGCCCTACGTGGCGGTTCTCAGCGACGAGCTCGTCCCCGAGAGCGCGTAGCCCGCACTTCGGCCGCTCCATTACACCGGCATGGCGCTGGTACCCTCAGGTGACCCGTCGTGAACCGTTTCTTCCGCAGCGCGTTCTTCCCTCTCATCGTCATCGCGGCGCTCGCCTGGCTCGCGGTGAAAGTGCTGCACACCGGACCGCCGACGACGAAGCCGCAGTACTCGCAGGCGATCGCGTACGTCGAGCAGCACCGGGTCCAGTCGGCCGTCTTCCAGCCGACGAAGCAGGAGATCGACCTGACCCTGAACAACGGGACGAAGATCGCCGTCAACTATCCGACCGACCAGTCGGCGACCCAGTTCCAGGATCTTCTCCAGAAGAACAACGTCACGTTCGACTCGAGCGGCATCGGCAGCTCGCCGTGGTGGGGCCTCCTCACCGGACTGCTCCCGTTCGTCCTGCTGATCGCCTTCTGGATCTTCCTCATGAACCAGGTGCAGGGCGGCGGCTCGAAGGTGATGAGCTTCGGCAAGTCGCGCGCAAAGCGGATGACGCCCGACTCGCCGAAGATCGGCTTCAAGGACGTCGCCGGCGTGGACGAGGCCGTCGAGGAGCTCCAGGAGATCAAGGAGTTCCTCGAGAACCCGAAGAAGTTCCAGGCGCTCGGCGCGCGCATCCCGAAGGGTGTGCTGCTGTACGGGCCGCCTGGCACCGGCAAGACGCTCCTCGCGCGCGCGGTCGCCGGCGAGGCGGGCGTTCCGTTCTTCAGTATCTCGGGCTCCGACTTCGTCGAGATGTTCGTCGGCGTCGGCGCGTCGCGTGTGCGCGACCTGTTCGAGCAGGCGAAGCAGGCGTCGCCGTGCATCGTCTTCATGGACGAGATCGACGCGGTCGGCCGTCATCGCGGCGCCGGCCTCGGCGGCGGCCACGACGAGCGCGAGCAGACGCTCAACCAGCTGCTCGTCGAGATGGACGGCTTCGAGATGAAGGACAACATCATCCTCATCGCCGCGACGAACCGGCCCGACATCCTCGACCCGGCGCTCCTGCGCCCGGGCCGCTTCGACCGGCAGATCGTCGTAGACCGGCCAGATCGCGTCGGCCGCCGCTCGATCCTCGCCGTCCACACGAAGGGCAAGCCGCTCGCGCCGGAGATCGACCTCGACACGCTCGCCTCGGGCACGCCGGGCTTCACCGGCGCCGACCTCGCGAACCTCGTCAACGAGGCCGCGCTGCTCGCGGCGCGCCGCGGCAAGAAGATCATCGAGCAGGACGAGCTGGAGGAGGGGATCATGCGCGTCGTCGCCGGCCCGGAGAAGAAGGCCCGTCTGCTGTCGGAGCACGAGCGCAAGATCACCGCGTACCACGAGATGGGCCACGCGATCGTCGGCCACTTCCTCGAGCACACGGATCCGATCCACAAGGTCACGATCGTCTCCCGCGGCCAGGCGCTCGGTCTCACGATCTCACTGCCGACGGAGGACCGCTATCTCACGACACGCACCGCCCTCATGCACCAGATGTCGATGACGCTTGGCGGCCGTGCGGCGGAAGAGATCGTCTTCCACGAGGTCACGACCGGCGCGGCGAACGACCTCGAGAAGGTCACGTCGACGGCGAAGTCGATGATCATGCGCTTCGGGATGAGCGAGAAGCTCGGCCCGCGCGTCCTCGGCCGCAACCACGACCAGCCGTTCCTCGGCCGCGACTACGGCGCTGAGGCCGACTACTCCGAGGAGATCGCACGCGAGATCGACGACGAGATCCGCCGCGTGATCGAGGAGGCGCACGAGCAGGCGCTCGCCGTGCTCCGCGAGCACATGGATGACCTCCACAAGGTCTCCGCGATCCTCATCGAGCGCGAGACGATCGACCGCGACCAGTTCGAGCGGCTCCTCGCCGGCGAGGACGAGGGCACTGTCTTCCCGGACGAGACGCCTGCGCAGCCGGACACGCCGCAGCCGCAGGAGGAGCCGAAGCGCCAGCGCCAGCCGCGCCCGCGCCCGTTCCCCCTCCCGGGCTCAGCCATGCAGGGCCCGGACCCGGCCCAGAGCTAGCGCGCTGCGGACGTAGTCCCGGCCTCAGGCGCGAGCTTGGGCTCGCCGGGTGACATATCCCCGTCCGTCGACGTATGCGCACCCTCGCCGTCCCGGTTAGCTCACAGGTGTGGCGCCGGGTCGATCTGTACGGCGTCGGTGCGCGGTTCGTCTCGCCCAGCCGATTGGCGTTCCTCACAAGCGGAAGCCCCCGTCGTGCCCGCCCGTGCCTCGCTTGTCCGGCCGGTCGTCTTGACCGCCCCGCCGCTCTAGTCAGGCGACGTTCTCGCCCCAGCGGCTGGATGTGATGATCCCTCGATGGGCGACAGGCTCCGTCCACTCTGGGACTTCGACGATCTCGACGCGAGTCGCCGGCGCTTTCTCGCGCAGCTCGAGGAGGAGACGACGGATGCCGGGCGCGCCGAAGTCCTGACGCAGCTCGCGCGGGTCGAGAGCCTCCGAGACGACTTCGAGCGCTGCGACGCGCTGCTCGACGAGGCGGAGGCTCTCGGCGGAGTCACCGCGCGCTCCCTCCTCGAACGCGGGCGGCGCGAGCGGTCGTCCGGGCAGGACGGCGCCGGCCTGGCGGAGTTCCGGCGCGCGTTCGAGCTGGCACGGGAGAGCGGCGACGACGTCCTCGCCGCCGACGCTGCGCACATGCTCGCGCTCGTCGACGACGGCGAGGGCTGGACCGCTCGCGGGGTCGAGATCGCAGGCTCGTCGGACGATCCTGGCGTCCGCTACTGGCTCGCACCGCTCTACAACAACATCGGCTGGACGCGCTTCGAGGCCGGCGACTTCGCCGGAGCGCTCGAGGCGTTCGAGCTCGCGCTCGCCTCGCGCGAGCGCGACGATCCGCGCGAGTCGGCGTTACAGCACGCGCGCGACGCGGTCGAGGAAGCGCGCCGCGCGCTCGCCGGCGAGTCGGGCTAGCGCTCGTCGCGCGGCTGCCGCCACGGCCAGCCGAGCAGGACGATCGCGACGACGACGCACACCGCGCCGGTCACGGCCCAGAACGTGCTGCCGGTCATGAACGAGCCGGTGATCCAGCCGATCCCCTGTCCGATCCAGACGACGCCGGTGAAGAACAGCAGCGCTCCGAGGATTCGCCTTGCGATTGCCACGCGAGCAAACCTAGCCGGAGCGTGCTTTAGGCTCTGCCGGGGCGGTTGGTCTCGTCCCTCCCGCGCGAAAGGAGTTCGATGGACGTTCTCTCCAAGCTCTCCCGCGAGACGCAAGTCGTCCTCGGCGGCGGAGTACTGCTGCTGATCCTCTCGTTCCTCGACTGGCAGCAGGCTTCCTTCAGCTTCGGCACTGTTGGAGGCACGGTCGGTCTCAACGAGTGGCACGGCATTGGGTTCCTCGCCGCACTGCTCGTGATCGCAATGCTCGTCTGGGAAGTCCTCCGACTGATGGCGGTCAACGTCTCGGCCGGCACGCTCAGCCCGGGTCTCGTCTCGGTCGGTCTCGCGCTGCTCATGGCGCTGTTCACCGTGATCGCCTTCCTCAACAAGGGCACGGCCCGGCACTGGCCCGCGTGGATCGCGCTCATCGTCGCGCTCGTCGTCGCCGCGGCGGCAGTCATGCGTGCTCGCGTCGAAGGCGTGCAGATGCCGCAAGCCCGGCCGGCCGCCTCCGCCGGATCAGCCGAGCCTGCCGGATCCGCCGGACCGACCGACCCGCCGGACATACCCTCCGAATAGCTCTCCAGCCGGAGCGGGGCGCCGAGGCGCCTCGCTCCGGTCTCTCGTCACTCCGTAGTCTTCGAGCCGTGATCCCGCTCGAGGAACGGTTCCCGCGGCCGTCCGTCATGGGCGTCGTCAACGTCACGCCCGATTCGTTCTCGGACGGCGGCGTCCATCTCGAGCCCGACGTCGCCGCGGCCGCGGCACGGCGGATGGTCGAGGACGGAGCCGCGGTCGTCGACATCGGCGGCGAGTCGACGCGGCCCGGCTCCGACGGCGTCTCGGTGGAGGAGGAGCTCGCGCGCGTCGTTCCCGTCCTCGAGCGGCTCGGCGGCGAGGTGCCGCTCTCGATCGACACGGCGAAGGCAGCGGTCGCGTGCGCGGCGCTCGAGCGGGGCGCGATCCTCGTCAACGACGTCACCGCGCTACGCGGCGACTCGGAGCTCGCGGGTGTCGTCGCGGACGCCGGCGCGTACCTCTGCCTCATGCACATGCTGGGCACTCCAAGGACGATGCAGCGCGAGCCGCGCTACGACGACGTCGCGTCCGAGGTCGCCGCGTTCCTCGAGGAGCGGCTGGCGTTCGCCGTCGCGGCCGGGATCCCGGAGGAGCGGATCTGCCTCGACCCCGGCATCGGCTTCGGCAAGACCGTCGAGCACAATCTCGAGCTCGTGCGCCGACTCGACGTCCTCCTCGCCCTCGGCCGTCCCGTGCTCGTGGGCTTCTCGCGCAAGAGCTCGCTGAGCAAGCTGACGGGCTCCGACGACCTGCTCGGCGCGAGCGTCGCAGCCGCGGTGGCCGCGTTCGAGCGCGGCGCCTCGATCCTCCGCGTCCACGACGTCAAGCCGACGGTCGACGCGCTGACGGTGGCGGCGGCGATCGCGTGATCACCGTCCACGTCCACGACCTGCGCGTGTTCGGGCGGCATGGAGTGCATGCGGAGGAGCGCGAGAACGGCCAGGAGTTCCTTTTCGATGTCGAGCTCGACGTGGGGGAGCGGGGCGCCGGAGACGACTTCACGGAGGCGGTCGACTACGTAGAGGTGGCGCGCGTCGTCAAGGAGGTCTCCGACGAGCGGCAGTTCACGCTGCTCGAGGCGCTTGCCACGGCGGTCGCAAACGAGCTCGAGAGCCGTTTCGCACCGGAGCGCCTCGTTGTCCGAGTGCGAAAGCCGGCAGTCCGCCCCGCCGGCCTGGACGGCAAAGTTGGCGTAACCGTCACAAGACCGTCAGACCGGTACCAGGTACCTGTCTACGAAGTTGTGACTAAGCCGTGACGCGTGCATACGTCGGCCTTGGCGCGAACCTCGGCGACCGTGAGGCGACGATCCGCGCTGCGCTCGCGACGCTCGCCGAGGAGGACGGTATCGAGGTCGTGGCCGTCTCGTCGCTGCGCGAGACGGAGCCGGTCGGCGTCGGCGCCCAACCGCGCTACCTGAATGGAGTGGCTGAGCTGAACACCTCTCTCCGGCCGCGTGCTCTTCTCGACTGCCTCCTTGCGACCGAGCAGCGCTTCGGCCGCGTCCGCGTCCCCGGCGAGCACGGCCCACGCACGCTCGACCTCGACCTTCTCCTCTACGGGGACGAGCAGATCGACGAGCCCGGCCTCACCGTCCCGCACCCGCGTCTGCACGAGCGAGAGTTCGTCCTCGAGCCTCTCGCTGAGCTGGATCCCAGCCTCGCAGGGCTACACTGACCGCCGCGATGTCGCATCTGGACGATCTCGACGAGTACGAAGCAGAGCTGGAGCTCGCGCTGAAGAAGGAGTACCAGGCCGTCTTCGGCCTCTTCCGCTACTGCGTGCTCACCCAGGACGCGACGTACCTCTGCAACAAGCTCGAAGTCCAGCAGTCGGCGCCGACCGCGCCGGGCGCGCTGCCGTTCTTCCAGCTCGACCTCGAGGACGTCTGGGTCTGGGACAAGAACCGGCCGACGCGGATCATTCCGCGCACGAAGGTCTTCACCTCCGGCGACGTGACGATCGAGGAGCTGCGCGGCGAGGGCGACGGGCCGACGCTCACGGCCGAGGCCCTTGCCGAGCGGATCGGCGAGCCGTTCCGCGCCGAAGACGAGTAGGGCTCGCGGTCGATGCTGCTCGCCGTCGACGTCGGCAACACGCAGACGGTCTACGGGCTGTACGACGGAGACCGGCTCGCCGAGCACTACCGCATCGGCACGACTCCGACGCAGACGGCGGACGAGCTCGCCGTCACGCTCCGCGCGCTTGTCGATCTTCCGGGGCTCGACGGGATGGTGCTCTGCTCCTCGGTGCCGCAGCTCGTCACGGAGTACGAGGCGTTCGCGGAGCGGTGGGCGAAGGTCGAGCTGCTCGTGCTCGGGCCTGGCGTCTCGACCGGCGTCCCGATCCGCTACGACGACCCGCGCGAGGTGGGGCCCGACCGGATCGCGAACGCGGTCGCCGCACGCGAGCGGCACGGGGCCCCCGTGATCGTGGTCGACTTCGGCACCTCGACGAACTTCGACATCGTCTCGGCGGCCGGCGAGTACCTCGGCGGCGTCCTCGCCCCGGGGATCGAGGTCTCGATGGACGCGCTGTTCGCCCGGGCCGCCCGCCTGCTGAAGGTGCCGTTCGAGGCGCCCGAGCACGTGATCGGCAAGACGACCACGCAGGGCCTCCAGTCGGGGCTCGTCTACGGCTTCGCCGGCCAGGTCGACGGCATCGTCGACCGGATCCGCGACGAGCTCGACGCGCCCGCCGCGCCCGTGATCGCGACGGGCGGCCTCGCCGACCTGATCGCCCCGCACTCGCGCACGATCGCCAAGG
>DATKRA010000096.1:0-6260 GCA_035532455.1 Gaiellaceae bacterium | reverse complement strand
GCGCGCGAGCACCTCGAGGCGGCGGTGGAGAACGACGACGTCGCCGAGGCGCGGCGGCTGCTCGCGCGGTTCGAGTTCAGCGACGCGCAGCGCCGCAACGTCGAACAGCTGCTCGACGCCTGGGAACGGAGCTCTTAGTAGAAGCCCTCGCGCCGGCGGTAGCGCTCGGCGCGGGCGTCCTCGTACTCGGCGACGTCGAGCTGCGGATCGGCCGTCGCGCGAAGGATCTCGCCCGAGCTCGGGAGCTCGTCGCGCGAGACGTGCTTTTCGGGATTCCAGAGATCGGAGCGGATGAGCGCCTTCGGGCACTGCGTGTACGCCTCCTCGACCGCGACGAGCATCCCGAGCCGCGGCGCCTTCCCCTCGACCTCGCTCGGCGCGAGCAGCTCGGCGTCGTCGACGATCCGCGCCCGGCCGTTGACCCGGAACGTGTCGCCGACGCCCGGAATGAGGAACAGCAGAGCGATCCGGTCGTCCTCGAGGAGGTTCGTGAGCGTGTCGGCGAGCTTGTTGCCGGGCCGGTCGGGGAGGAGCAAGGTGCGGTCGTCGATGATCCGTACGAAGCCCGCGGGGTCGCCGCGCGGCGAGACGTCCAACCCGCCGTCGGGCCGGCCGGTGGCGACGACGACGAACGGCGAGCGCTCGACGAACTGGCGCGTGAGCGGGTTGAGCCGGTCGGCGATCTTCGCCTTCACGAGCTCGGCAGGCTCGCCGAGCACGTCGCGGAGCTCGGCCTCGTTCACGCGAACCTCGGAGGGCGCTTCTCGCGCACGGCGGCAACGCCCTCGCGCACGTCGGGGCCGGTCATGTCGAGGAACTCGAGCGCGAGCGAGGCGTCGAAGATCGGGCCGGCCGTCTTCATCCACTCGTTGAGCGAGAGCTTCGTATGGGAGATGGCGGCGCGGGAGCCGGACGCGAGGCGCCGCGCGATCTCGAGCGCGCGCTCCTCGAGCTCCTCCTCGGGCACGCAGAGCGAGACCAAGCCGATGCGCTCCGCCTCGACGCCGTCGACCTCCTCGCAGAGGAGCAGGTGGTACTTCGCCTTCGCCATCCCGCACAGGAGCGGCCAGACGATCGCCGCGTGGTCGCCCGCGGCGACGCCGAGCTTCGTGTGGCCGTCGACGATGCGCGCCTTCGGCGACGCGAGCGAGACGTCGGCGAGGAGGCCGACGACGAGCCCCGCGCCGACGGCCGGCCCTGTGATCGCGGAGACGATCGGCGTCGGGCAGGCGAGCATGTTGTAGACGAGGTCGCGCGCCTCGTGGAAGACGCGTTGCCGCGTCTTCTCGTCGTCGGCGATGCGGAGGACGAGGTCGAGGTCGCCGCCGGAGCTGAACGCGCCGTCGGCACCGCGGACGAGCACCGCCCGCGTCTCGTCGTCCTCGCCGATCGCGTTCCACACGCGCGCGAGCTCGCCGTGCTGCACCTCGCTCACCGCGTTGAGCCGCCCGGGCGCACGGAGGGTCAGCCGCAGGATCCCGTCCTCGAGCCGCTCGATGTCGAGCGACGGGAACTCCTTGTCGTACGCGAAGGCCACGAGTCAGATCCTATGGGGGCGCTCGGAATCGAACCGAGACCAGCAGATTAAAAGTCTGCCGCCCGACCTTCGGGCCACGCCCCCGAGCGCAACGTACCAGCCGCGTCCGACCGCTTTGCGAACCTCTGTTCGTGCAGCGAGACCGCGTCGCACCACCCGTCCTTCTCCGCCGAACGAGCGGCCGGCCGCCGACCGCCGTTCGGTCGAAGCCCGTCGAAGTCAGGGAGTGCTCGAGTCACGGCCACCGAGTTTGCGCCGCCTCCTCGTCTGCGCCAACTGCCACGGCGAGATCGAAGCCGGGCTAGCCTCTAGAGTTCGGCCATCTCGGGAACGTCGCGCATCGTGCGGATCGGCGACGGGATGAGGATGAGCAGGCCGCTGAGCGCGCCGACGGTCGCGATCCAGAGCGTCGTGTGCACGCCGATCGTCGCGCCGAGCGTGCCGCCGATCGCCGCCCCGATCGGCCGCACGCCGTAGTTCACGAGCTGGAAGCCGCCCGAGACGCGCGCCCGCATCTCGGTCGGAATCACGCCGGCCATCATCGCGCCGGCCAGGATGTCGAGCAGCATGAGCCCGACCCCGGCGAGAAACTCCGAGACGAAGAGAAAGCCGATGACCAGCCAGTGCGGACCGCGCGCCGCCGGAACGAGGATCAACGGCGCCGGGAAGAGGAAGCAACCGAGCAGGAACGCCGGCCCGAGGCCGATTCGGCGGGAGATCGCGCCGGTGAAGTACGACGCGCCGAGCGTCCCCACGGCCGCGATGCCGAGGACGAGGCCGAGCGTCGCCGGGCCGATCTCGAGGTAGCGCGTCGCGTACAGGATGAACAGCGCGGAGAACATGAAGTTGAAGAGGTTGAGCGTCGCAACGCCGAGCAACTCGGCCCGGATGATTGCGTTGCCGCCGATCCAGCGCAGTCCCGCCCCGACGCTGCCGCTGTCCCGCGGCGCCGGCGGCGGCTCCTCGGCGTCGATCCTCCCGAGGAACACCGCCGACCAGAGGAACGACGCCGCGTCGGCAGCGAGAGCGTACGGCCCGCGCAGGAACTGCACGAGCGTGCCGCCGAGGCTGTTGCCCACGAGGAACGAGGCGCCGCGCGTGCCGTTGAGGATCGAGCTCGCGGCGACGTAGTCCTCCCGCGCGACGATCGTCTGGAAGACCGAGCCGTACGCGACGTAGAAGGCGACGCTCAGCGTGCCGAGCAGGAAGGCGACGACGTAGAGCTGCGTCCAGGTCAGGTGGCCGAACGCGTACGCGACGGGGATCGTCGCGGTGAGCGCGGCCCGCCCCACGTCGGCGACGAGCATCGTCTGCCTGCGGCGGCCGCGCCGGTCGATCCAGAGGCCGAAGTGGAGCGAGAAGAAGAGGTTCGGGATCAGGTACGCGGTGGTGAGCGCTCCCATCTGCCCCGCGCTGGCGTGCAACGCGAGCACCGCGGTAAGCGGGAGGGCGATCGTCGTGATCTGATCGCCGAGGAGCGAGATGGACTGCCCGAAGAAGTAGCGCCGGAAGTTGGCGTTCTCGCGGAGGAGCGAAGGGATGCGCATCCCGAGATGCTCTACCATCGCCGCATGTCCCTGGCGCAGAGAGTGTTCCTCTCGTGGCTGATCGACTCGTTCGCGCTCGCCGTGGCGGCGTGGATCTTCAGCGGCGTCTACGGCTCGGCGGCAGCGGTGATCGGAGCAGCGCTCGTCTTCGGGCTCCTCAGCGCCTTCGTCAAGCCGCTGCTCAAGTTTGCGACGTTCCTTCTCGCGCTCATAACGCTCGGGATCGCGTGGTTCTTCGTCGCGATGTTCATCCTCTGGTTGACGACCGTGATCGTCGGCGGCTTCCACATCCAAGGGTTCTGGACGCTCGTCGGGGCGACGATCGTCGTCTGGGCGGTCGGGGCCGCCGCGTCGCGCTGGCTCTTCCCGCAGAAGCGGAGCAAGACCAAAGCGATCGCCGGACGTTTCACGCGCGCCTGAACGGAAACATCGGCGAGCACGCGGTCGGCTCCAACGGCGCGCGGGACGCCACTTCGCCGGTTGGAGCCGACCGCAGCCGTACCCTGGCAGCCGTAATCTGCCGCGATGCGCCTCTTCCTTCTCGTACGTCACGGCCAGTCGCTGTTCAACGTCGACCAGGTCGTCAACGGCGACCCCGCGCTCGACCGCGGCCTTTCCGAGCAGGGGATCGAGGAGGCGGAACGACTCGGCGGGGAGATCGCGGGGCTGCCGGTCGACCTCGCCGCCGTCTCTCCGTTCCCGCGCGCCGTGCAGACCGCGAACATCGCGCTCGGCGAGCGGAAGGTGCCGCATGTCGTCGACGACGACCTCGGCGACGTGAGGATCGGCACGCTCGAGGGCGCGTCGCTCGACGCCTATCGCGCCGCGCCCGCGCACGCGAACCGCAAAGAGCGGTTTCCCGGCGGCGAGAGCCTCGACGAGGCGGCGCTGCGCTACGTCGCCGCACTGGAGCGTCTGCTGGCGCGCGACGAGCGGACGACGCTGGTCGTCTGCCACGAGATCCCGGTGCGCTACGTCGTCAACGCCGCGGGCGGGAGCGACGACCTCAACGGCCCGCTCCGTTCCGTCGCGAACGCGACTCCGTATCTGTTCGACGACGACTCGCTCCGCCGTGCCGTCGCGCGGATGCGCGAGCTCGCCGCGTCCTAGGCGGCCCGGCGCGCGACGCGGGCGAGGTCGGTGAGCTCGGCGAGGGCGCGGTCCGCCTCCTCGACGTCCCGGTCGCGCAGCGTTGCGTGCACGCTTCGTCCGGCGGTATCGACGTGGACGCTCGCGAGCGACAGGCGGCGCTGGATCGGCCCCTGCACGCGGCGGAAGCTCTGCGCCTTCCGCAGCGGCACCCAGGCGGTGACACGCTCCAGGCGGCCGCTCCTCGTCACGACGCATGTGTCCGTCCTCGCCCAGCCGAGCTTGGGGTAGCGCAGCGGGCTCTTCCACCTCGCGCGGCGAGGCGCCGGCGCGAGGAACTCGCGCGGCCGGTCGGGGACGAGAACGTCGAGCAGCTCCTCCGCGAGCGCGAGACTGCCGACGGGCAGCACCGTCCGCAGGCGGCCGCGCTGCGCCTCGCCCTCCCCCTTCCCCCGCTGCCGCCCGGCGAGGTCGACCTCGAGCCGGCACCAGCCGAGCGCGCGCCAGAGGAGCGGCTCGACGAGCCGTACCGCCTGCACCCGGCCCGGCCGGATCGTCTCGGCCGTCAGCGCGACCAGCCCTCCCCGGATTTGCAGACCGTCGGAGCTCTCCGCAACGGTCAGCCGGTACTCCTGGTTGAAGCGGCGCCAGACGACCGTGAACGAGGAGATGATCCAGACCGCGCCGCCGCTGAGGACCGCCGTTGCCGCCGTCGACGAGACGATGTACGTGACGACGAGCCCGACGAGCACCGCCTCCGCGAAGATCCCGACGTCGCTGATGAGGATCGCCGCGACGAGTAGCGCCGGCGGCACGGTCGTGAGCACGCGCTCGGGCGGCCGCTCGGCGCGTGGAGACGACTCCGCCTCACCGGTCGCCTCGCCTCTCTCGGCGCGCGCGAGCTCCAGCAGCCGGTCGTGCAGCGGCTGGGCCTCGCTCTCGCGGACATAGGCGAGGCGGGCGGTCGCGCCGCTCGCGCCGCCCATCCGGAGGCGCAGCTCCGCGACGCGAAAGAGCCGCGCGAGCCCAGGCCGGACGACGTCGACGGCCTGCACCTGCGCGAGCGGAAAGCGCGTCGAGCGCCTCCGGAGCACACCGGTCTCGATCTGAAGGTCGCCGCCGTCGATCCGCCAGCGCGTGACGATCCACGAGACGAAGCCGAGCGCGACGAGCACGCCCGCGGCGACAAGCTGGGGGAATTCCTTCCCGATGCCGCCGCCGGCGAGCACGGTGGGCGCAAGGATGACCGCAATCGCGATGGTTGCACGTCCGCCGCGGACGATCGGCGAGAGCGGATGGAGCCGCTGCCAGCCGTCGCCCCCGGTGTAGCTCACAGGCCCGCCGCCTGCGCCTCGCCGAGCTGGGCGAGGCGGTCGCGCAGACGTTCCGCCTCCGCGCGTTCGAGCCCCGGGATGCGTGCATCGCTCGCCGCGGCGGCGGTGTGCATCTTCACGGTTGCGAGCCCGAAGAGGCGGTCGAGCGGGCCGGCGGTGACGTCGATGAACTGCATGCGGCCGTACGGGATGACAGACAGCCGCGAGAACATCACGCCGCGCCGGACGAGCAGGTCGTCCGCCCGCTCCGCGTAGCCCCACGAATGGAAGCGGCGGCGGACGAACCGCTCGGCGATCACTCCCAGGACGACCGCGACGGGCACAAACACGAGACCCCCCGCAACGGCCACGCCGACCGCAGCGACGATCGCCAGGCCGAGGACTTCGAGCCGCCGGAGCCGGAGGAGCGCGCGCGCCGGCCGCTTCCACGTTTCCTCCGGAGGCGTCTCCACGTCCGCAGTATGGCCCGCGCCGTGGGCGCCGACGACCCGGTGGTAGCGTCGCGCCATGGCCGTCGCCGACATCCTCGCTCTCCTCGACTGGAAGCGCCGCATCTCTGCGCTCTACGCCGAGATCCGCGCGTCCACGGATCCGGAGGCCGCATGGCAGCGATGGCGGGAAGTACGCGCCGAGCTCTTTCGCACGCACCCGCAGTCACCGCAGCCCGGCTACGACGGCCTCGCGTACTACGACTACGACCCCGCGGCGCGCGTCCTCGCCGAGCTCGAGGACGTCGACGCGGCACCGCAACCC
>DATKRA010000095.1:0-47037 GCA_035532455.1 Gaiellaceae bacterium | reverse complement strand
GCGAAGCGCGGCTTAGCCGCAGGCTCCCCCGCTCCCCGGCGCGCGCCAAAGGCGCCCGCCGCGGCGGGAAACGAGCACTCAGCACGGAGCGCGCCGGAACCGCGCTTCCGGCGCGCGGAGTTCCGCCAACAGCGAGCGAGTGCGCAGCACTCGCGAGCTAAGGAACGCGGCGGGCGCCGTCGAACGGGCCGAACCCGGCGATGTTGTCGATGCGCACGACGGAGCCCGTGTGCGGCGCGTCGACCATCTGGCCGCCGCCGATGTAGATCCCGACGTGGCCGAGTCCGTTGAAGAAGACGAGGTCGCCGGGCTGCATCTCCGACGACGAGATCGGCTCGGTCACGTCCCACTGCGAGACCGTGTAGTGCGGGAGCGAGATGCCGAGCTGCGCGTACACGTACATCACGAGGCCGGAGCAGTCGAAGCCGCTCGGGCTTGCGCCGCCCCAGACGTACGGGACGCCGAGGTACTGGAGCGCGATCCTCGCCGCCTCCGGGTGGCCGCTCCCGTTGCCGAGGATCGGTGGGAGCGGGGGGAAGCTATTGGGCGGCGACTGCTGCGCCGCCGCTGCTGCCGCCGCCTGCTGTGCGGCGATCTGAGCGCGGAGCCGCGCCTCGGCCTCGGCCTTCAGCTGCGCTTCGCGCTGCGCCTCCTGCACCTGGAGCTGGTGGAGCGACGAGTGGATCGACGCGAGCAGATGCTTCTGCCGCGCGAGCGTCGACTCGATCTGCCGCTTCTGCGAGGCGAGGCTGCGCACCGTCTGCGCGCGCCTTGCGTGCAGCCGCGCCAGGCTGTGCTGGCGCTTCTGGACGACCTGCTCGAAGTGGAGCGCCTCGACGCCGAGCGCCGTGTCCTGCTGGGACATGGCCTGCGCCGCCTCGGCGCGATCGATCACCTGTGAGAGGCTCCTCGCGCCCGCGAGCACGTCGAGCGTCGTCGGCTTTCCGCTTACGTAGAGGGAGTAGATCCGCGCCATGATCCGCTGCTGCGCCGTGTGGAAGTTCGCGCGCGCGATGCCGAGCTTGTGCTTGTTGCTCTTGAGGCTCGCCGTGACCTGCCGGAGCTCGAGCTGAGCGCCGTCGTAGCGCTGGATCGTCGATTCGAGGTTGGCGCCGATCCGTTGGACTTCGGCGCGCACGGCGCGGGCGTGTGCCTCCTGCGCCCGGATCTGAGGCGTGCTGTGAGCCCTCGCGCTCGACGCGACGACTGCGGCGAGGACGAGAGCACCGGCGATGAGGAAACCGTGGCGACGCATAAGAAAAGTTGTGCGAAATTCGACCCGGAGCCCGAAACGCTAGCTGACGTTCCGGCCGAAGCCAACTTCGCGGCTGTCGCGACGAGTCCTCCGACCAGTCGTTCGGAGGGGCAAACGGGCCTACACTGGGCTCGTGCAAACGGTTCTCGACGTTTCGAACGACGTCGCCGCGGAGCTCGCAGGCATCGGCGACGGGATACTCGACGCCCTGCGGGAGCGGCTCGGCTGCACCGTCAACCTGCGCGGAAACCGGCTCACGCTGACGGGCGACGACGTGAAGGTCGCCGAGGCTCAGGCGGTCGTCGAGGAGCTCGTCGAGCTCGTTGAGGGCGGGCAGGACGTCGGCGCCGGCACCGTCGACGCGATCCTCGGCGCCATCGAGCAGGCCGAGGACGTGCGCGAGATCTTCGAGGATCTCGTCTGGTCGCACCGTGGCAAGAAGATCACGCCGAAGACGGTCACGCAGAAGCGCTACGTCGACGCGATCCGCGAATGCACCGTCACGTTCGGGATCGGCCCCGCCGGAACCGGCAAGACGTATCTCGCGATCGCCCTCGCGGTCGCCGCGCTGAGCGAGCGGCAGGTCGGGCGGATCATCCTCACGCGCCCCGCGGTCGAGGCGGGCGAGCGGCTCGGCTTCCTTCCGGGCGACGTCCTCGCGAAGGTCGACCCGTACATGCGCCCGCTCTTCGACGCCCTCTACGACACGATGGACCCGGAGAAGCTCAACACGTTCATGGAGCGCGGCACGATCGAGGTCGCGCCGCTCGCGTTCATGCGCGGGCGGGCGCACCCGGTAGAAACGGGGGTGCTGACGCCGGACGGCTTCCGGCCCATCGGCGAGCTCCGCGTCGGTGATCTCGTCATCGGCTCAAACGGGCACCCGACCGCGGTGCTCGGCGTCTATCCGCAGGGCCGGAAAGACGTCTTCCGCGTCCGGACACAGGATGGTGCGTCGACGCTCTGCTGCGGCGAGCATCTCTGGCGCGTAGTCACGGCCGAGGATCGCCGACGCGCCAAGCCTGGTCGTGTGCTCGAGACTCGCGAGATGATCGGCCGGCTGCGGCGCTTCCACCAGCACCGGTATGAGCTCCCGCTTGTCTCGGCGCCGGTGCAGTTCGTCCCGCAGGACGTTCCGCTCGACCCGTATGCGCTGGGGCTACTGCTGGGTGACGGCTGCCTAACGGCCTCGACGACGCCGAGCTTCTGCACGTCCGACCCCGAGCTTGCCGAGGCGCTGGAGATCGCTCTTGACCGGATCGAGCTCCACCACAAGGGCGGCTACGACTACGTGCTCCGGCATGAGAACGGCGGTCGGGGCGGCGTCATCGTGGCGAATCCGGTGACCGACACGCTTCGCGAGCTCGGGCTGGCGGGTACTCGATCCGCGACGAAGTTCATTCCGGAGATCTACCTCCACAACACACCGGTCGTGCGGATGAGTGTTCTCCAGGGCCTGATGGACACGGACGGCGGGCCGGTGACGCAGTCCGGGCGGACATGCCGAGTCCAGTACACAACGTGCTCAGAGCGCCTCCGCGACGATGTCGCGTTCCTCGTCCGGTCGCTCGGCGGTGTCGCGTACTGGCGGCGTCGCGCTGCAGAGGGTCGGAAGCCTGGTAACGCTCGCGGCCGCCCGATCGAGTACCGCCATGACTCGTTCGTGATGGACATCCGGCTCCCGGCGGGGATTGATCCGTTCCGGTTGTCGCGAAAGCGTGAGATCTACCGGCGGCACGGCGGGGGCCGCCCGATGCGGTTCATCGAGTCGATCGAGCCGGCCGGTGAAGCGGAGACCGTGTGCATCCAGGTCGGCGCGGCCGACTCGCTCTACGTGACCGAGGACTTCCTCGTGACCCACAACACGCTCAACGACTCGTTCGTCATCCTCGACGAGGCGCAGAACACGTCGCCGGAGCAGATGCAGATGTTCCTCACGCGGCTCGGCTTCGGCTCGAAGATGGTCGTGACCGGCGACGTGACGCAGATCGACCTGCCGCGCGAGCAGGCGTCTGGGCTCATCCAGGTGCGGGACATCCTCTCCTCGGTGGACGGGATCGCGTTCGTCGAGTTCGGCCACCAGGACGTCGTGCGGCACAAGCTCGTGCAGCGGATCGTCGAGGCGTACAAGCGTCACGCCGAATCGACCGGGACCCAGCGCTCGCGGTGATAGAGGTCGCCGTCTCGAACCGCTCCGGCGAGGAGGTCGACGAGGCGGGGGCGGTGGGGCTCGCGCAGCGCGTCCTCGCAGGCGAGGGAGTCGAGTCGGGCGAGCTCGGGCTCGCGTTCGTCGGGCCAGAGGAGAGCCGCGCGCTGAAGAGCGAGCACCTCGGCATCGACGAGCCGACCGACGCGCTCGCGTTCCCGCTCGACGGGCTCGACGAGCTGCCGGACGGCCTCCCGCGCCAGCTCGGCGACGTCGTCGTCTGCCCAGAGGTGGTCGGCGAGGAGTGGCGGAAGCCGCTCGTCCACGCGCTGCTCCATCTCGTCGGGTACGACCACGGCGCCGACATGGAGGCCCGCGAAAGGGTCTACGCGTGAGCAGGCCCGCTCCGGGCCGCGCGCCGACGCTGGTCGACAGCTTCAACTACGCGTTCGAAGGGATCATCCACGTCCTCAGGACGCAGCGGAACCTCCGCCTCCATTTCCTTGCCGCGATCCTCGTCTTCGCCGCGGCGATCGCGCTCGGCGTCACGCGCCTGCAGCTCATCGCGCTCGTGCTCGCGATCGCGTTCGTCCTCGTCGCCGAGATGCTGAACACGGCGATCGAGGGCGTGATCGACGTGTCGACGACGAGCTTCGACCCGAACGCGAAGCTCGCGAAGGACATAGCCGCGGGCGCCGTCCTCATCGCCTCGATCGCCGCGCTCGGCGTCGGCTACCTCGTCTTCGAGGATGCCGCGGGTACGCGCGCGACCCACGTTCTCGACCGCCTCCGCAACGCGCCCGCGTCGCTTACACTCGCGGCGCTTGTCCTCGTCATCCTCCTCGTGATCGCGACGAAAGCGTGGACGGGGAGAGGCACTCCGCTGCGCGGCGGGCTGCCGTCGGGCCACGCGGCGGTCGCGTTCGCGGGGTGGATCGCCGTGACGTACCTCGTCGGCGACCATCATCGCTTCGTCGTCTCCTCGCTCACGCTCATCATGGCGCTGCTCGTCGCGCAGACCCGCGTCGAGTCGGGGATTCATTCGACGCTCGAGGTCGCCTACGGCGGCGCGGTCGGCGCCCTCGTCGCGCTCGTGATCTTCCAGGCGGTCGGATGAGGCTGCTGATGTGGGACTTCGACGGCACGCTCGCGCACCGGCGCGGCGAGACCGGCTGGAGCCTGCTGCTCGCGGAGGTGCTCGACGCCGAGGAGCCGGGGCACGGGCACTCGGCGGAGACCTTTCGGCCGTACCTGCGGGACGGCTTTCCGTGGCACCGGCCGGACGTGCCGCATCTCGAGCTGTGCGGCGATCCCGACGGCTGGTGGGCGGGCGTCCAGCCTCTGCTCGCGCGGGCGTACGAGGCAGCCGGCTATCCGCCTGCGCGCGCAGGCGAGCTCGCCGTCGCCGCGCGCCGGCTCTACGTCGAGCCCGCGGGCTGGAGCCTCTTCGACGACACGCTGCCCACGCTCGAGCGGCTCGCGGGGAAGGGCTGGAAGCACGCCATCCTCTCGAACCACGTGCCCGAGCTCGGCGCGATCGTCGCCGGGCTCGGGCTCGACCGGCTCGTGGTCGCGCTCTCGTGCTCGGCGGACAGCGGCTACGAGAAGCCGCATCCCCTCGCGTACGCGTCCGTGCTCGAACGGCTCGAGCCGACCGACGCGTGGATGATCGGCGACAACGTCGTCGCGGACGTTCTCGGCGCGGAGGCGATCGGCCTCCCGGCGGTGCTCGTGCGGCGGCCCGATCCACGGGCGGCGCGCTTTGCCGCCACGCTGGCCGGCGTGGAGGAGTTCCTCACGGAGGCGGTCGCGGCGTGAAGGATCTGCTGGACGAGCAGAAGCGGTACTACGCGGCGCGCGCGCCGGAGTACGACGACTGGTGGCACCGCCGCGGTCGCTACGAGCTCGAGCCGGACGCGCTCGCGCGCTGGTGGGAGGACGTCGCCGAGGCGGACGCCGCGCTGGAGGCGTTCGCGCCGAGCGGCAGCGTGCTCGAGCTCGCCGCCGGGACGGGAATCTGGACGCGCAAGCTCGTTCGGATGGCCGAGCGCGTCGTCGCCGTCGACGCAAATCGCGAGACGCTCGCGCTCAACACGGACGAGGCGGAGCACGTCGTCGCCGACCTGTTCGCGTGGCGGCCGGAGGAGACGTTCGACGTCGTCTTCTTCTCCTTCTGGCTGTCGCACGTGCCCGAGGCGCGGCTCGACGACTTCTGGGCGCTCGTCCGGTCGGCGCTGAAACGCGGCGGACGGATCTTCCTCGTCGACAACAACGTCAAGGGCGATCCGACCCATCGCGGACGCGCGCGCGTCGACGCGGGCGTCGAGCGGCGGCAACTCTCCGACGGGCGCGAGTTCGACATCGTCAAGCACTACCGCACCCCGGCCGACTTCCCGCACCTCGAGCTGCATGTGACGATGAACGGGCACTTCATCCACGGAGGAGGGACGTTGTGACCGCGGAGGAGCTGATCGCGCAGGCCGACGCAGCGGCGAAGAACGCGTACGCGCCGTACTCGAACTACCTCGTCGGCGCCGCGGCGCTCGCGCGCGACGGGCGCGTCTTCGCCGGCGCGAACGTCGAGAACGCCGCGTATCCGCTCGGGATCTGCGCCGAGCGCGCGGCGATCGGGAAGGCCGCGAGCGAAGGGCTGAAGCCGGGCGACTTCGAGGCGATCGCGATCACGGCATCGCCGTGCGGCGGCTGCAGGCAGTGGCTGCACGAATGGCGGTTCGAGCGCGTGTACTTCCGCCGCGCCGACGGCACGGTCGCCGAGTACGCGGCCGACGACCTTCTCCCGGACACCTGGGATCTTCCGGCGTGAGCGTAGGCTCGACGGAGCTCACCATGAGCGGAGGCGCCGGCCGGGCCGGGGCCGGAGCGGGAAAGTCGTGCGTAGGCTCGACGGAGCTCACCATGAGCGGAGGCGCCGGCCCGGCCGGGACCGGAGCGGGAAGATGAGGTCGGGCTTCGTCGCCGTCGCCGGCCGCCCGAACGTCGGCAAGTCGACGCTCGTCAACGCGCTGTGCGGCGGCAAGGTCGCGATCGTCTCCGACAAGCCGCAGACGACACGGCGGCGGATCTTCGGGATCGCGAACGGTGACGACTGGCAGCTCGTGCTTGCCGACCTACCGGGCTTCCAGCGTCCGCTCGACGAGCTGACCGAGCGGATGCAGAGGACGGTCGACGCGTCATTCGAGGAGGTCGACGCGGTGCTCTTCGTGCTCTCGGCGCGCGAGCGGATCGGCGCCGGCGACCGCTTCATCGCGTCGCGCGTGTTCGCGCTCGGCGTCCCGGTCGTGATCGCGCTCAACAAGGTCGACCGGCTCAAGGCGGCTCACATCGCGGAGCAGATGTCCGGCGCTGCCAAGCTCGCCGCCGGGCCGAAGGCTCTCGCCGCCAGGGAGCGGTTCCGGGCCGACCACGCCGCGGCCGACTGGGTCGACAACTTCCACGCGCTCCACCCGGTGAGCGCGAAGACCGGCGACGGCATCGCTGCGCTGCGCGACGAGCTCGTGGCTCTGCTTCCGGAGGGCCCGCTCTACTTCCCGGTGGAGCAGCGGAGCGACCTCTCGGTCGAAATGCAGATCGCGGAGCTCATCCGCGAGAAGGCGCTCTGGCTCACCCGGGACGAGGTGCCGCATGCGCTGTCCGCCGAAGTCGAGTCGATCGAGGACAAGAACGTGACCGCGTCGCTCCTCGTCGAGACGGAGTCGCAGAAGCTGATTCTCGTCGGCAAGGGCGGAGCGATGGTGAAGGACATCGGCACGCGCGCGCGACCCGAGATCGAGGCGCTGCTCGGCCACTCGGTCTTCCTCGAGCTCCGGGTGAAGGTGCGTCCGAAGTGGCGCCGCGACGCGGCGATGCTCGAACGGCTCGGGCTGTAGCGTCCGCGCCATGGATGCGGTCGAGAGGCAGGTCGAGGCGTACAACGCACACGACGCCGACGCTTTCGCGGAGTGCTACGCGCGGGACGTCGTGATCGAGAACGCGGACGGCACCGTCAGGGTCGAGGGCCGGGAGGCGTTGCGCACGGGCTACGAGAAGCTCTTTGCGGACAAGCCGAGCCTCCACGCCGAGATCGCGAGCCGGATCCGCGTCGGGCGCTGGGTGGTCGACGAGGAGCGCGTCATCGTCGACCGTGCGGAGGACGAGCTCCATGCGGTCGCCATCTACCTGCTCGGCGATGACGGGCTCATCGAACGCGTCCGCTTCCTCCCGTAGCCTCTCAGCCGCAGCTCGGGCCGCCGTGGGCCGTGAGCCACGTCTTGAGCGCGCGGATCCGTCCGGAGGCCTGTGCGAGCCGTGTCCGGAGAGCGCTCGAGCCGGGCGCGTCGGCGACGAGCGTCGCATAGCCCTGCTCAACCGCCGACTCGCTGCCCCAGATGAGGAGGTCGGAGCCGGCGAGCATCGCCTTCGTCGCCGCATGGGGGATCGCGGCCGGCGCGGGCGCAGTGAGCGAGTCGGTGACGGTGACTCCCTTGAAGCCGAGCTGCCGGCGGAGGATCCCGTTGATGATCTTGCTCGAGAACGCGGCCGGCTTCCGCGAAGCGTCGAGGTGCGGGTAGATCGCGGTGTTGACCATGACGAGCTTGACACCGGCCTTGATCGCGGCCTCGAAGGGGAGCAGGCCCGGCTCGATCTTCGCCTTCGAGGCGTTGATCGTGATCTGGCCGTTGTCGGTGTTTCCTCCGGCGAGCCCGAGCCCCGGGAAGTGCTTCGCGGTCGCGGCGACGCCGTTCTGCTGGAGGCCGCGGACGAACGCCTTCGCCATGGCGGCGTTCCACCTCGCGTTCTCGGAGAAGGCGCGCGAGCCGAGGAAGTTGTTCGACGAGCTCGGAGTGTCGACGACCGGCGCGAAGTCGATGTCGACGCCGGACTCGCGAAGAGCTTGCGCGGCGCCCGCCGCCTGCGCGTGGGCGTCTGTCGGATTCCTCATGTCGGCCGGTGCCTCGGTCGGCGGCGCCCACGAGAGGCGCTTGACGATGCCGCCCTCCTGGTCGAGCGCGATGAGGAGCGGCTCGCCGCGGGTGCACGCCGCCTGTTGCAGCTGTGCCGTGATGTGCTTGACCTTGGAGCGGGTGAGCCAGTCGTTGCGGAGGAAGATGACTCCGGCCATCTTGCCGTTGCGGATCCGCGCCAGGAACGTGCGGGTCGGCGGCGCGGTGAGCGTTCCCATCACGACCTCGGCCTCGTCGCTGAAGCCGATCGCGGGCTGGCTGCGGCCGGCGGTGATCGCGGGGGCGGAACCGGCGCTCACGCATGCCGTGAGCGTGGCGAGCAGCGCGACGGCCGTCCCTGCAGCGACCCCCCGTCTAGGCACGTGGACAATGTAACCACCGAAAGGGCCGGACTAAACTCATGCCATGGCGCAGGCTCCCGCACTCGAGGCTGGAAGTGCGCCGAGCCCGTGGGAGATCGCGTCGTTCCTCGAGCTGAAGACCGTCAGGCACCCGATGGGCCAGTGAGCGTAGGCTCGACGGAGCTCACCATGAGCGCAGGCGCCGGCTTTGCCGGCGTCGGAGCGGGTAGGTCGTGCATAGGCTCGACGGAGCTCACCATGAGCGCAGGCGCCGGCTCTGCCGGCGTCGGAGCGGGAAAGTCGTGACCGCAGGCGCGACCGCCGTTCCCGAGGTTCAGGCCCTCCTCCGCGTCCTCGCCGCCGGTAGGGACGTCGCCGAGATGGGCGCGGCGTACGGCGGGACGGCCGCCGTCATGGCCGAGACCGCACGGAGCGTCGTCACCGTCGAGCTCGACCCGGAACGCGCGGGCGTTGCGCGCGAGCTGCTCTCCGGCCTCGCGAACGTCGAGTTCGTCGAGGGCGACGCCTTCGAGGAGCTGGCCGGCCGCGGGCCTTTCGATCTCGTCTTCGTCGACGGCGGCCTTCGCGAGGCGCTGCGCGACGGGCCCGCCTGGGAGACGATCCTCGGGCTCGTCCGTCCGGGCGGAATCCTCGTCAAGGACGACATGACACCGGGGCGCCAGGTCGCCGGTGACGAGATCCGTGAGTTCCTGCTCCGCGATCCGCGTCTCGCGGCGACGGAGATTCTCGTCTCGCCCGAGATGGCCGTGATCGTCGCCGCGCGGGTTCGCTGAGGCGCGCAGCCCCGAGTAATCCTCCGTACCCTTGCGCAGCTGTTGATGGAGTCGAGCTTCCCGACAAGTCCCACCGAGAACGTCCCCGGCTCCGTCGCAGACCCGACGGAGTCGGAGCGCCTGCATCGCAACCTCACGCCCGCGATCGCCGAGCTCGACGACCCGCGCGGCTTCTTTCGCTACGCCGTCGCTGCGCTCGTGGCGCTCGCAGTCGCGCTCTGCGGCGTCTTCATGTTCAACGCGATCGTCGATCCGCTCTCGCTCATCGGCTGGCGGATCGTGCCGCCCGCGGTCGAGACCGACCGCTCGATCAAACTCGACCTGATCGGCAAGCTCAAGACGAACCCGCAGGTCGTCGTCCTCGGAAGCTCGCGCTCGCGCCAGGCGGAGCCGGCGTTCATCGACAAGCTGACGGGTCTCAAGACCGGGTTCAACGCCGGAGTCACCGGCGGTGACGCCGCCGACGCGTGGGTGATGGTGCGGAACATTGCGGCTCGCTTCCCGCACGGCAAGCGGGCCTACATCTGGTTCGTCGACTACAAGCTCGCGACGGCGGGGATCAACCCGCAGCTCGCGCAGGATCCGCGCTCACGGCCGTATCTCGGCAACCGGAGCGTGAGCTTCTCGCTCGCCGACGTCGGGACGTATCTCGGGTTCCAGGCGACGGACGCGTCCTATCGGGTCCTCAAGGCGTGCATCGAGGGGCCCTGCCACGGGCATCTCTACTACCACGCCGACGGATCGCTGAAGGGCGCGGCGCTCAAGTACCTGCCGGAGGATGCGCCGTCCCTGAAGGCGGCGGTGGCCCAGAAGCTCGCCGCCGTCAAGCATCAGCCGCGCAGTCTCGCGCCGTTCACGAGCGCCCAGCTCTCGTACTTCGACGAGACGCTTGCCTTCATGAACAGGCACGGCGCGACGCCGGTCATCGTCCTCAACCCGATCTATCCGAGCGTCTACCGGCTCCTCCAGAAGCGCCACTCGCAGCGCGAGGCCGAGGCGCTCGCCGAGCTCCACAAGCTCCAGAAGCGGTACCGCTTCGTCGTCGTCGACTGCTCCAACATCCACGTCTGGGGCGGGAAGGCGCGGGACTTCAACAACGCGACGCACGTCAACCGCCGGAACATGCGGCGGATGCTCCGCTACATCGTCGCCCACTCCGACGGAGCTCTGACCCGCTAGTGCTCTTCAACTCGTACGTCTTCCTCTTCGGGTTCCTGCCGCCGGTGCTCGTCGGGTGCTGGGCGCTGCGGGTCAAGAACCTCCGGCTGCTGTTTTTGACGCTGGCGTCGTGGGCGTTCTACGCGTGGTGGGACTGGCGGTTCCTGCCGCTCATGCTCTCGACGACGACCGTCGACTACGTCGCGGCGCTGATGATCCACCGCACCGACGTCGCGCGGCGGCGCAACGCCTGGCTCATCGGTTCGCTCGCGGTCAACCTCGGCCTGCTCGGCTACTTCAAGTACGCCGACTTCTTCCTCAACTCGCTCAACGGGATCGGGAAGGCGATCGGCGCGCCGGTCGGGTTGCCCGACCTCCACATCCTCCTGCCGATCGGGATCAGCTTCTACACCTTCAACTCGATGTCGTACACGATCGACGTCTGGCGGAAGCGCGTCGAGCCGACGAAGCACATCCTCGAGTACTCGACGTTCGTCGCGCTGTTCCCGCACCTGATCGCCGGGCCGATCGTTCGGTTCGTCGACCTCCAGCCGCAGCTGCGCGCGCCGCGTCCGAAGCTCACGTCGGACGCGGCCGGCGTCGGCGCGTACTTCTTCACGTGCGGCCTCGTGAAGAAGCTCCTGCTCGCCGACCAGCTCTCGCCGCACGTCGACGCCCTGTTCTCGCACTCGTCGCAGCTCGGCTTCCTCGGCTCGTGGGCGGCCGCGGTCGGCTACTCGCTCCAGCTCTATTTCGACTTCTCCGGCTACTCGGACATGGCCGTCGGGCTCGCGTGGCTCATCGGCTTCCGGTTCCCGCAGAACTTCAACTCGCCGTACAAGGCGGTGAACGTCTCGGACTTCTGGCGGCGCTGGCACATGAGCCTGTCCGCCTGGTTCCGCGACTACCTCTTCATCCCGCTCGGCGGGTCGCGGCGTGGGGCGAAGCGGACGGTCGTCAACCTCGTCGTGACGATGTTCCTCGCAGGCCTCTGGCACGGCGCGGCGTGGACGTTCGTCGTCTGGGGACTCGTGCACGGGCTCGCGCTCGGCGTACACGGCGTGCTGAAGAACCTCGGGCTGACTCCGAAGAGCGTGATTGTCAACCGCGTCGTCACGTTCCTCTACGTCGTCGCGGCGTTCGTCATCTTCCGCGCGCCGAACCTCCACGTCGCCGGGAGGATCCTCTGGCGGATGCTCGGCACCGCCGGCGTCGAGTCGTGGTCGACGCTGCAGACGTTCATGCCGGGCCGCTTCGTCGTCCTGCTTCTCGCGCTGCTCGTCTTCGCCCAGTTCGCGCCGAACACGTGGGAGCTGAAGCTCAAGCCGCGCCTGGTCTACGGCCTCGTGACTGGAGTCGCCGCGGCCGTCGCCGTCATGTCGATCGCCGTTCCGCACCCGTTCATCTACTTTCAGTTCTGATGAAGGGCGCCGTCCTCGTCTTCGCGCTTCTCTTCGTGTGCGGCACGGCCACGGCGCTCGCCGTCCACAACCCGAACCCGCCGAGCTGCACCGACACCGGCGACCGCCTCACGAAGATCGGGCTCATCGAGCACCTGCGCAAAGCGCCGCACGTCTTCATCCTCGGCAGCTCCCGCGCCCGCGTTGCGATGCCGGCGACGGTGGAGAAGCTCACCGGAGGTACCGCGTTCAACGCCGGAGTCCATGCCGGCGGCGCCGCAGACGAGTACGTCTTCACGCGCCTCCTCGCGCAGCGCTTCCCGCACGCGAAGCCGGCGTATCTCATCTTCGTCGACGTCTCGATCGCCGTCGACACGGTCAATCCGGAACTCGCCGACGAGCCGCTCGCGCGGCCGTTCCTCGGCGCCGCCGCGAGCCCGAAGAAGACGACGTGCGTCCCGAACGGCTTCTACGCCGCCGACGGCGGGCTCGCGTATCCGCCCGCGCTCGACAAGGCGCAACGGGAGCAGCGGGTGGCGAACGGTCTCGTCGGCGCGGTCGCGAGGATTCGCGCCGACGCGAAGAAGCCGCGCCACATCGACCCGAAGTCGACGAAGTTCTTCCGCAAGCTCCTCGGCTTCGTGAACGCGCAGGGCGCGACCCCGGTGATCGTGCTCAACCCGATCTATCCCACAGTGCTCGCGGCGCGGGAGAAGTACGGCTTCCCCGAGCTGAAGGCGGCAAAGACGTACCTCGCCTGGCTCCGGAAGCGCTACCGCTTCGTGCTCGTCAACGGCGAGGACATCCGCACGTGGGGCGGCAAGGCGTCCGACTTCACGAACATCGACCACATCGACCGCGCGAACATGGACCGGCTCCTCCGGTACGTCGTCAGCCACTCGAACGGCGTGCTGACGCGCTAGCCGGCCCTGTTTTGACTGCTCGGCAGATGCGTGCCGTTCTCGGCCTGGCGTTCGTACGGCTGCTTGCTGTGAGCGGGACGGCGTTGGCGCTCCCGCTCACGCACACCACCACCAATCCCGCGAGCTGCACCGACACCGGCGACCGCTTCACGAAGATCCGGCTGCTCGAGCACCTCCCCACGGCGCCGCATGTCCTCGTCCTCGGCAGCTCGCGCGCTCGCCCTGCGATGCCCGCGACCGTGGCGGCGCTCACCGGCGGCCCGGCGTTCAACGCCGGAGTCCACGGCGGCACCGCCGCGGACACATACGTTTTCACGCGCCTCCTGGCCCAGCGCTTCCCCCATGCGAAGCCGGCGTACCTCATCTTCGTCGACGTCGGGATCGCCACTGACGCGGTCGCCCCTGACATGGCCGACGAGCCGCTCGCGCGCCCGTTCCTCGGCGCCGACGCGAGTTCGAAGACGACGACGTGCGTCGACAACCACGACTACGCCGCGAACGGGGGGATCGTCTATCCCGAGGAATCGAAGGCGCAGCGTCAGCAGACCGTGGCCGCCGGCTTGCCCGCGGTCCTTGCGGGAATCCCGGCCGACTCGAAGAAGCCGCATCACATCGATCCGTCCAAGACGACGTACTTCCAGAAGCTCCTCCGCTTCATAAACGGAAACGGATCGACGCCGGTGATCGTGCTCAACCCGCTCTACCCGGCGGTGCTCGCGGCGCGGGAGAAGTACGGCTTCCCCGAGCTCAAGGCTGCCAACGTCTATCTCGCCTGGCTCCACACGCGCTATCGGTTCATCGCCCTCAACTGCGAGGACATCCGCACGTGGGGCGGCAAGGCGTCCGACTTCTCGAACGCCACCCATATCGACCGTACGAACATGGGCCGGCTCCTCCGGTACGTCGTCCACAACTCGGGCAACGCGCTGCTGGCGAAGCGCTAGCCGAAGAAGGCGCTCGCGACCTCGTACCAGTCGCGCGGCACGAGCTTGAGCTCGGCGGTCGCCTCCGCGAGCGGGACGGCGACGATCTCGTCCCCGCGCAGCGCCGCCATCTTCCCGAACTCGCCGGCGAGCGCGAGATCCGCCGCCTTCAGCCCGAAGCGCGTCGCGAGGATGCGATCGCGCGCCGTCGGCGTGCCGCCGCGCTGAATGTGCCCGAGCACGGTGACGCGCGTCTCGAAGCCCGTCCGCTCCTGTATCGCGCGGCCGAGCGTGTCGCCGACGCCGCGGTTGGACAGCGTGACGTGCCCGAACTGATCCGTCTCGCCGCGGTCCGCGAGGCCCGGCAGCTCCGCGCCCTCGCTCACGACGACGATGGAGAAGTTCTTGCCGCGCGCATGGCGCTTCCGGATCGTCTCCGCCACCTCGTCGTAGTCGAGCGGGATCTCGGGGATGAGGATCACGTCGGCGCCGCCGGCGATGCCGCTGTGCACGGCGATCCAGCCGGCGTGCCGTCCCATCACCTCGACGACCATGACGCGGTTGTGCGACTCGGCCGTCGTGTGGAGGCGGTCGATCGCCTCCGTCGCGATCGAGACGGCGGTGTCGAAGCCGAAGGTGTAGTCCGTGCCGGACAGGTCGTTGTCGATCGTCTTCGGGACGCCGACGACGGGGAGTCCGTGCTCGGCATGGAGGCGCGCGGCGACCCCGAGCGTGTCCTCGCCGCCGATCGCGACGAGCGCGTCGAGCTCGCGGTCGGCGAAGTTCCGCAGCACGCGCTCGACGCCGCCGTCGAGCTTGAAGGGGTTCGTGCGGCTCGTGCCGATGATCGTCCCGCCGCGCGGCAGGATCCCGGAGACCTGCTGCGGCCCGAGATCCTCGAAGAGCGGCTCGACGAGCCCGCGCCAGCCCTCGCGCGCGGCCACGACGTCCCACCCCGCCGCATCGGCGCGCCGCACCACGGCGCGGATGACCGCGTTGAGCCCGGGACAGTCGCCGCCGCCGGTGAGGATGCCGATGTTCTTCGCCATGCCAGCCGAGTCTTATCTGTTCACGCCTTTGGCCCGACGAAGCCGTCGACAAATGCGACGTCCATCCGGCGGCTGATCGAGAGCTGATCTCGTCCTGCCGCCGAGACCGTCACGCCGAGTCGGCGGCACGTTCCGGCAAAGATCTCACGGATGTCCGCCGATCGCTGACTGAAGAAGTACCGCGGGTACACCCGTCCGTTGACCCGATTGAGGACGCGACAACCGTCGGAGTGGATAAGTCCGCGAAGAAACATCTCAGGCTGATCCTCGACAATCCGCTCCTGCCACTCAGCGAGCACGATGCGGCGTTCGTGCTTCCTGCCCCGGCCGTGCTGTGGGAACAAGCTCGGCCACGTCTTCGAGTACGCGGACACGTCCACCGTCCGCGAGCCATCTTTCCGCCGGCTGACCGACCCGCGGTTACGAGGGACGACAGCCTGCATGGCCCGCGCGCACTCGGCGATGACGCTCGGGTAGGCGGCGTCGGTCGCGATCCTGAGGCGGTGGCAGCGGCGGTCAGCGGAGATGCAACCGTCGCCCAGATACATCCCAAGCAGATACGCGTACTCCGCGGCAGGCGGCGTGGGTACGTCCGGCATTCGAGGCTGCTCATCGGCGACCGGAAGCCGGAGCCAATCTCGCGCGGTGCTCCGTGGAACGCCTGTCCTGCGAGCGATTTCCGATGCGGTCTTCCCCTCTCCGGCGAGGAAGTCGACGACGTGCCGTTCAAGCAAGGGACGCATGGCATGCGGCGGGTGGGATTCGAACCCACAAGCCCCGAAGGGCAATGGATTTTGAGTCCATCGCGTAGACCAGTTCCGCCACCGCCGCGCCCGAATCATTGTAGGCGGCGAGTCGGCGGCTCTCGTCGGCCCTAGCCACCGACTTTCAGTGGGAAGTACGGCGGGGCGAGGAGATAGCCGATGCGCGCGTCGGGGCCGCGCTGGCCGAGCGCCATCTCGCGGGCCGCACCGATGCTGCCGATCGGGATGAAGCCGAGATGGCGGGCTGCGGTGCCGTCTCGCGCTCCCGCGACGTAGACGGCGCCGAGCCGAGCGAGCGCCGGCCGGCATGCGTCCCAGTCGCGGAACGGGAGGAGCGGGTGCACGGTGCGGCCGGCGCGGTAGTCCTCGACGGCTCTCTCATTCGAAGCAGCGGCGCGCTCGGCTTCGGCGAGGAGCTCCGGGCTCCGCGCGATCGGTGTCTGGTGGAAGAAGCGGCGGTACGGCTCCTGCGTCGGCCGCGCGAACGTGCGGGTGAACCGGTCGACGACGATGACGATCCCACCATCGACGACAGGGAACCCGTCGCGCCAGAGCCCGAGCGCGTAACCGAGCGTGAGGTGGGCCGCCGCGAGCGGGTTGAGCGGCTGGCCCGGGAGAAACGGCGTCGTCGCGGGGACGCCGAGGACGAGCGCGTCGAGCGGCTCGGCGAGCGTGGCGCCTCGTAGCTCGATCCCGCGCAACAGCGCCTCGGCATGGGCTACCGCCGGCGGCCCGGCGAGCACCGCGGCCGTCGTCCGCTCGATGCGGAGCGAGCGGAGGAATCGGCGGCGAACCGGCTCCGGTGTCGCCGCGAAGGCGAGTCGCAGTGGTTCGCGCGCGATCCGCTCCGTCGCCCCGGCGTCGTACGGGTAGCCGCGGAGAAGGCCCATCGTCTGGGGGTGGTTGAGGACGAGCGAGACGCCGAAGAGCGGCACGCGCTCGCCGAGCGAGTGCTCGAGCCGCGTCGCGAGCCGCCAGCCTGCGGAGCCGCTCGCCTCGAGGAGCGAGTCCGCGACGGCCAGTCGCTGCGCCTCGGCGTTCGCGGTGGCGAGCAGTGTCGCCGGCCCGCCGTGCAGCACCGTCTCGGCTGCGCTCACGACGACGACGAGATCCGTCTCGACGAGTTCCGGCGCGACGCGGAATTCTCCGAGCGCAACGAGGTCCGGATCCGCGGCGTCGTGAACCGCGACACGTCCGTGGAAGCTCCGTGCGAATTCGGGAGTGACGAGTGCCGCGACCGCGTGCCGGCTCGGTCGCAGCGAGAGCCCGCACGCCACGAGAAGCGTCTGGCGCTCGGTCGGGATCCCGAGCTCGGTAAGCGCTGCCGAGACCGCGGCGATGGTTCGCGGCCGCGGATCTCCCGCCGCGCCCGGCAGCGGCAAGAGCGGCGCGGGCACGACGATCGTCGCCCGGCTGACGCCGCGCGTGAGCTCCGCGAGCGGCTCGCCGTCGAGCGGAAAGCGAAGCGCCTCGCGCGTCGCGGCGTCGACATCGGTCGCGCGTCCCGGCGGAGGCGGCCGCATGACGACGGCGTCGTCAGGGGCGGCCGCGACGACGAGCCGCGTGCCGGAGAGGAGTGGGACGCGGCGCACACGGGGATTGTGCGGCCTAGTACGGATTGCCCGTCCCGCCCGTGATGTAGAAAGATGCGCAAATGGTGGATGAGGACCGTCCGCGTCGCGAGGCTCGGCTGTTGCCTGCCGTCGCCGCTGCCGGCGTCGCGCTCGCGATCGCGGTCGGCGCGATCGCGTACGCGGCCGGCCACTACGGCGAGCAGACGAAGACCGTCACGGTCCAGGGCGCAGTCTCCACGACCCCGACCTCATATCCGCCGGTCTCGCCCGCGGTCGCCGCCGGGGCGCACACATTCGTCCAGTTCGCATGCGTCGAGTGCCACGGGATCGGCGGCCAGGGCGGGATCGATCCTGTCGTGCCCGCGCTGGACAAGGTTCGGACGAGCCTGACCGTCGCGGAGTTGACCCACATCATCGACCACGGCCTCGGCGAGTCCGCGAACCCGAAGCAGCCCTACATGCCGGTGTGGGGACAAGTGCTGTCGACAACGCAGGTCTCCAACCTCGTCGCCTACATCCGCGCCGGTCTGCCGCCCGTCGCCGACGCGCAGTCCGTGCCCGTGCCGACGGGGCAGGGAGCCGCTGTTGCCGGTGCCGCGCTTTATGTCCGCTACGGCTGCATCAACTGCCACGGCCCGAACGGTCTTGGCGGCGTCGCCAACCCGCTCTCGCCGGACACGGTCATCCCGCCGCTCTCGGGACAGGGCTTCCGCCACGACTTCCCGACGGACCAGGCGATCGCCGCCATCATCCGCAGCGGCAGCGTGATCGGCCGCGCGCCGATCGTGAGCATGCCCCACTGGGGCGGGATCCTCTCGAACCAGCAGATCGACGAGCTCATCGCGTACCTCAAGACGCTCAAGTAAGAGCGTCCCGGGCAGACACCCTCGCCGAGTCTCACAGTCACCCGAGCGTAGAGCGTGCCCTTTCGCGTTAGCGAACTGCGTCGCGGACTGCGGGCCAGTCGGAGTCCTCGTCGTAACGATCCGAAGGGGTAAGACGAGCCTCCCTGGGCCGTTGCGGCGCGCGATTCCGCCGCCGGAGCGAGGCACGCGCTTCAGTGCGTCGCTGATAGGCCCGCATCCCTTGTGTCCCCACAAAGGCCACGAATAGGCACAGCAGGCCGTGAGTCACTCCCACACCGAGCCATGTCGCCGCAGCCACGAAGGCCATCGCTCCCACCGCATACCGTTCTGCTGCCGACCTAAGCATCGCGCCTCCTGATATCTCGCTATCCGAGACGAGCTGAGTTCGCTGTCGAGTCTGAGCCTCCTTTGCAATCCACCACGAGCGTCGGCGAGGGGATGCCCGGACTCGTCTGCGCCAGTGTCGCCTCTCACTTGGCTGTGCGTGAACCGCTGGCCGGCGTGATCGGGTCCTACGGGATCGAGCGGTAGAGCCGGAGGAACGTCGTCCGGAAGCCGCGGTTCGGCCAGAAGCGCGACGCCCAGAGGTTCGTCATCCGCCAGTCGGTCGTCATCCTCGGATAGCCGTGCTCGTGCGCCCAGCTAATGCCGTGCGCGGTGAGCGCCAGGCCGGCGCGGGTGCCTCGCGCCTCGGGCTCGACCGATGCCTGGCCGAGGTCGATCGAGTCGCGCGGCACGCGCAGGTCGGCGGGGCGCCGGTAGAGGAGGAGATGGCCGACGATCCGTCCGTCGCGCTCGGCGACGAAGAGCTCGAACGGGGAGAAGTCGTCGTCGAGCCACTCGGCGTGAACCTCGTCGTGGCTCTGGAGCGGGATGCCGGAGAAGCTCGGTGAGGGCTGCATCGCCGCGTTCAGGGCGATCTCCAGGCGGGCGGCGTCGGCGAAGTCGTCGCGTGTCCCGTCCCGGATCGTGACGTCCGCGGCGGGCTCCTCCCGTGCGGTCTCCCGCGCGGCGAGCGCCCCTGACGCGCCGAAGCTCAGGCGGAACCACGCGTCGACGAGATCGGCGTCGTGCGAGAGGACGTAGACCATGTGCCGCGCGTGCCCGGCCTCCACCCATCGCCCGGCGGCGGCCGCGTAGAGGTCGCGCGCGCGCTCGCGGTCGCCTGCGACGGCGTGGCCGGCGATGCCGACGGTGAACCAGCCGTTCTGGCCGGGGCGGCCGACGAGGTAGCCGGACGGCGAGAAGACACCGCTCGCGCCGTCCGCCGACCACTCCTTCTCCAGCTCGGCGCGGAAGTCGAGGTCGGCCGGCAACAGCGGCTCTGCGGCGCGGTGCCGCGCTGCGAGCATCTCGGCCGCCGCGTCGAGGTGGGCGTCGGTGAAGGGGACGATCTCCATGGATCCCTAGACTCGCAGAGATGCCGAAGACGCTGACCGGTGCGGAACTCGACCTCAACGACGCGCCCGCGCGCGAGTCCGAGCTCTTCCTCGTGGACGGCAACAACCTCGCGTATCGCGCCTTTTTCGCGCTGCCGGAGGAGCTCGCGACGAGCGACGGCTTCCCGACCGGCGCGCTGCTCGGCTTCGCGAACATGCTCTTCAAGCTCCTCTCCGACTACCGGCCGAAGGGCGTCGCGGTCGCCTGGGACACACGGCCCGTGCATCGCACCGAGCAGGCCGCCGCAGCCGATGTCGTCTACAAGGAGGGCCGCCGGCCGATGCCGGATCTCCTCCGCGAGCAGTTCCCGCACTTCCGCCCGATCGTCGAGGCGTTCGGCTACCGCAACCTCGAGTTCGAGGGCTGGGAGGCGGACGACGTCATCGCGACGCTCGCGACCGCGGCCGACCGCGCGGGCGTGAAGACGTGCGTCGTCTCGACCGACCGCGACGCGTTCCAGCTCGTGTCCGAGAACGTCTGCCTGATGATGACGCCGCGCGGCGTGAGCGACGTCAACGTCTACACGCCCGAGCGGGTCGAGGCGCGCTACGGGATCACGCCCGCGCAGATTCCCGACTTCATCGGGCTCAAGGGCGACACGTCCGACAACATCCCGGGCGTTCCCGGGATCGGGGACAAGACCGCCGGCCAGCTCGTCGCGCAGTACGGCTCGCTCGAGGAGGTGCTCGCGCACGCCGACGAGATGTCGCCGGCGCGCCGGAAGAACCTCATCGAGTTCGCCGATCTTGCCCGGTCGTCGAAGCAAATCGCGACGATGCGGCGCGACCTCGACCTCGACTGCGACCCGGCGGAGCTCGTCCTCGCGCCGCCCGACCGCGCCGAGCTGCGCGAGACGTTCCGCCGCTTCGAGTTCCGCGCGCTCCTCGGGCGGATCGACGAGCTCGAGGAGGCTGTCCCCGCGCGCGAGCGCATCTCGGCGGGAACGACCGTCGCGTGGCGCGAAAAATCCGCAAGTGACAACTTGTCACTAAGTCCCGGACCCGTCGGGATTGCCGCGGACGAGGGGCGGATCGCGGTCACCCAGGGCGACGAGGTGGTCGTCGCGCCGCGGCCCGCCTTCCTCGACGGCGACTTCGTCGCGCACGACGCGAAGGCGATCGGCGTCGACGCTGTCGACGACACGATGATCCTCGCGTATCTCATCGAGCCGGCCCGTAGCGAGTACCTGCTCGACGACCTCGCCGCCGAGTACGCGGTCGAAGCCGTCCCCGAGCCGGATGCCGAGGAGGAGACGGCGCGGCTCGTCCGCCACGCCGCAGTCACCGCCCGCTTACGCGATCCGCTCCTCGAGCGCGTCCGCGAACGCGGCGAGGAGCCGCTCTACCGCGACGTCGAGATGCCGCTCATCCGCGTCCTCGCCGCGATGGAGAAGACCGGCGTCAAGATCGACACGTACCGGATGGGCGAGATCACCGCACGCCTCGCCGACCGCGTCGAGGAGCTCGAGGCGCGCTGCTACGAGCTCGCAGGCGAGGAGTTCGTGATCGGCTCGCCGTCGCAGCTCGCGAAGATCCTCTTCGAGAAGCTCGGCCTGACGCCCGGCCGCAAGGGCAAGACCGGCTACTCGACCGACACGAAGGTGCTGCGGTCGATCCGGTCTGACCACGAGATCGTGCCGGTCGTCGAAGAGTGGCGCGAGCTGTCGAAGCTCTTGAACACGTACCTCCAGCCGCTGCCCGCGATGCTCGGGGAGGACGGCCGCCTGCACACGACGTTCAACCAGACCGTCGCCGCGACCGGTCGCCTCTCGACCTCGAATCCGAATCTCCAGTCGATCCCGATCCGCACCGAGCTCGGGAAGGAGATCCGCTCCGCGTTCGTCGCGGAGCCGGGAGCCCGCCTGATCTCCGCCGACTACTCGCAGATCGAGCTGCGGATCCTCGCGCACGTCTCCGGCGAGCCGAAGCTGCGCGAGGCGTTCGAGCGCGGGGAGGACATCCACACGGCGACGGCAGCGGAGGTGCTCGGCGTCGACCCCGCAAAGCTCACCTCGGGCGAGCGCTCGATCGCGAAGATGATCAACTTCGGCATCGTCTACGGCATCTCGGCGTTCGGGCTCTCCGAGAACCTCGAGATCCCGCGCGAGCAGGCGCAGCAGTACATCGACGCGTACCTCGCGCGCTTCCCGCTCGTGCAGGACTTCATCCAGCGCACGATCGAGCGGGCCGAGGAGGACGGCTATGCGACGAGCCTGCTCGGCCGGCGGCGGCCGGTGCCCGAGCTGCGCGTGCGGAACCGCCAGACGCGCGGCTTCGGCGAGCGCGTCGCGGTGAACTTCGTGATGCAGGGCTCGAACGCCGACATCATCAAGGTCGCGATGGTCGCGATCGAGCGGCGGCTGCGCGAGGAGGGGAGAAGCGCCCGGATCGTCCTCCAGGTGCACGACGAGCTCCTCCTCGAAGCGCCCGACGCGGAGACGTCCGCGGTGAAGGAGATCGTCCGCGAGGAGATGTGCAAGGCGTATCCGCTCGATCCGCCGCTCGCCGTCGACATCGGTGCCGGCGACAGTTGGGCCGACGCGAAGAGCTAGCGATGGGGAAACTCGCGATCAACATCGTGTCCGTGGTGGCGATGGCCGCCGTCGTCGTGGCCGTGGACGTCCTCTTCTTCCGGCACCACTTCTGGGGACGGCTCGCGGTGAACGTCGGGATCGTCCTCGTGTTCGTCGCGTTCTACTTCCGGTTCGTACGCCGCATCTAGCGGGCCCGAAGACGCACGCAGCCCACGGGGTTTACCGCAGCGAGTTCAGCAGTTGCCCCGAAGTGCCCGGGGCGGCCTTTCGCGAGCATCCACGCCTAAAGGGGAAAAACCAGGCAGCCCGGTCGTGAACCGTGCGGCCGGAACGAGAGGAGTCGCGAATGAAGCGATTTGTCGCACCCGTAGGGCTGATGGTTGCAATCGCCGTCGCAGCCGTCTGCACCGGCACGGCGGTCGGAAGCAGCACCAACTTCACGGCCACGTACAAGGGCCACGTGACGGAGGTCGTCACCGGCAACGCCGTCAAGGCCACCCCGAAAGGGAACGGCAAGGCGACGCTGATCGGCAAGGGCACGTTGACCGGCGCCGTCGCGGGGAACACCTCGAACCCGCCGTGTTCGCCGCTCAGCGGTCCGGGGACCCTCAGCGGTCCGAAGGGCAAGCTGAAGTTCAAGTTGCTGACCGGCTCACGCGCTTGCGCCGCGGGCCAGGACGACCCGAACAACATCTCGTTCTCCGGCAGCGCCAAGGTCACCGGCGGTACCGGAAAGGCCAGGAAGGCGCACGGCACGTTGCGGTACAGCGGCCATTACAACCGTGGGACGGGCGCCTTCAACGTGAAGCTCACCGGAACCCTCAAGTACTAGCGAAGGAGCATCGAAACCAATGAAGCGGATCACTCTCGCGCTGGCCGTCCTCGTGCCGCTCGCGTTCGTCGCGGTTGCGCGCGCAGACACCACCGTCCCATTCCCGTCGAACCAGGTCAAAGGCGTGTTCGTCGCCGCGCAGACGGTGACAAAGGCCGGGGCGATCAGCGACCAGTTCGCGCCCGGCGACACCGTCGTCTTCCGGGCGTTCGCCGTCAACACGAAGACGCACAAGCTCCTGACGAAGAAGTTCGGGAGGATCACGAGGCACAACGCGAAGCTCGCGAAGAAGAGCCTCCGGTCGTTCTTCGTGCGGATCCCGCTCGTCGGCGATCGGCAGTTCATCGTGAGGGCCGCTCCCAAGGGGCTGGACCCTCGCTATCGCTGGGCGATCAGCTGGAAGGTGCCGGCGCTCTACCCGCTCGGAGTCGTCCAGTTCCAGGTCTTCGCGAGGATGTGGAACAAGCAGCGCGGGACGTTCGCGCAGCTTCCGATCGCCGCGTCGCAGCTGACGATCACGGCCACCCCGCAGGAGCCGTACGGGCCCGGCCCGACGGAGCAGGGATCGGTCACTTCCTCGAACCTCGATGTCGTGCTCTATGGCGACGCGGTCGCCGGACATTCGCGGCCGGTGGCTTGCACGCAGACGAACGTCTTCAAGGTGGGCGAGCAGGTCATCGTTCGTGACTTCGGATATCAGCTCAGCGACGGGGCCGTCCTCTCGATGGACAACGTCACCGACGCGCACTTCTCCGTTCCGGGGCAGCCCGACACGGTCCTCAACTGGGGCTCCCACGGGCCGAGCGGACCGCCGGCGCAGAAGGTCTGGTACTGGACCGGCGCCTGGACCATCCCGGCGGACTACCCGCTCGGCGACATCGACATCCACGTCACCTTCAAGACGGTCGCCGGCAAGACGGGAACCCTCGACTACCCCATCACGATCATCCCCAGCTCCTAGGCGAAGAGCGCCGGAAAGAGAGTCGCAGCCATGACCACCACGAAGAAGATCCTCTCCGTCGCCGCGCTGGCAGCAGGTCTCCTGCTGCCAGCGACGGCCTCGGCCGACCCGACGGTGCTCACGCCGCCGGCAATCCCCGGCGTCGCCCAGCTTCCGGGCCCGATCGCGCCGGTTGCCACGCCGGCGCAGAACATGGGGATCCTCCATGCGACGCCCGACATCGGTCTGCCCGGCCTTCCGTACACCCTCTCGGGAAGCGGACTCGAACCGAACAAGGACGTCTCGATCGTCTGGATGACGGCGAACGTCACGTGGGTCGTTGACCCGCGTCCCGACAGCGTCGACTACCTCGGACGAAGCGCGTCGAAGTTCGGCGTCGTCATCGCCAACACGACGACGGACGCGAACGGTGCGTTCTCCCTCGACCTCGTAGCCCCGCAGGACTTCGGCGGCATCCACGACATCTATGCGGTCGTCGACGGCGTTCAGGTGTCGAAGGGCGGCTTCCTCATCGCGCGCTCGGCGAAGATGACGCCGAAGAAGGGGCCCGTCGGGACGATGATCACCCTCACGTACTCGGGCCTCGGCTCGTCGCTCTACGAGGGTGGCGCCTCGCTGCAGTACGACAACCACTACGTCGGCGCCCTGACCGCCAACTGGACGCGGGGCGTGGCGAAGGTCAAGTTCCGCGCCTCGGGCGGGGTCGGGAAGCACATCATCACCGTCACCGACGCGATCAGCTTCGACTACCTCAACATCCAGCAGTCCCCGATCCCGTGGGGGACCGGTCACAAGTTCGCGTTCAGAGTCACGAAGGACCGCCACGTGCCGCCGGCCCCGCAGATCGACTGGCCGTCCCACGTCGTGCCGACGTTGGACGCACCGACGACGATGATTCCGGACGTCGTCGATCCCAATAGCACCGCCTCGGCGCAGTTGAGCTCGACGACCGGCCCGGTTCTCTCCAGCGTCGGCGTCACCGCATCCGGTCTCGAGCCGAGCACTCCCGTCGACCTCGTCTGGTCGACGGTCGTCGGCAGCCGGGTCAACTGCACGAGCACGTGCTGGAGCTTCGTCTCCGTCCCGCTCGCGACGGTTCCGTCAGGCGCGGATGGATCGCTCAACACGAACGTCAGCGTCCCCGACGGGCTCGGCGGCTGGCACGTCGTCCAGCTCATGCAGGGGGGCAACGTGATGGCGCAGGTGCCGTACTTCGTCAAGCGGAGCATCGTCGGGCGTGGGGTCTCGGCGCTCAGGCTCAAGGCGGGCCAGGACTTCACCATCCATCTCAAGGGCCTTGGCTGGACGCAGCTCGACAACACGATCGCCGTGGACTACGACAACAGCTACATCGGGTACGGCTGCGGCTTCAACTCGAACGGCGACGTCGTGATGAACTTCGTCGCGACGGGCCGCCCGGGAACGCACCTGATCGACATGTACCCGCTGCTCTACACGCAGCAGCCGTCGTTCCCCAACACGCCGTACGGGATGGTTCCGATGCTGACGTACGCGCGTGACGTGCCCGGCCTCGCGCTCGGCTATCGGCTGCCGGCCATCCGGCTCGCGATCGAGATCGTCAAGTAGGGGCATTCGTGCTCTCCGAACAGCGTCCATCGCTCGAGCGGTGGACGCTGTTCGTCCTCCGCCACCGTTGGCAGGTCATCGCCGTCTGGCTCGCCGCTGTAGCGGTCGGAGTCGCTGCGGCGGTCGCGCTTCCCGGGCGTCTCGCGAACTCGTACGAGATCCCGGGAACCAACTCCGCGCGTGCGGACGCTGCGCTCGCTCACGGGTTCGGGGAGCGGCCCGACGGGACGTTCACCGTGGTCTTCCGCGTTCGGCACTCCTTCGACCGGCGGCTCCAGCGTGAGTTGCGCGGCCGGCTCGAGCGCGCCGCGCATGTCTTGCCCGGCGGGCGGCTGGCGACGTTCCAGGTGGGAGGAGGGGCGATCTACGGCGAGGTCGCGACGACGCTCGGGCTGCAGCAGGCGAAGCCGCTGACCGAGCGGCTGCGCGCCGCGCTCGTCCGTGGCGCCGGGCCTGCGGCGCTCGTGACCGGGCCGCCTGCGATCCAGCACGACCTCGACCCGGTGCTGTCCTCCGACCTGCGGCGCGGAGAGGCGTTCGCTATCCCGCTCGCGGTGATCGTGCTCGCGTTGATGCTCGGGCTGTCCCTCGCGCTCGCGCTCCCCTTCGTCTTCGCCGCCTGCACCGTCTCGGCAACTCTCGCTCTGCTCTACGTGTGCGCGCGGTTCGTCGCGATCACGCCGTACGCGATGAACGTCGTCGAGCTGATCGGCCTGGGGCTGGCCGTCGACTACTCGCTCCTCGTCGTCACGCGGTATCGCGAGGAGTTGGCGCGTGCGGAGACTCGGGACGAGGCGGTCGTCGGGACGATGGCGACGGCGGGCCGCGCCGTCGTCTTCTCCGGCCTCGCAGTGGCGATCGGTCTCGCGCTGCTCCTCTTCATGCCGGTGCCGTTCATCCGGACGCTAGGGCTCGCCGGGCTGCTGATCCCGCTCGTGTCGATTGCGGCCGCACTGACGCTGCAGCCCGTACTCCTGTCGTTCTGCGGGCCGCGAGCGGTCGCGTCGGCCGGCTTCGCGCGTCTTCGCGCCCCGTGGGCGGCGCTCGCCCGATGGGTGATGCGGCACCGCTGGCCCGTGTTGCTCGCGACCTCGGCCGTCCTGGTCGCCGCGGTCGTTCCGCTCCGGTCCCTCTCGCTGACGCCGGGCTCGCTCGCGGGACTGCCCCGCGGAGCCGAAGCGACTCGCGGTCTCGTCGAGCTCCGCCGCGCCTTCGGTCCCGGTGCCGTCACGCCGACAGAGATCGTCGTGGACGCCGGCAGGAGCGGCGCAGCGCGGACGCCGGCGGTCCACTCGGCCGTCGAGCGGCTCGCCGGCCGGCTCTCTCGCGATCCGGAGGTCTACGTCGTGGCGCTCGGCTCGAGGGCGCCGTACGTCTCGGCTGACGGCCGCTTTGCGCGCGTGTTCGTCGTGGGACGTCACGAGTTCGGTGCCGCGGCGTCGCAGCGCCTCGTCGCGCGGATGCGAGACACCCTCGTGCCGGCCGCGCGCTTCCCCGCGCAGACGAGCGTCGCCGTAGGCGGGGCCGGACCGCAGGGAGTAGACTTCCTCGGCCGGATCGAGGCGTTCTTCCCGTGGCTCGTCCTGCTCGCGCTCGCGCTGACGTACGTCGTCCTCGTGAAGGCGTTCCGGTCGCTGGTGCTTCCACTCAAGGCGATCGTCCTCAACGCGCTCACCGTGGCGGCGAGCTATGGCCTGCTCGTGGCGATCTTCGACCGACCGATCGAGGCGTGGGTCCCGGTTGTCCTCTTCGCGACGCTCTTCGGGCTCTCGATGGACTACGAGGTCTTCCTCGTTTCGCGGATGCGCGAGGCGTGGGATGGCGGGGCCGGCAACTCCGAGGCGGTCACTGTCGGGCTGGAGCGGACGGGCGGTCTGATTACGGCGAGCGCGCTCGTGATGGCGGCGTCGTTCGGCGGGCTGGCCATCGGGAGCATCCCGGCACTTCGGCAGCTCGGGACAGGCCTCGTCATCGCCGTCCTTCTCGACGCGACACTCGTCCGGGCACTGCTCGTGCCGGCACTGATGGCCATCCTCGGCCGCTGGAACTGGTGGCTTCCGCGGATGCGCGAGCGGCGCAGGAGTGCGAGCATGGTCCCGCAACCGATCAAGGAGGTGTAGGGATGTCCGCAGAGCACACGACGACGCTCGAAGAGGCCCGGCGCGTCGGCGACGAGATTGGTGTCGATTGGGAGAAGTTCGAGCTCGAGCAGTTCCGAGCCGGCATGGACGTCGAGTTCGAGCACGGCAGCCATGACCCGCAGACCGACGTCACCCACGACGATCCGATCATCACGGGCAAGATCGCGCTCGCGCACATGAAGGAGTTCCCCGACTACTACGTCCGGCTCGAGAGGATGGAGGCGGAAGCCGAGCGCGAGCTGGCGGAGAACTGATCACTCGTCCTCGGGCGCCTCGCGATCGGGGTCGATCCGGTCGGCGCGCGCTCCGACCGACGGCTCGACGAGCTCGAGGCGAAGCGCTAGGCGTAGCCGAGCTCGGCGAGGAGCGGGCCGGCTTCGGCCTCGACGTCGGCGAGCTGCTCCGGGGTGAGCTCGCGCTGCCAGCGGCCGATCGACGTGTCGCGGAAGTCGTCGAGCGCGCGGTGCGCCGACGTCGCGTTCGCGCCGATGAACGCGGCGAGCGCATCGGCGCAGTTCGAGAAGTTCTCGTACCGGATCTCGAGGAGTCGCTCGCCGGCGTCCGCCGACCGCACCGCCTCGACGTAACGCCGCCATGCCCACGCGCAACGGCGCGCGTCGGACACCTGCGAGAACTCGTCGCGCCGCTCGGGCTCGACCCAGAAACGCGGCTGTGCGCCGTACGCGAGCCCCGCGTCGTCGCCTCCGTTCTTCGCGGCGTTGAGCCAGCCGCGCTCGAGGAGGGAGCAGACCACGTCGCGTCCGTCGCGGAGCGCGTGCACCGCCTGCGCCTGCGGGTACGCCTCGAGCGCCTCGCGCAGCACGTGCGACGTCTCCGGCGTCTGCTCGACGCCTCGCAGTCCGCGCGCGAGGCCGATCAGCCGCACGCGCTCGAGGATCGCCCGCAGCGCCGTCGACGACGGCCCGTCCGGCAGCGCCGCCTTCCACGGCGTCACCTCCGAGAGGTCGACGAACCCGGGCAGTCCGCCGATCGCGCGGCCCATGAACGTCGTCCCGGAGCGCGGACAGCCGACGACGAAGACGAGCCGCTCCTCGTGCCGGAGCCGCGGCCGCTGCACGAGCGCACGCTCGGCGACGCGCGCGCCGGCGACTGCGTAGTCGAACGCCTTCATTTCCCGCCGCTCATAACGCTTCGGGAAGCGAGTCCGGCACGAGCCCGAGCCCCTGCCGCAGCGTCTCGATCAGCTCCTGCGCACGCGCCAACAGCGCCGCAAGATCCTCGAGCTCGTCGCGTGGCACCTCGACCGTCACGCGCACCGGCGAGCGGGCGGTGGACGAGAGGGCGACCGTCTCGAGGCCGTCGGCGATGAGACCCGTCACGTCGAGGTACTCGTCGCGGGCGAGGCGCGCGCCGGGAGCGAAGCGCAGGTCGGCGCTCTGCAGCACGCCGGCGAGAAGTCCCGCGTAGTGGCCGGGCAGCCGAATCGTCGCCTCCCCGCTCAGCAGGCCGACCGTGGCGGACCAGCCGCCGTAGCCGCCTCCCGCGCCGTCCTGCCGCAGAACGGTCACCGCGCAAGAGCTCGTGACGCCGATCGGGTAGCGCTCGTCCATCCGCCGCAGCCTAGCCCCGGCATTCGGACGCACGCGAGGGATATGCGGGGCGCCGCTACACTGCTGCGCGCTTCTATGACGAACGAGACAATCAACGATCCGCGGCTCGAGGAAGGCGTCTGGACGACCGACCCCGAGAGCGGCGAGCTCGTCCCCGACTACGAGTCGACCTTCCCCACCATCGAGGAAGGCCAGGTCGTCAACGGGACGGTCGTCCGCGTGGACAAGGACGAGGTGCTCGTCGACATCGGCTACAAGTCGGAGGGCGTCATCCCGGTCTCGGAGCTGTCGATCCGGCGCTCGATCAATCCGGCCGACGAGGTCTCGGTCGGCGACGACATCGCCGCGCTCGTCCTCACGAAGGAGGACGCCGAAGGCCGGCTCATCCTCTCGAAGAAGCGCGCCCGCTTCGAGATCGCGTGGAAGGCGATCGAGACGGCCCACGAGAACGGCCAGCCGGTCACGGGCCGCGTGATCGAGGTCGTCAAGGGCGGTCTCATCCTCGACCTCGGCGTGCGCGGCTTCCTGCCCGCGTCGCTCGTCGACATCCGCCGCGTGCAGGACCTCGAGGAGTTCACCGGGCAGGAGCTCGAGTGCAAGGTGATCGAGCTCAACCGCCAGCGCAACAACGTCGTCCTCTCGCGTCGCGCCGTGCTCGAGGAGGAGCGCAAGGACCAGCGGCAGCGGATCCTCGACCAGCTCAACCCGGGCGACAAGGTCGAGGGGACGATCTCGAACATCGTCGACTTCGGCGCGTTCGTCGATCTCGACGGGATGGACGGCCTCATCCACATCTCCGAACTCTCGTGGAGCCACGTCAACCATCCGTCCGAGGTCCTGGAGATCGGTCAGAAGGTCAACGTGCAGGTTCTCGACATCGACCGCGAGCGCCAGCGGATCTCGCTCGGTCTCAAGCAGACCCAGAGCGATCCGTGGCAGGACGTGCTCGACAGCCACCAGGAGGGCGACATCGTCGAAGGCACGGTGACGAAGGTCGTCACGTTCGGCGCCTTCGTCGAGATCCTCCCGGGCGTCGAGGGCCTCGTCCACATCTCCGAGCTCGCCCAGCACCACGTCGAGAACCCGCGCGAGATCGTCTCGCAGGGAGACAAGGTCAAGGTGCGGATCGTCGAGGTCGACGCCGACCGGCGGCGGCTCTCGCTCTCGCTCAAGGGGATCGACGGCGAGCCGCTCAACGACATCTCGCCGAACATCATCCCGGCGGAGGAGCCCATCGCCGACGGCGAGGTGCCTGCGGCGGAGGCGCTCGAGGCTCCGGTCGACGAGGAGATGCCCGAGGCCGACGAGGCCGAGGAAGAGCCTGAGCCCGAGGAAGAGCCCGAGGCCGACGAGGCCGAGGAAGAGCTCGCGGCGGACGACGAGGCGGACGCCTCGGCCGAGCCTGAAGCCGAAGCCGCTTCCGAGGAATAGCGCCCCTTCCGGCGATGGTCTCGCGTTCCTGGCGAGCGAAAAGCGAGCGAGACAAGGACGCAGGAAGCGCGCGTAGCCTCAGCTACGCGCGCGACCGAGGACGCCCTAGCCGGCGGAGCCGGCCGACGAGCGGAGCGAGGAGTCGCGACGCTTTGCAGCCGCCAGGGACGCCCAGACCATCGTTGGAAGGGGCGCTGTAATGACGCGGCCGCTCGCGGTCGCACTCACGGGGGGCATCGCCGCCGGCAAGAGCGAGGCGCTGCAGGCGTTCGCGCGGCACGGCGCTGCGACCATCTCGTCCGACGAGATCGTCCACGAGCTCTACCGCGACGACGAGGAGCTGCAGGCCGCGTTGCGCGAGCGCTGGGGCGACAGCGTCTTCACCGGCGGCGAGGTCGATCGCGCTGCGGTCGGCCGGATCGTCTTCGCCGACCGCGACGAGCTCGCGTGGCTCGAGAGCGAGCTCCATCCGCGCGTCCGCGCCGCGACTGCCGACTGGTTCGCTCGGCAGACTTCCGACGTGGCCGTCGCCGAGATACCGCTCCTGTTCGAGACCGGCGGCGAGTCGCGCTTCGACAAGGTCGTCGTCATCACCGCGCCCACGGAGGTGCGCGCCGAGCGCCGCGACGGCTTCGCCGACCGCGAGGAGCGGCTCGTGCCGGAGGAGGAGAAGATCCGGCGCGCCGACTTCGCGTACGTCAACGACGGGACGCTCGATGAGCTCGATGCGTTCGTCGCCGGCGTCCTCGAGGAGTTGACGGCTCCCTGAGACGCGGACTCGTCGCGGTGGCCGCCGTCTTCGTGGTGGCTGGAGCCATCCTCTATGTACGGACGACGGCGTGGTACGCACGGCTCTGGCACCCGCTGCGCTACGCGACGATCGTTCGCACGTACGCACGGCAGCAGCGGCTCGATCCGGCGCTGCTCGCCGCCGTGATCGACACGGAGAGCAAGTTCAACGCCACCGCGCGCTCGAGCGCCGGCGCGGTCGGGCTGATGCAGCTGACGCCGGCGACGGCTGAGGGGATCGCGCAGTACACGCACGGCACGAAGTTCCGCCTCTCCGACCTCACGAACCCCGACATCAACGTCGACTACGGCGCGTGGTACCTCCGCCATCTGCTCGAGAAGTACAAGGGCAACGAGCGTCTTGCCCTCGCCGCGTACAACGCGGGGGAGGCGAACGTCGACCGTTGGCAGGCCGCGCACGAGCGAATCCAGTTCGCCGACACGCGCGCGTACGTCGACAAGGTCGAGAGCCTGAAGAAGCTCTACCGCCGCGTGTACGCGGGCCAGCTCGGCTACTAGAGCTCTCAGGTCAGCGTCGGATCACAGGCGGCGGTACATGACGTGCAGGCCTACGAGTCCGTGCTCTGGGTGGTCGAAGGACGCGGGGATGGTTCCGATGACAACGAACCCGAGCGCTTTCCACAACTCGACGGCGGCCCTGTTCGTCTCGACCACCGCGTTGAACTGCACGCCGGCGTAGCCGGCGGCCCGAGCCCACGCAAGCATGTACTCGCCCAACGCTCTTCCGACGCCTCGGCCCTGATAAGCAGGATCAACCATGAAAGATGCGGTCGCGACGTGCGCGCCGCGTCCAGACCGGTTCGGGCCCATCTTCGCGGAGCCCAAGATGTCTCCACCCTCGACCGCGACGACGGTGACTCCGGGTGGCTGTTCCATCCACCAGGGATGGGCCTCCTCGAGCGACTGGCCCGGGGGAAACGCATAGGACTCACCCGCTTCGACGATTGCCGAGTAGAACCGATAGATGCACGGCCATTCCTCCGGCTGTGCGGCTCTGATTTCCACTCTGTCAACGCTAGCGAGAAGCCGACAATGCGCTCCGCTGCTCTTGCGTCGTCGTGGTTCTCGCCTGAAGTCGGAGTTGCCGCACACGGCTCGGCCCAGACAACCCAGCTATGGGACATCCATTCGCGGGCGATCGTCCACGCGACGTCGGCCGCTCAGGTTGCGCAGATTGCGTACACGTATATGTCGGTCGGCACCGGCTCTCCTACCTTGAAAGTGGGGTTGCTGACAGCAGCCTTCCAGCCGTTCGGTGGCATATTCACCCCCATCTGTGTGATCGGCCCGGACCTGTTGATGTACCAGTCACCGTCGGGGCTCGTGTCCGAGAACATCACGCCGCCGCCCGTCGCATAGCTGCCGGTCTTGTATCCCGATCCGCCGGGGCAGCGCACGCTCCCCACAACCATGTTGCCGCCTGACTGCGTCAGACGTGCCTTGACTATCACGACCTTCGACAACTGCGTCAGGTCAGTGTTGTGCAGCGCGTTCAGGTGCGCGTTGACGCCCGACCAACTGGTGGCCGAGGAGGGCCACGTGACGGCGGCGACCGCCGTCCCGGCCACACCCAGCGCAAACGCCGCCACGATGACTACAGGCAGCTTCCGCATTTCTCTCGTCCCCTTTCGTTGAGGCCCGACAGGGGCCTCTCGTCAATCCGTGGGATTCACCCCGTCTTCGTGGACTGACATCCTCAGGATCCGCCTACGGAGCGTCGGCGGCATCGGGGAACTACCCGAATCGCCTTCGAGAACTACGCGATGCACTTCTGGAGCCGCTCAGGGATCTGGCGCCGTATCGATTAGTTGAGTGCCAGCACGACTCCCGGGGTTGGTGCCGAATGGGCTCCTTCGACGGGCGCGACGGCTGTGCCGACGGCGAAGAACTCGATGACGTGGCTGCCCCAGCCGTGGCTTTTCTCCACGAGTTGCACGCCGACGATGCCTTCCGCCTGCAGCTGTTTCGCCTCGGTCTGCATGCGTTCCATCGCGAGCTCGCGTGCGTCGTAGAGCGCTTGCGTGAAGTTCTCCATCTCGACGTTCTGGCCGACGTTCTTCATCGCCTTCCACATCGACTGGTGCGCGACGTGGTAGACGCACGAGCCCATCACCATTCCGAGCGGACGGTGGCCGCTCTTCAGCAGCGTCCAGAAGTCCTGTCCGGAGAGGTCGCTCGTGAACGGCCGGCCGTTCGGTGCGCGGTGCAGGACGCCCTCGCGGTGCTTGATTGCCGTGCCGATGGCGATGAACTCCGCCAGATCCGGGCCCCAGTCGTAGCGGCCGATCTCGAGCCGGACACCCACGACGCCGTCGGCTCCGAGCTGGTCCGCTTCTTCCTCCATCCGCGTCATCGCCAGCTCGCGGGCGCTGTACATCGCCTGCGACAACACGGCCATCTCCTGGCTCTGGTTGAAACGCGATTGCTGGAATCCGATGTGGTAGATGCACGAACCGACTACGAACCCGAGCGGCTCGAACCCGGCCTCCCGAACGAGCAGGAACTCGTTCACGGAGAGGTCGCTTGTGAACAGGTGATCGCTTCGCAACTCCGCGATCCGTTCCTGGCCATGCTCTGTCAGGCCCTCGGTCGAGTTCGGGTCGTACGCCATCAGGTTGCCTCCTCATTCGGGACTCGGGTCAGGAGATTCTCCAGGGCCAGTCGCCCTCGCTCAGTGCGCTCAGCCTCCTCCAACATGTGAGATGCCAGCGAATCGATCCATTGATCGAGACCAAGCTCTTCACTCTTCAACGAGATTCCGCGCACAACAGACGAACGCCGCGCGACAACGGAGCCATCATGGTGCTCGAGCTCGTAGTGGCCGTCTCCCAGCGCGATCGTGATCTCTCGGATCGGGCCCTTCCCGAGCACTCCCGAGCGCCGAACCTTGCAGAGACCGGGGAACGACCGCTCGAGCTTTCGCGCCAGCCCCTCCACGTATATGCGCAGGTCGCCGGCGTCCGCCCGCAACGACGCGGCCACGAGATCGATGTCCGGCGCCGGCGGCACCACCCGATCGTAAGCGGCCTACCGGATTCCGGTGTCGATGAAGAAGTCGAGCCGGCGCGGCGCACCGCTGCGGACGCGGGCTCGGCCCGGGCGGATGCCCGTGCCGATGCTCGACGGTGCCGCGCTCATGATCGTGTAGACGCCGGGCGCGAGCCGGATCGAATACGCCCCGTTCTTGCCGGCATGCGCGCTGGCGGCGAGGTGGCCGTTGTGCACGAACCGAAGCGTCGTGCCGGCGGCCGGCTCGGAGCACGGCACTCCCCGGCGGCACACCGGCTGGGTCGGGCCGCGCATCACGACGCCGTGGAGCCCGGAGGCGCCGGTGTACGCGGTCGCGTGACCGCCGCCACAGCCGGCTAGCGCCACGACTCCCACTCCGAGCACGGTCACCCAACGACTCATCGTGTCCACCCGCTATACGCCGCTCTTGCAACCGTTGCGAGCTCGAGAAGGCCGATCGGGCATGGGTACGCTTGTTCCCATGCCGCCGCTTCGCACAACCTCCGACTACCGCCCGACCGGCGACCAGCCGACGGCGATCGAGACGCTCGCGGCGAGCCTGAGCGCGGGGGAGAAGTACCAGACGCTCGTCGGCGCGACCGGCACCGGCAAGACGGCGACGATGGCGTGGACGATCGAGAAGATCGGCCGCCCGGCGCTGATCATCGCCCACAACAAGACGCTCGCGGCTCAGCTCTGCAACGAGTTCCGGGAGTTCTTCCCGCACAACGCCGTCGAGTACTTCGTCTCCTACTACGACTACTACCAACCGGAGGCGTACGTCCCGCAGGCAGACCTCTACATCGAGAAGGACAGCTCGCGGAACGACGACATCGCGCGCCTCAGGCTCTCGACGACGTCGTCGCTCTTCACGCGCACCGACGTGATCGTCGTCGCGTCCGTCTCGTGCATCTACGGCCTCGGCTCGCCGGAGGAATGGCAGGAGCGGATGATCTACCTCGAGACGGGCGCCGAGCACGACCGCGACCTTCTCCTGCGCAAGCTCATCGACTCGCAGTACGTCCGCAACGACACGGTGCTCGGCCGCGGCCGCTTCCGCGTCAAGGGCGACGTCGTCGAGGTGCAGCCGGCGAACCAGGAGACCGCGTACCGCATCTCGTTCTTCGGCGACGAGGTGGAGCAGATGACGCACTTCGATCCGCTCACCGGCGAGGTGCACGCGAAGCTCGACAACCTCTCCATCTGGCCGGCCACGGAGTACGTCACCTCGCAGCCGACGGTCGAGCGCGCCGTCGACGACATCCGCGCCGAGCTGAACGCGCAGGTGCGCAAGTTCGAGGACGAGGGGAAGCTGCTCGAGGCGCACCGGATCAGGCAGCGGACGGAGTACGACCTCGAGATGCTCCGCGAGCTCGGCTTTTGCAACGGGATCGAGAACTACTCGCGGGTCCTCGAAGGTCGCGCGGCAGGCACGCATCCGTTCACGCTGCTCGACTACTTCCCGTCCGACTTCGTCGTCTTCATCGACGAGTCGCACCAGACCGTGCCGCAGATCGGCGGGATGTACGAGGGCGACCGCTCGCGCAAGCAGACGCTCGTCGACTTCGGCTTCCGGCTGCCGTCGGCGCTCGACAACCGGCCGCTCCGCTTCGACGAGTTCCTCCGCAAGGTGCCGCAGATGGTGTTCGTGTCGGCGACGCCGGGCTCGTTCGAGCTGCAGAACTCGAAGGTCGTCGCCGAGCAGCTCATCCGGCCGACGGGAATCGTCGACCCCGAGGTCGACATCCGCCCGACGAAGAACCAGATCGACGACCTCCTCGGCGAGATCCGCACGCGCGAGCAGGCGGGCGAGCGCGTCCTCATCACGACGCTGACGAAGAAGATGTCCGAGGATCTGACCGACTACCTCCTCGAGTCGGGCGTGAAGGCGCGCTATCTCCACTCGGAGATCGACACGCTCGAGCGGATCCACATCGTCCGCGATCTGCGGCTCGGCGAGTACGACGTCCTCGTCGGTGTCAACCTCCTCCGCGAGGGGCTCGACCTGCCGGAGGTGTCGCTCGTCGCGATCCTCGACGCCGACAAGGAGGGCTTCCTCCGCGGCCGCACGAGCCTGATCCAGACGATCGGCCGGGCCGCGCGGAACATCAACGGCAAGGTGCTGATGTACGCCGACAAGGAGACGGAGGCGATCAAGGCGGCGCTCGACGAGACGACCCGCCGCCGCGCGGTCCAGCTCGCGTACAACGAGGAGCACGGGATCGAGCCCGCCACGATCCTGAAGGGCGTCTCCGACATCGGCGCGCTGTTCCAGCTCGATGCTCCTCACGTCCCTGGGCGGCGGCGGCGCGGCGAGTCGAAGGTCGAGGGGATGTCGCGCGAGGAGCTCGAGAAGCTCGTCGTCACGCTCGAGGAGGAGATGTACGTCGCCGCCGACGAGCTCCGCTTCGAGTACGCCGCGAAGCTCCGGGACGAGATCAAGGAGCTCCGGCGCGAGTTGCAAGCGCTTGCCGCTGCTTAGAGCTCCTTCATCCGCGATAGATACCCTCAGCACATGCTCGGAGCCGTCATCGCCGCGCTGTTCATCGCCTTCATCACCGGCGCGCTCGCGCGCTTCGCGCTGCCGGGGCCCGATCCGATGCCGGCGTGGCTGACGATCGTGATCGGCCTGCTCGGCTTCTTCGGCGGCTCGGGGATCGTCCTCGCGATCGGAGGCCGGAAGGCGGCGTCGTGGGCGGGGCTTGCGGCCTTCTGCATCGCCGTCGGCCTCGTGGTCGCGTACCGGCTCTTCGTGCAGAAGCGGCCGCTGTGGGGGCGGGGCGCATACCGCTTCCCCGACCGCGGCTTCGGCGTCGAGCAGTACCGCGAGCGGCTGAAGAAGGCCGGCATCGACCCGGATCAGATCGGCATGACGCAGCCCTTCGGCGTTCCGCAACCCGGCATGACGGTGCCGCGCCCGGCGGTTCCGGCGGAAGACCATCCCGGCGAGCCGACCGAGAATCCTGCGCACTACCTCCGCCTGCTCGAGGAGCTGCACGACTCCGGCGTCCTCGACGACTCCGAGTACGACGGCGCCCGTCTGCGATTGCTAGAGAAGCTCCGCTAGTGGCTCTCTGGTTCGTCATGTTGCTGCTCGCCGAGGGCCTGATCGTCGGCGTGCTCGCGCGGCTCGTCCTGCCGGGTCCCGATCCGATGAGCGTTCCCGGCACGGTCGCTCTCGGCCTCGCCGGCTCGTTCCTCGGCGGCGTGATCGCCTGGCTGTTCATCGGCTACCCCATGGGGCTTGTGTTCTCGGTCATCGGTGCGACGGCGCTGCTCTACACGCGGCGCCGCTTCCTAGAGCACCGTTAGGAGCGCGGGAAGCGTCGTTCCGCGGCCGGCGTCCAGTCGCCGCCGTTCCACCCGTACGTGCGCACGACGATCGCCTCGGAGTCGGCCTCGTAGACGTGGAGGCCGCGCGCCTCGCCGAGCCGCCGCGGGCGCGGCTGCCCGAAGCCCGGCGCGGTCGCGAGGACCGTCGTGCGCGTCTCGGCCCCGACGGCCTCGAACTCGTGCCGCTCGGTGACGGTCGCCTGATGGATGTGGCCACCGAGGATCAGGTCGGCGCCGGCCGCCGCGAGCGCGTGGAGGACACGGTCGCGCCGCGCGAGCGGGCGCTTGTTCGCCGCCCGCCACGGTGCGCCGACGAGGTGGTGGTGGAGGACGGCGACACGCAGCGCGTTCGGCTCCGCCTCGCCGAGCCGCGCGACGGCGCGCTCGAGCCGTCCACCGCCGAGCCCGCCGCTCTGGTGGTGAAAGGGCCGCGCCGAGTTGATCCCGACGACGTGTAGGCCGGGCAGCGAGGCGACCGGCTCGGTCGTCTCCCAGACGCTCTCGAACTCCGCCCACGGCCGCACGAATCGCGCCGGCGTGTACGGCAGGTCATGGTTGCCCGGCACCGCGAGCACCGGCGGCCCCAGCGACCGCAGGAACGCCGCAGCGCGCTCGAGCTGCTCACGGCGGCCGCGATGCGAGAGATCCCCCGACGCGACGACGAGCTGCGGCTCGATCCGCTCGACGAGCCGGGCGAGCGCCTGCTCGACGTCCCGCTCCTCGTGCGCGCCCACGTGGAGGTCGGAGACGTGGAGGAGCCTGGCCGTCACAATCGAACGAGGCTATAGATTGGACGCCATGGCCGAAGAATCCGCGGAGATCTTCGACGACCTCTACCTCGGCCTCCGGGCAGGGGGCGCGTTGCGCAAGCAGCGGCGCGGCGAGGAGCTCACGCACGAAGAGGAAGAGGCGCTCGGCCGCTGGCAGCGGCTCTCGACCGCGCGCAAGGCGGCCGCGATCGGCGCCTTCGCAGTCGGCACGTTCGGCCTCGGCTTCACGCTCGGCGGCCTCGTCTTCGGCCGCTGGCGCAAGTCCTAGCGCGAGATGCTCTGCCACAACCGGCGCGAGCTGACCGTTCTCACCCTCCTCGCCGGAGCCGGCGTTGCAGCGGCTCTCGTCGCGCTCTCCTGCGGCGGCGCGGCTCGACAGACGACCGAGGCGCGCATCACGCTGGGCGGGCAGGTGCTCGACGTGTGGCGCGATCCCGCCGGCCGTCTCACCTTCCGGTGGGAAGGCGGCGGCCGCGACAGAACGACGTACGACCCTGCGACGCGGACGCGGGTGGACATCGTCGGCGGTGCGGCCGACTCCATCACGAAGTACGCGTCGAGCGCCGTCGCGTGGGGCGCGCTCCACATGGAGTACGGCGTGACGCCGCCGAGCGTGGCGAAGGCGCTTGCGTCGGGCCACGCCGCCGTCGCTCCGCCGTCCAGCCGGGGCCGTTCGTCGTCCGCACGGACCGACTACGGGACGGATCTGTCGTCGCTCGCCGCCGCGGTCACGCTCTCGTTCCCGCGCCTCACGTCCTTGGGCGGATACGCGCTCGCCGATGCGTCGAGCAGCACCGCGCAACTCCCCGGTGGAAACTCGGGGTTGGTCGTCTCCCTCGACTTTGGCCTGGACGCGCAGGAGCGCACTCTGTCAATCTCGACATCGCGGCCGTTTCGAAGACGAACCCGAACGCCTGGGGCACGACGTACCGGAGCATGTATCTCCAGCGCCCGCACGCCGAGGGCTACGCGGTGACTGGCGGTAGCCAGGCCGTGTTTCCGTATCGCGGCGAGTGGGCCGGCGTGACGATGCCGACGACGCCGACGGCGTCCGAATGGCGTGCGCTCATCCACACGATCCGGACCGCGCCGACGGCTTAGCGGCCTAGTCCTCGCCCTTCTGCCCGGCGAACAGGACTGCCGGCGCGTCCTCCAGTGCCGGATCGCGGTCGTGGATCACGACGTCGATCAGCGTTGACGCGATCGCCGCGATCGGGATCGCGAGGAGTACGTACACGGCGCCGAGCAGGTAGCCGATCCCGATCACCGAGACGAGGACGACGAGCGGCGAGAGCCCGACGGCGTGGCCCATCACCCGCGGCACGATCACGTAGTCCTCGAGCTGGCGGAGGACGAGCACCGCGATTCCGGCTCCGATCCCGACGCCCCATCCGGCCGTAAGTCCGACGCCGACTGCGAGGACGCCGGCCCCGATCGGCCCGACGATCGGCACGAGCTCGACGATCCCCGCGAACGCCCCGACGAGAAGCCAGTACGGCTCGCCGTCGAGCCAGAACGCGAGCGATAGGAGGCCGGCTACGACGACGACGAGGAGGAACTCGCCCCGGACGAACGCGCCGAGCTTCATGTCGATGAGCACCCACGTGTCGCGCGTAACGCGGCGGTGACGGCGCGGGACGAGCTTCTGGACGAGCGCGATCGCGTTGTCGCGCTCGAAGATCCAATACGCGCCGACCGCGAACATGAACAGAACCCCGATGAGCACCTCGAACGCCGTCTTCGTCGCGCTGATCGCCGGGTGGAGGAGGCCCGCGCCCGAGGGGAGCCGGCGGAGCCACTTGTCGACCGCGCTGAGGATCGCGTGGCGCAGGCCGTGCGAGTGGAGGGCGGCGTGGTGAAGCTGCGTCGGCGACGTCGGCACCTGTCCGATGGCAAGGTGCACCTGCGTGATCGCGACCGGCACGACGAGGTAGAGGAACAGCGCGACCGCTCCGAAGAACAGGAGGTAGTGGAGGACGACGCCGACGCTGCGCGGCACGCGCGCTCGCCGGCGGAGCCACTCGACGCTCGGCCGCATCGCCGACGCGATGACGAAGCCGAGGAAGAGAAGCGCGATCAGCACCTTCAGCTTCCAGAGGGCGAGCGCGACGGCGACGATCGAGATGACGACGAGCGTCGCGGTCGCGGCACGCCGCGCAGTTCCGTTGCCCTCCATCCGCCAGGGATTCCCGTTGCGGAAGAGAACGATGCTTGCGTGATCGAAATGCACCGGCACGGGATCGCGCTGGCGCGGCCGCTGTCGCGCGCCCTCGTGCTCGCGCTCGCCGGCGCCGCCTGCTTCCTCGCTCCGTGGACAGCGCTCGCGGCCGTGGGTGCGGCTCTGCTTGCCCTCGCCGCCGTGATCGCAGTGGTCGGCGTCACTCGCTGGGACCGCACTCATCTCGCGGTGACGACGAACGCGTTCGTGGTCGAGCACGGCTTTCTGCGCCGGAGGAGCGCGTCGGTCTCGCTCAACGGCACGGTCTTCGAGGTCGAGCGGACGGTGCCAGGCCGCATCCTCGGCTACGCCACCATCGTCGCCGGCGAGCTCGAGGTCGACTTCGTGCCGCGGCGGCTCGCTCGCCTCTTGCAGCAGAAGCGCTGAGGACCGGTGCCAGAGACCGGTGCCAGGTACCGGTCTCGCAAACCCGCTTTCCTCCATGGGTAGACCGTCACGAATGTGTGACTCGGTACCAGGTACCGGCCGTTGACGTTGCCCTGGCACGAACACGTGTTCGGCGGATAGAATCCTCGTATATGGCCGCCGAAGAACTCGTAGTCCACGGCGCCCGCGAGCACAACCTCAAGGACATCACCGTCCGTCTGCCGCGGAACCGTCTGATCTGCATCACCGGGCTCTCGGGCTCCGGCAAGTCGTCGCTCGCCTTCGACACGATCTACGCGGAAGGGCAGCGCCGCTACGTCGAGTCGCTCTCCGCATACGCGCGGCAGTTCCTCCAGATGATGGAGAAGCCCGACGTCGACCACATCGACGGCCTCAGCCCGGCGATCTCGATCGACCAGAAGACGACGTCGCGGAACCCACGCTCGACGGTCGGCACGGTGACGGAGATCTACGACTACCTCCGCCTCCTCTACGCGCGCGTCGGCCGGCCGCACTGCCCGATCTGCGGCAAGCCGATCGCGGGCCAGAGCCTCGACGCGATCGTCGACCAGGTGCTCCAGCTGGAGGAGGGGACGCGCTTCACCGTCAACGCGCCGGTCGTCCGCGACCGCAAGGGCGAGTACAAGGACGTGTTCGAGGATCTGATCCGCGAGGGCTTCACGCGCGTGAAGGTCGACGGCGAGCAGTACGTCCTCGAGGAGGGCGTGCCGGCGCTCGACAAGAAGTTCAAGCACACGATCGAGGTGGTCGTCGACCGGCTCGTCATGCGCGCCGATCTGCGGCTGCGGCTCGCTCAGTCGATCGAGACGGCGGCAGGGCTCGCCGACGGTCTCGTCGCGGTCGACCTCGTCGACACCGGCGAGCAGCTGATCTTCTCGGAGAACTTCGCGTGCCCGGACCACGGTGTCTCGCTGCCCGAGCTGCAGCCGCGCATCTTCTCCTTCAACGCGCCGCACGGCGCGTGTCCGCGCTGCACCGGCCTCGGGTCGCAGCAGGAGATCGACCCCGATCTCGTCGTGCCGGATCCGTCGCTCTCGATCGACGACGGCGCGCTCGTGCCGTGGTCGGTCGGCGGCATGTCGGGCTGGTACGAAGCGGTCATCCAGGCCGTGGCAGACCGCTACGAGGTCGACACGTCGAAGCCGTGGGCCGACCTCACCGAGGAGCAGCAGAACCTCTTCCTCTTCGGCACCGGCGACGAGCGGATCTACGTCAAGTACACGAACCGCATGGGCCGGAGCCGCGGCCACGAGCTCGCGAGCTTCAAGGGCATCGTCGCGAACCTCGAGCGGCGCTATCGCGAGACCGACTCCTCGCACCAGCGCGAGCGCATCGAGGAGTACATGAGCTTCCGGCCGTGCCCCGTCTGCAAGGGCGCGCGCCTCAAGCCCGAGGTGCTCGCGGTCACGGTCAACGGCAAGTCGATCCACGAGTTCACGCAGCTCTCGGTCAGCCGTGCGCTCCGCTTCGTCGACGAGCTCGACCTCACGCCGACCGAGCAGCTGATCGGACACCGGATCGTGAAGGAGATCCGCGAGCGGCTGACGTTCCTCGACGACGTCGGAGTCGGTTACCTCACGCTCGACCGCGCGGCGGCGACGCTCTCGGGCGGCGAGGCGCAGCGGCTGCGGCTCGCAACGCAGATCGGCTCGCAGCTCGTCGGCGTCCTCTACATCCTCGACGAGCCGTCGATCGGCCTCCACCAGCGCGACAACGCGCGCCTCATCGGGACGCTCGAGCGGCTGCGCGACATCGGCAACACCGTCGTCGTCGTCGAGCACGACGAGGAGATGATGCGGCGCTCCGACTGGCTCGTCGACATGGGACCCGGAGCGGGCCTGCACGGCGGCGAGGTCGTCGCGGAAGGGCCGGCGGAGAAAGTCGAGCGCAACAAGAAGTCCATCACGGGGCAGTTCCTGTCCGGCACGCGCGAGATCGCGGTTCCGGAACGGCGCGACGAGGACCGCGGCGCGTTCGTCGTCCGCGGCGCGGCGCAGCACAACCTCAAGGGCATCGACGTCGAGTTCCCCGTCGGGAAGTTCATCTGCGTGACCGGGGTCTCGGGCTCCGGCAAGTCGACGCTCGTCAACGAGATCGTCTTCAAGGCGCTCGCGAACCGGCTGAATCGTGCTCGCGTCAAGCCCGGCGCGCACACAGCGGTCGAAGGGATCGACGTGTTCGACAAGGTGATCGAGATCGACCAGAGGCCGATCGGCCGCACGCCGCGCTCGAACCCGGCGACGTACACCGACCTCTTCACGCACATCCGCGAGCTCTACTCGCTCACGCCCGAGGCGAAGGTGCGCGGCTACAAGCCGGGGCGCTTCTCGTTCAACGTGCGCGGCGGCCGGTGCGAGACGTGCAAGGGCGACGGGCAGATCAAGATCGAGATGCACTTTCTGCCCGACGTCTACGTTCCGTGCGAGACGTGCAAGGGCGCGCGGTACAACCGCGAGACGCTCGAGGTGCGGTTCAAGGGACGCTCGATCGCCGACATTCTCGAGATGTCGGTCGAGGAGGCGCTCCAGTTCTTCGCGAAGATCCCGAAGATCCGGCGGCGCCTGCAGACGCTCCACGATGTCGGCCTCGACTACATCAAGCTCGGCCAGCCCGCGACGACGCTCTCAGGGGGCGAGGCGCAGCGGGTCAAGCTCGCGTCGGAGCTGTCGAAGGTCGCGACGGGGAAGACGCTCTACATCCTCGACGAGCCGACGACCGGCCTCCACTTCGCCGACATCGAGAAGCTTCTCGAGACGCTGCAGCGTCTCGTCGACGGCGGCAACACGATGCTCGTGATCGAGCACAATCTCGACGTGATCAAGCAGGCCGACTGGGTCATCGACCTCGGCCCGGAAGGCGGCGAGGCAGGCGGGGAGCTCGTCGCAGTCGGCACGCCCGAGGACGTCGCGCGCGTGGAGGACAGCTTCACGGGGACGTTCCTCCGCGAGGTTCTTCCCGCTCCGGCGGTGGTCGCGGCGTAAGACTCGCGCATGTTCTTCGTGGTCGCCCTGGTGATCCTGCTTCCGCCGATCGGTCTTTCTGCTTCGCTCACTGCGCTCGCGTGGCTACCTGACGTGCACCAGTCGCGGGCGAAATGGCGCCGAAGGGCACGAGCGTTCGGCTTCTTGAGCCTCGGCTCGGTGGGACTCGTCGTGTTTCTCGTCTATGCGCTCAGCCATCTCGACTAGGCAGTGAGTACCCTCGGCGAGATGGCGACGACCGCGCCGAGCTCGCGCACCTCGCCGGTCGAGCGGAACTGGTGGCTGCGCGCGCCGGCCGTTCTCGTCGCGCCGCGGGCCGTCTTCGTTGCGCTGCGGGACGAGTCGGAGGAGGCGGTCGAGACGCGGCAGGAAGCGCTGATCGCGCTGATCGGGCTCGCCGGCATCGCGGCCGTGCTCGGCACCCCGGTCGCGCGCGCGTTCCTCAACGATCCGTCCGCCTCGGTCTCCCTCATCCCCGTCTGGGCGTTCCTCGGCGGCGCCTTCTACGCGCTCGCCGTGTACTGGATCGGCGGCGGACTGCTCTTCGGAGCGGCGCGGCGATTCGGAGGGCTCGGCAGCTACCGGCGCGCCCGGAGCCTCGTTGCGCTCGCCTCCGCGCCGCTGGCACTCTCTCTCTTCACGCTGTGGCCGATCCGGATCGCGATCTACGGCGTCGATCTCTTCCGCACCGGTGGCACCGACTGGGGGCCCGGCGACCGGACGTTCGGCGGCCTCTACTACGCGGCGTTCGGCTGGAGCGCGCTACTGCTCGTCGTCGGCGTGCGCGCGGTGCACGGCTGGAGCTGGGCGCGGAGCGCGGCGACCGTTGCGCTCGCGGCCTCGCTACCGGTATTGATCGTGGTCGCGACGCGCGTGCACTAGCGGCGGACGCGGAAGCCGTTGAGAACGGAGCGACACCCACGACCGCGAGCGCGGCGATGAGAGGAGAGGCAAATGCGAACATCTCACGGCCCCGCGATCGTTCGACAAGAGGCCGCGTGAGTCAAGAGGCGCTCTCGAACGTGGCCTGCTCCTCCTCCGACATCGCGTACGCGTGCTGCTCCTCCGGGAACGCGCCGCTCCGCACCTCAGCCGCGTAAGCCGCAAGCGCGTCGCGGATCTCGGCGGAGAGGTTCGCGTACCGCTTGACGAAGCGGGGGAGATGGCCCTCCGAGAGGCCGAGCAGGTCGTGGTAGACGAGCACCTGCCCGTCGCAGTCGGCGCCGGCGCCGATCCCGATCGTCGGGATCGACAGCTCGCGGGTGACTCGCGCCGCCACCGGTGACGGCACCGCCTCGAGCACGATCGAGCAGCAGCCCGCCGCCTCGAGATCCTTCGCGCCGTCGACGATCCGCTGCGCCGCCTCCGCCGTGCGACCCTGCGTCTTGAAGCCGCCGAGCATCGTCGCCGACTGCGGCGTCAGGCCGACGTGCCCCATCACCGGAATGCCGGCGGCGACGATCGCGCGGGCGCGCGACACCATCGCCCCGGCGCCCTCGAGCTTGACGACGTCCGCGCCGCCTTCCTTGACGAAGCGAACCGCCGTGCGCACGGCGTCCTCGTCCGACGTCTCGTACGAGCCGAACGGGAGGTCGCCCACGACGATCGGGCGGTGGAGGTTCCGCGAGACCGTTCGCGTGAGGAACAGCATCTCGTCGACCGTGACGGGCGTGGTGCCGGAGTGGCCGAGCACGACCATCGCCGCCGTGTCGCCCACGAGGACCATGTCGATGCCGGCGTCCTCCGCGAAACGCGCGCCGGGGGCGTCGTAGGCGGTGACCATCACGATCTTGTCGCCGCGCTGCTTCATCGCGGCGAGCTCGGGCAGCGGCAGCTTGCCGGCGGGGATGCTCATGGGGCTTCTCCTTCCAGAGGGACGTTGTCGATCAAGCGGGTGGAGCCGATGCGGACGGCCGCGGCGAGAACCTTCGCGTCGCCGAGGTCGACGACGTCGACGTAGTCGGGGGCGAGGCCGTTGAGCACGGCGCGCGCGGCGGCGACCGGATCGGCGGCGCGCGCGGCGCCCTGCAGCCCGCGCGGCAGGCCGAGTGCGCGCTCGCGCTCATCCGCCGAGAGCCGGACGTTGCGCGAGGAGAGCGCGAGGCCGTCCTCGTCGCGCACGGTCGGAACGACGCGGATCTCGAGCGGGACGTTGAGGTCGCGGACGAGCCGGCGGATCACCGCGACCTGCTGCGCGTCCTTCCGGCCGAAGTACGCGCGCTCCGGGCGGACGATGTTGAACAGCTTCAGGCAGACCGTCGCAACGCCGCGGAAGTGCCCGGGCCGCGCCTCGCCTTCCGCGCCGGTGCGCTCGGGCTCGACCCAGGTCGCAAAGCCGTCCGGGTAGAGCTCGCCCGCGTCCGGTGCGAAGACGACGTCGACGCCTTCCTCCTCCGCGATCGCGAGGTCGCGTACCTCGTCGCGCGGATACGCGGCGAGGTCGGACGCGTCGTCGAACTGGGCCGGGTTGACGAAGAGCGACATCACGACGCGCTCGCTCTCGCGGCGCGCCGCGGCGAGCAGAGCGCGGTGGCCGGCGTGGAGCGAGCCCATCGTCGGGACGAGGCCGGTGCCCGGCGCCGTCTCGAGCTCGGCGATTCTCCGCACGACCTTCATGCGAGCGCCACCGTCGCCTCGGCGAGCGCCTCGTACACCGGCTCGAGCTCCGGCTGCGCCTCGCGGATCGCTTCCTTGTGCGCGTCGACGGTTGCCCAGTCGCCCCGCGCGATCGGCCCCGTCAGCTCGAAGCCGTTCTCGATCGTCCGCGTCATGAGCGGGACGAGCCCCTCGGCCGGGACACCGAGGCGAACCGCGGCGCGCTGGAGTGTCACGAGGTAGTTGGACGCGAACACGGCGCC
>DATKRA010000094.1:0-17020 GCA_035532455.1 Gaiellaceae bacterium | reverse complement strand
CGCGCGGCCGGCGTCGACCCGCTCCGCGAGCCGATCCTCACGTACCCTGTCCTCCATTACCAGAACGGCGGTCTCGTGATCGACACGAACGCCGAGACGACTCTCGAAGGCCTCTACGCCTGCGGCGAGATCGCCGGCGGGACGCATGGACGGAACCGGATGATGGGCAACAGCCTGCTCGAATGCATCGTGTTCGGAAGGAGGGCGGGACGTGCCGCAGCTGCTCGACACTGATCTCCAGCGCTCGGTCGAGGACGCCGCCGCGCACCTCTACGTCTGGTCGCTGAAGGACATCCCGCAGGACCTGCGCGACGCGCTCGCCGCCGCGGCCGAGCGCGAGACGTCGGTGCCCGGGCAGCGCGTCCTCAACACGATCCTCCGCAACGTCGACGTCGCGGACTCCGAGAAGAACCTCGTCTGCCAGGACACCGGCATCGCGGTCTACACGTGCCGCGTCGGCGAGCACTTCCCGCTCCATCCGGCCCGGATCTACGAGGCGCTCTACAACGGCACCGCGCGCGCGACGCTCGAGCACCCGCTGCGCTCGAACGCCGTGCACACGCTGACGCGCGAGAACACCGGCCCGAACGTCGGCCACCGGCTGCCGATCGTCCACTGGGAGTTCATCCCCGACTGGGACGGCCTCGACGTCAAGTGCGTGCCGAAGGGCTCCGGCTCCGAGAACATGAGCTTCCTCAAGATGTGCACCCCGGCCGACGGCGTGAAGGGGATCAAGCAGTTCGTCCTCGAGTCGATCGTCGGCGCCGGCGGCAAGCCGTGCCCGCCCGGCATCGTCGGGGTCGGACTGGGCGGCTCCGCGGACTACGCGATGTACCTCGCGAAGGAGGCGATCGCGCGACCGATCGGGACGCGCAACTCCGATCCACTCGTCGCGCAGCTCGAGGAGGAGCTGTACGGCTTGCTCAACGAGACGGGCATCGGCCCGATGGGCCTCGGCGGGGACGTCACCGTCCTCAACTGCCACATCGAGCACGCGGACACGCACATGACGCTCAACCCGGTGGCGGTCAACTACCAGTGCTGGGCGGCGCGGCGCGCGAGCGCGCACATCGCGGCCGACGGCTCCGTCGAGTTCGACCGGGAGGCGTGAGACGTGGCGGCGCACGAATTTTCACAGAATTGGCGCAAAGCCCGGGCTTGTGCGGCCGTAGAATCGGTATTGAGGGCGGCGGGAGCGACCCCCACCCAGGGTGGGGGTGTGGGCTGATGGCGACGCACGAAGTGACCTTCCCGATCACCGACGAGGCGGAGATCCTGAAGCTCCGCGCCGGCGACGAGGTCATCGTCCAGGGTCACATCATCGGCATCCGCGACCGCACCCAGATCCGCATCTTCGACCAGGGGATCGAGCCGCCGATGGACCTCACGGGCGCGTTCCTCCTCCACACGGCGCCCGGCGTCCGCAAGCTCGGCACTGACTCAGAAGGACGTGGCCGCTACGAGAAGGTGTGCATCGGGACGACGACCTCGGCGCGCATGGTGCGCTTCACCGAGCCGCTCGGCGCGCAGTACGGCGTCCGCGCGATCTGTGGCAAGGGCGGCTTCCCCGATGACGCGATCGAGCCGATGCAGAGGCTCGGGATGGTCTACTTCGCCATCGTCGGCGGCGCCGCGGCGCTCGAGACGACGCAGATCGAGGAGATCGAGGAGGTCGCGTGGGAGGAGCTCATGCCCGAGTGCCTCTGGAAGTTCCGCGTCAAGGACTTCGGACCGCTCACCGTCGGGATCGACGCGCACGGCAACTCGCTCTATCACGACGTGCAGGCAGCGGCCCAGAAGAAGCTCGAGGCGATCTATGAACGCCTGTAAGTTGGACACGGCCACACTCGCGCACCCCGGGGCGGCTGCAAACGCTTCGCGCTGCGGCGTCCTCAGTCGCGGCCGTAGTAACCACTACGGCCGCTCCCTGCGTCCTTGCATCGCTCGGTTTTCGCTCGCCCCGAGGCACGCAGCGTGACCGCGCCCAACTTCGACCTCGGCCTGAAGCGGGACGGCGGACTCACGCACGTCCTCGACAAGGGGCTCGGCCCGCGCGGCTGGGAGGACGTCCTCGAGACGTCGGGTGACTACATCGACATCGTCAAGCTCGGCTGGGGGACGGCGTACATCACGAAGAGCCTCCGGCGGAAGCTCGACATCCTCAAGGACAAGCCCGTCGTGATCGGCGGCACGTTCTTCGAGGCCGTCTGGGCGAAGGGGAAGCTCGACGAGTACAAGCGCTGGCTTGCCGACCTCGGCCTGACGCACGTCGAGATCTCCGACGGCACGGTCGAGATCCCGCGCGAGGAGAAGCTCGCGCTCATCGCCGACTTCGCGCGCGACTTCACCGTCCTCTCCGAGGTCGGCTCGAAGGACTCCGACGTCGTGTTCGCGCCGTACCAGTGGGTCGCGTGGATGACCGAGGAGAAGGCCGCCGGCGCGTGGAAGGTCATCACCGAGGCGCGCGAGGGCGGCACCGCCGGCATCTTCCGCGCCGATGGCGACATGCGCACCGGCCTGATCGACGAGATCGCGCACTCGCTCGACTTCCACGACATCGTCTGGGAAGCGCCGACGAAGAGCTCGCAGGCGTGGTTCATCCGCCACTTCGGACCGGAGGTCAACCTCGGCAACATCCCACCCGACGAGGTCATCCCGCTCGAGACGCTCCGGCTCGGCCTGCGCGGCGACACGTTGAAGGAGGTGCTCCTTGGCTGATTCCCGCTCCGGCGCCGGCCAAGCCGCGGCCTCCGCTCTCGGCGCGGCTCCGTCGAGCCTTCGCCGGGAGAAACTCCAGCTTCCGCCCGACGTCGAGACGTGGAGCGCCGAGCGTGTCGTGGCGTTCGCGCTCGAGCAGTTCCCCGGCCGCGTCGCGCTCGCGTCCTCGTTCCAGAAGGAGGAGACCGTCCTCCTCGAGATGTTCTTCGCGGCCGACCCGAAGGCGCGCGTCTTCGCGATCGACACGCATCACCTGTTCCCGGAGACACACGAGCTCTGGAAGGCGATCGAGGCGCGCTACGACACGACGATCGAGACATTCGCCGGCGCGCCGGTCGAGGACGGTCTCTGGGAGCGGAACCCGGACCTCTACCTCGCGATCGCCAAGGTCGAGCCACTCAACCGCGCGCTCCTCGATCTCGACTGCTGGATCACGGGCATCCGCCGCGACCAGTCCCCGACGCGCGCCGACGCGCCGAAACTCGGCTGGGACTCCCAGCACGAGCTCTGGAAGGCGAGCCCGCTCGCAGACTGGAGCGACGAGGACTGCTGGCGCTACATTCGCGAGCACGGACTGCCCTACAACGCACTGCACGACCGGGGGTACGACTCAATTGGCGACACGCACTCGACCCTGCCCGGCAAGGGCCGCGCGGGTCGCTGGGCGGGAACGGAGAGAACCGAATGCGGGCTGCACACATGAACGGACGCCAAGGCTTTGTCTTGTGGTTCACAGGGCTCTCGGGCGCGGGCAAGACGACGATTGCGAACATCGTCGAGCCGGAGCTCGAGCGCCGCGGCTTCACCGTCGAGCACCTCGACGGCGACATCGTCCGCACGCACCTCTCGAAGGGACTCGGCTTCTCGAAGGAGGACCGCGACACGAACATCGCGCGGATCGGCTGGGTCGCATCGCGCATCGCGCGCGCCGGCGCCGTCGTGGTCGTCTCCGCGATCTCGCCGTACGAGGAGATGCGCAAGCATGCGCGCTCGCTCGTCGAGCAGCACGCGCCGTTCGTCGAGATCTTCGTCGCGACCTCGCTCGAGGAATGCGCGCGGCGCGACCCGAAAGGTCTCTACGCAGCCGCGTTCGCCGGCGAGCTCGAGGAGTTCACCGGCGTCTCGGCGCCGTACGAGGAGCCGCTGGATCCGGAGGTTCGTCTCGAGACTGCCGGCCGCACGCCACCCGAGGCGGCGTCCGTCGTGATCGCGCGGCTCGAGGAGCTCAACCTCATCCCCGCGGAAGCCCCCGCGGAAGTTGAGGTCGAAAGCTGAGCATCTCCCGTGTTCGGCTCACCCACCTCGAGCGGCTCGAGGCGGAGGCCATCGACATCATGCGCGAGGTCGTCGCGGTGGCCGAGAACCCCGTGATGCTCTACTCGATCGGGAAGGACAGCTCGGTGATGCTGCGCCTGGCCGAGAAGGCGTTCGCGCCGGCCCCGCCGCCGTTCCCGTTCCTCCACGTCGACACGACCTGGAAGTTCCAGGACATGTACGCCTTTCGGGCGCAAATGGCATCCGAGCACGGGCTCAACCTGCTCGTGCACGTGAACGAGGACGGTCTCGCCCGCGGGATCAACCCCTTCGACAGCGGCTCGGTCGTCCACACCGACGTGATGAAGACCGAGGGTCTCAAGCAGGCGCTCGACAAGTACGGCTTCGACGCGGCCTTCGGCGGCGCGCGGCGCGACGAGGAGAAGTCGCGCGCGAAGGAGCGGATCTTCTCCTTCCGGACGGTGCAGCACCGGTGGGACCCGAAGAACCAGCGGCCCGAGCTCTGGCGGCTCTACAACGCGCGTCACCGGCGCGGCGAGTCGCTCCGCGTCTTCCCGCTCTCGAACTGGACCGAGCTCGACGTCTGGCTCTACATCCACCGCGAGGAGATCCCGATCGTGCCGCTCTACTTCGCCGCCGAGCGGCCGGTCGTCGACCGCGACGGGACGTGGATCATGGTCGACGACGACCGGATGCAGTCCCGGCTCGAGCCGGGCGAGGAGCCCGAGCTCAAGCGCGTGCGCTTCCGGACGCTCGGCTGCTACCCCCTCTCCGGCGCGATCGAGTCTGACGCCGACACGCTGCCGAAGATCATCCAGGAGATGCTGCTCGCCCGGACGTCCGAGCGGCAGGGCCGGATGATCGACCACGACGAGTCGGCCTCGATGGAGAAGAAAAAAGTCGAGGGCTACTTTTGAACGCGGGGGAAACCATGTTTCCCCCGCGGGCCCCCTTCTTCGGGCTCGCGAGTGGCCAAGCGGGCGTGCGCTCCGGCGAGAGCGCGGTCTCGCCTGCGCGCGCGAGCGGTCGATCCTCCACGAACCGGGAAGTGCCGAGGCAGTGAACAGCGACCTCATCGAGCGCGACATCGACGCGTACCTCGAGGCGCACGAGCGCAAGAGCCTCCTGCGCTTCATCACGTGCGGCTCCGTCGACGACGGCAAGAGCACCCTGATCGGACGGCTGCTGTACGAGTCGCAGATGCTCTTCGAGGATCAGGTCGCCGCGCTCGAGGCGGACTCGAAGCGCGTCGGGACGCAGGGCGAGGAGCTCGACTTCGCGCTCCTCCTCGACGGCCTCGCCGCCGAGCGCGAGCAGGGGATCACGATCGACGTCGCCTACCGCTTCTTCTCGACCGACACCCGCAAGTACATCGTCGCGGACACGCCCGGCCACGAGCAGTACACGCGCAACATGGTCACCGGCGCCTCGACCGCCGACTGCGCCGTGATCCTCCTGGACGCGCGGAAGGGCGTGCTCACGCAGACGCGCCGCCACAGCTATCTCGTCTGGCTGCTCGGCCTCCGCCACATCGCGGTCGCCGTGAACAAGATGGATCTCGTCGACTACTCCGAGGAGCGCTTCCACGAGATCGAACGGCAGTACAGGGCGTTCGCGGAGCAGCTCGGGCTCGAGGAGTTCACGCTCATCCCATGCTCGGCGTTGCGCGGTGAGAACGTCCTCGAGCGTTCCGAGGCCATGCCCTGGTACGACGGCCCGACGCTGATGGAGTACCTCGAGACGGTCGAGGTCGACCAGGAGCGGATGCAGGACGCGCCGTTCCGGCTGCCGGTGCAGTGGGTCAACCGCCCGAGCCCGGACTTTCGCGGCTACGCGGGCACGATCGCCGGCGGGCAGATCGCGCCCGGTGAGCGTGTCGTCGTCCTGCCCGCGGGAATCGAATCGACCGTCGCGCGCGTCGTCACCTTCGACGGCGACCTCGAGCTGGGCGTCGCCGGCCAGGCCGTGACGCTGACCCTCGAAGACGAGATCGACGTCAGTCGCGGCGACATGATCGCCGCCGCCGATGCGCCGGCGCCGGTGAGCCAGCAGTTCGAGGCGACCGTCATCTGGATGGCCGAGGAGCCGCTCCTGCGCGGCCGGACGTATCTCATGCGCGTCGGGACGGCCATGGTGCCCGCCACGGTGGCGCCGATCCGCTACAAGCTCGAAGTCGACACGCTCGAGCAGATCGCGGCGACGCAGCTCGACCTGAACGAGATCGGCGTCGTCCACGTCGAGCTCGGGCAGCCGGTCGCGTTCGACCGGTATCTCGACAACCGCGACACCGGCGGCTTCATCCTCATCGACCGGATCACGAACCACACCGTTGGCGCGGGGCTGCTCATGCGCGCTCTGCCGCGGAGCGAGAACGTCCGCCTGCAGGAGCTCGTGGTCGACCGCGACGCGCGCGCCGGGCTCAAGGCGCAGCGCCCGTTCGTCGTCTGGCTGACGGGACGGCCCGGCGCGGGCAAGTCGTCGATCGCGAATGCGCTCGAGGCCCGGCTCTTTGCGGCCGGCCGCCACACCGTCCTGCTCGACGGCGCGAACCTGCGCCGCGGCCTCTCGAAGGACCTCAGCTTCAGCGATGCCGACCGCGCGGAGAACAACCGGCGCGCGAGCGAGGTGGCGCATCTGATGACGGAGGCCGGGCTCATCGTGCTCGTCGCCTTCGTCTCCCCGTTCCGTGCCGACCGGGAAACGGCGCGCTCGCTCTTCGACGAGGGCGAGTTCATCGAGGTCTTCGTCGATCTGCCGGCGGAGGTCGCGGCCGAGCGCGACACGACCGGCCTGTATGCCAAGGCGGGGACGGGCGGGGTCATCAACCTCACCGGCGTCGACTCGACGTACGAGGACCCGGAGGAGCCAGACCTCCGCCTCGACATGACCGCGGTGGATGTTGAAGCCGCTGCGGACCGCGTGCTCGCGCTGCTCAGCGAGCGCGGGCTTCTGTCGTGACCTGGCAGTTCGTCCTCGTGGGGCTGGGTCTCGGCCTGATCGTCGGCTTGACCGGCGTCGGCGGCGGCTCGCTCATGACGCCGGTCCTCATCATCGTCTTCGGCTTCAAGCCGACCTATGCGGTCGGCACCGACATCTTCCACAGCGCGATCTTCAAGTCGTTCGGCGCCTGGCGGCATCGCCGGCTCGGCACGGTGCACGGCCATCTCGCGGTCTGGCTGTTCGCCGGCTCGGGCCCGTCTGCGATCGCGGGCGTCGCGGTCTCCTGGTTCCTCCGGAACGAGCTCTCGAACGCGCAGACGATTCTCGGGTACGCGATCGGCGTTGCTCTGATCCTCGGCGGCTGCGGCTTCCTCGCCAAGGCGTTCGTGAAGCGCGGTGTCCAGCCGAGCGAGGGCCCGTTCATCATGTCTCACCGCGACAAGGCGATCGCCCTTGCGACCGGAGTCGTGTTCGGCTTCATTCTCGGTCTGACATCCGTCGGCAGCGGGACGTACTTCGGGCTCGTGATGGTGCTCGCCTATCCGCTGACGATGTCGCGGATCGTCGGGACGGACATCTTCCACGCCGCGGCGCTGCTGTGGATCGCCGGCTTCGGGCACGTCATCATCGGAGACGTCGATTGGCACGCAGTGCTCTGGCTGTTGATGGGCTCGATCCCCGGGATTCTCATCTCGAGCCGCTGGACGGTCAGGGTCCCGGAGCTGACGATCCGCGGCGGGCTCGGCGGCATCCTCGTCATCACCGGGATCAGGCTGCTCGCTCCGGACCTCCCCAACTGGTTCCTCGGCGTGGAGCTCGGCACTCTCGCGGTCGTCGTGGCGACCTACACGGCGGTGAAGATGGACGTGTTCCGCACCGCTCCCGGACGGGCCTAACCGTTTCCTTAATCTCGGCGCCGTAGAATCTGCCCGCTTTGCAGCGGGCTCTCTCGACGACCGTCCTCCTGGGCCTGCTCCTGGCCACCGCTGGCGCCTTTGCGCTCACCGAGCACCTGAAGCTCATCAAGAGCCCGATCTACGGCCCGGAGGTGACGAAGACGTTCTCGCCCGTCTGCCACTGCGCGACCGACAAGGCAGATATCACCTTCAAGCTGCGGCATCCGGACTCGGTGACGGTCACGATCGTCGCCGGCGGCCACGTCGTCGACACGGTCGCCACCGGCGCCAAGATGCAGAAGGGCGTCCCCGTCACGTTCCGCTGGGACGGTCGCACCACGACGGGCGTCGCGCGCGAAGGGTCGGTGTACCAGCCGCAGGTCGAGCTCTCGAACGATCACCGGACGATCCTCATGCCGAACAAGATCACGATCGACACGTCGTCGCCGAAGGTGCTCTCGGCGAGCGCCGGGAGCGGGATCTTCATCCGCGGCAGCGACCACGCGCTCCCGGTCCAATACACCTTCAGCGAGAAGGCGCACGCTGTCGTGTACGTCGGTGGTCGCCGCGTCATCCTCGGCCGCACGACCCGTCTGAGCGACAAGGTCAACTGGAACGGCAAGGTCGGCGGGAAGGCGCTGCGGCCGGGCCGCTACGTCCTCGAGGTCGGGGGAATCGACATCGCCGGGAACGAGACGCCGCCGGCCGAGCGGAAGCGCCTCGTCGTTCGGATTCGCTTCATCGCGCTCGGCGAGACGTCGATCCGTGTTGCGCCTCGGGCGAGGTTCGCCGTCAAGGTGCGGACGGGCGCGCCGCAGTACACGTGGAAGTTCTCCGGCGCACACGGCACCGGGAAGAAGAAGCTGCTCCACCTGCGCGCGCCGGCGCGTCGTGGCCGCTATCGGCTCGTCGTCTCCGAGCACGGCCACGCGACGACCGCGACCGTGATCGTGGGAAAGACGTGATCGGCCTCGCGCGTCTCGCCGCGCCTATCGCGTGCGTCGGCCTCGCCATTCTCCTCACCGCTCGGACACGACAGAACCGGCTCGCCGGGCTCGGCTACGCCGCGGTCGGTACCGCGCTCCTCGTCGCGTCCCTGCGGACGCCGGGCGCGCTCGAGGTCGCGGGCGCGATCGTCGGGCTGCTCGTGCTCGGACCGGCGCTCGCCTGGGCGTTCCGCCGCGAGCCGTGGCTCGTCGCGTACCTCGCACTCGCGACGCTCCCGATCCGCGTCCACTTCCTCCACCACCAGCTGCTCGTGCCGCTGTACGTCGTCGCGGCGGGTGCCGCGTTCAAACTGCTGCGAGAGCTCGTGGCGGGAGACGAGCGTTCGCACGAGCTCGGGCGCGCGACGAAGCCGCTGGCTCTCTACCTCGTCTGGATCGGAGTCTCGATGCTGTGGACGGTCGACATCCGCACGGGCGCGATCGACGTCCTCGCCTACTACGTCCCGCTCTCGATCATCGCACTCTCCGTCGCGCGGCTCCCGTGGAAGCCGCTCCGCCTGAAGCTCCTCTACCTCGAGCTGGCCGCGATGGCGCTCGTGTTCGCGTGCGTCGGCTTCTACCAGTACGAGACGCGGCAGATCTTCGAAAATCCGAAGCTCAACGTCGGCAACTCGTACGCGTCGCTCTTCCGCGTGAACTCCGTCTTCTACGACCCGTCGATCTACGGGCGCTTCCTCGTCGTCGCCCTCCTGCCGACGGCCGTGCTCATCGTGCGCGGGAAGTCGCTGCGGGACGGGCTCGCGGCGCTTGCGTTTGCGGTCGTCGCGTGGCTCGGGCTCCTCGTCTCGTTCTCGCAGTCGAGCTTCTCCGCGCTCTTCGTCGCCGTCTTCTGCCTGTGCGCGTACCTCTGGCGGTGGAAGGCGGTGGCCGTGCTCGTCGTCGTGGTCGTGCTCCTCGTCGGGGGAGCGGTCGCCGAGCCGAAGCTCATGCACTCGCTCGGTCACCACGGCGTCTCGGAGCTCAACAAGCTCACGAGCGGCCGCGGCAGCCTGATCTACAACGGCCTGCGGATCGCGAAGCGGCACCCCGTGTACGGCGTCGGCCTCGGCGGCTTCTCCAAGTCGTACTCGAAGCTCACGCACCGGCACATCAAGGCGAGCGCCTCGCACAACACGCCGGTGACCGTCGTGGCGGAGGGGGGAGTGATCGGTCTCGCGCTCTTCCTCTGGCTCGCGATCGCGTTCGGGCTTTCGGCGTTCCGGCGGCTCGACCGTACGCTCGCGGGCGACGTCGGGCTCGCCGCGGGGCTCATCTTCGTGGCGATCTTCGCCCACGCGAACGCGTACAACGACTTCTTCGAGGATCCGACTACGTGGCTCGTCTTCGGGCTGATCGGACTGTCCGCGACCCGCCGCGCCCACGCTTCCACGATGACTGAGTCTTCCGCGATGATTGAGCCATGATCGAGACCTGGCGGAAGGCGCTCGTCCTCGCGCCGCACACGGACGACGGCGAGTTCGGCTGCGGCGGGACGATGGCGCGCCTCGTCGAGGCGGGCTGCGACGTCCGCTACGTCGCGTTCTCGATCGCGACGCGCTCGCTGCCGCCGGGCTTCCCGCCCGATACGCTCGCGAAGGAGGTGCGCGAGGCGACGGGCGAGCTCGGCATCCCCGAGAGCGCGCTCACCGTCCACGACTTCGACGTGAGGACGTTCCCCGGGCGCAGGCAGGACATCCTCGAGCTGCTCGTCGCGCTGTGGGAGGAATGGCAGCCCGACGTCGTCTTCCAGCCGAGCCTCCACGACGTCCACCAGGATCACCGCACCGTCGCCGAGGAGGGGCTCCGCGCCTTCAAGCGCACGACGATCCTCGGCTACGAGATCCCGTGGAACAACTTCGACTTCGCGTACCAGTGGTACGTCGCGCTCGAGCAGAAGCACGTCGACCTCAAGGTCGCGGCGCTCGAGCGCTATGCCTCGCAGCAGCACCGCCGCTACGCCAACGAGGAGTACGTGAGGAACCTTGCGCGGATGCACGGCGTCAACGTGAACCGCGAGTACGCCGAGGTCTTCCAGGTCTACCGCGTCGTCTCGTAACTCACTCGCGCAGCATCTGTCGCACGCGCTCTTCGACAGCCGTCGCGACCGCGATGTGGCCGGCCTCATCGAGGTGCTCGTTGTCGAGAGGGCTGTATGCGGTCACCTGCTCGAGTTCGAGCAGTTCGCAGTCGAGCGCGGTACGGACCGCTCTGAAGGAAGGCCCGAGCTGGTGTTCCCCGATGGGAGGAGGACAGAGGACCAGAACGTGAGGCGCGCTGCGATCGGGTCCCGCGCCCGAGGCCCAAGCGACCCTTACCAGGCGGCCGACCGACCAGGCGACCATGAGCGGGTCAGGAAGGAGGGCAACATCGTTCGTCCCGAGGTAGATCACGAGCAGATCCACGGGGGCGTGTGAATGGAGACAGGGCAGGAGGTAGGGCAATCCGTTCCGGCCCTCGGAGGCCGGATGCTCGATCGTCGCCATGCGCCCACTCAACCCCTCGACGATGACTTCGGCACTGTCTCCGAGAGCGCTCGCAAGCCGTGCCGGCCAACGCACGTCACGAGGGAAACGCTCGCCCATCGACCCAGGTACGTAGCCCCAAGTGTTCGAGTCTCCGAAAAGGACAATCGTTTTCATGGGCTGCGGGCGATCCTAACTTGGTCGACCTCCCCGCCATGCACCCCACGCAAGTGACATCCCGAGTGCAGGCCCGGGCGAGGGCTTTGCGGTTCCGGTGGTCAGGCTCCGACCAGGAGTCGTGCCGCGAGTGCGAGCAGCGCTATGGCCAGGAGCCAGTGGATCACCCGTCCCCGGAGCCGGAGCGAGAGGTGAGCGCCGAGTTGCGCGCCTGCAACGACTCCGATCGAGAGGGCGACGGTGCGACGCAGTCCGTGGTGGTGGAAGCTGCCGATCACGAGATGCGTGATCGTGCCGGTTCCGGCCATGATCGCGAGCACGAAGTGCGAGGTCGCGGTCGCGATATGCGTGGGGAAGCCGAGGGCGCGGACGAGCAGAGGGACGTGGATCACTCCGCCGCCGATCCCGAGGAAGCTGGAGAGGAACCCGACTCCGAGGCTGTAGACGGCGCCGCGTAGGACGGGCACCCGATAGGAGTAGGTTTCGCCGGCCCGGTCGACCAGCCGGCGCTGCGCGACATGATCCTGCACCTCGCGTAGCGGCCAGCGTTCGCCGGCTATCAGCCAGACGGCGAGCGCGGCAAGCACGGCACCCATGATCGCGTCGAAGACCTGGCGGGAGGTCTGGCCGACGAGCAGGGCTCCGCCTATCGCTCCGGGGACGGTGGCGAGGGCGAAGATCGTCCCGCTGCGGTAGTCGATTCGGCGCTGGCGGGCGTACGCGGCACTGCCGCTGGCTGCGTTGAAGAAGACCACCGTGAGGCTGATCGCAGTCAGCGTCTGCGCCGAGTCGTGCGGGTAGAGGAGAAGGAGGATCGGGGTCAGGATGAAGCCGCCGCCTGCTCCCACCACCGTCCCGAACGCGCCGACGGCGAAGCCGATCGCGACGAGCAGCACCGCCGTCTGGGTACTAAATGCCATCCACCCCGACGCTACCGGGACGCCGAGGCGACTGTTCCGTCAGTTCCGTCAGCCAGCCGGCGGCGGCGAAGGGCCGTGGCGGATCATCCCGAGCTCCGCTTCGACGGCCTTGATCTTCTCCGGCGGGACGCGCGGGCCGTCCGGCGGAGGCTGGAGCCATGGCCAGAGCGCCGGCTCGCCGAGTCCCTTGACGTAGTCCTCGACGCCCGCGGGCGTGCTCAGGAAGAGCATCGTCGCGGTGTCGGACTCGACGCGGAACGTGTGCGGCGTCCCGCCGGGCGCGAACGCGACCATGCCGACTCCGCCGCGCGTCGCGCAGGAGGAGACCCACGCGGGCGGGTCTCCTTCGTCGGCGGCGAGCTCCGGGTCAACGATCCACGCGGTGACTTCGCCCGCGAGGACGTAGAACGTCTCGTCCTGCGGATGGGAGTGGAGCGGCGGAGCCGCGCCGTGTGGGAGCACGCCCTCCCACAGGGCGAAGCGGCCACCCGTCCGCGCGCCGTCGAGCTTCAGGCGCGCGAGGGTGCCGAGGAACCAGAGCGGGTCGTCGCTCCCGACGACGACCGTCCCTTTCACGTCGCTCACGACGCGTCGACGGAGCCGATTCCGATCCAGGTCAGACCGTCGTCGCCGGCGATCATCTGGCGGCGGGCGGCGGGCGGGCAGTAGACGAAGTGACCCGGCTGCAGCGGAACGTCCTCGCCGTCGATGCGCAGGATGCCGCTACCGCCGATCACCGCGTACACCTCTTCCTCGCCGTTCGCCGCGTGATCGTGCTCCGGCCCTTCCTCGCCGGCCGGCAGGTCGAGCTGGTTGATCTTGAACCCGGCGACGCCGAGCTTGTCGGTCAGTGGCCGGAAGACGCCGTGACTCGCCTCGACCTCACTCGTATGGACGACCTGGGACATGGACATTCCTCCTCTCGGGTCGGACTACTGGTGCGGACCATATCGTCGTCGGAGCACGAAGTCAGCGGCGGAGCTCGTACACCGTCATCGCCTCGCCCGAACGGCCTCTGCCGGGGCCGCGCACCGTGAATCCGAGCCTGGCGGCGAGCCGGTGCGACGGCTCGTTCTCTCCGCTGATGTACGCCGCGACGGTCTCGATCTCGGTGCGAGCCCACAGGTCGGCGACGGCCGCTCGCATCGCCTCCGTCGCGATGCCTTCGTTCCGCCGGTCTTCCGTCACCCACCAACCGGCCTCCACCTCGTCGGGCGCGATCCCCTCGATCCCTTCGCCCGCAAAGCGCAGCTCCGCGCCGCCCAGGAACGTGTTGTCGCGGCGGTCGCGGATCGTCCACGGGCCGAAGCCGTGCTCGCGCCATTGCGCCTCCCCGGCTCGCGTGTCTCGTGCCGCGTCGGCCGCGCTCCTCGACGCAGCGGCGTGCTCGGCCTCGTCGAGGAGACCCATCGGGAGCAGGATCAGACGTGTCGTTTCGAGGCGCATGCGGACGCTAGAGGACGAGCTCGGCGAGGGTCTGGAGCGCTTCGGGCTGCGGCGTGCCGAGGACGAGCGTCGTGATCGGCGTCTCGCGCCACGCGGCCAGCCGCTCCGCGATTCGCTCCTTCGGGCCGACGAGCGCGACGGCGTCGACGAGCTCGTCCGGGACGGCGGCGATCGCTTCGCGCTGCTTGCCGGCGAGGTAGAGCTCCTGGATCTCCTCAGCGGCCTCCTCCCAGCCATAGCGGCGGACGAGCGCGTTGTAGAAGTTCTTCCCCTTCGCGCCCATGCCGCCGACGTACAGCGCGAGGTACGGCTTGAGCGCGTCGCGCAGCGCCTGGACGTCGTCGCCGACGAAGCAACTGACAGTCGCAGCAATCTGAAACTCGGGCTTCGCGCCGGCGAGGCTCTCGCCAAAAGCGGCGTCGAAGTGCTCGGGATCGACGAAGAGCGGCAGCCAGCCGTCGGCGATCTCCGCCGCGAGCGCGACGTTCTTCGGGCCGAGCGCTGCGAGGTAGATCGGGATGTCCGCGCGCAGCGGACGGAGCATCATCTTCAGCGGCTTGCCGAGACCGGTCGCGCCCGGGCCGTCCCACGGGATCCGGTAATGCTCGCCGGCGTGCTCGACGACGTCGCGGCGCAGCGCGGTGCGCACGATCTCGACGTACTCGCGCGTCTTGCCGAGCGGCTTCCCCCACGGCTCGCCGTGCCAGCCCTCGACGACCTGCGGCCCGGAGGTGCCGAGCCCGAGGAGGAAGCGGCCGCCGGAGAGGAGGTCGAGCGTCGCCGCCGTCATCGCCGTGTTCGTCGGCGTGCGGCCGGGGATCTGCATGATCGCCGAGCCGAGCTTGATCCTCTCCGTCTTTCCGGCGAGGTACGCGAGGACGGTCACGGCGTCGGTCCCCCACGCCTCCGCCGTCCAGACCGAGTCGAAGCCGAGCCGCTCCGCCTCCTGCACGAGCGGCACGAGGTCGGCCGGATTCGTGCCGGGCGGCGCGTAGCCGAGGTTGAGGCCGAGCTTCACAGTCCGATCCTACGGGTCTATCCTCCGGGGAGATGTTCGCCTTGCTCACCCTCCTTGCCGCGCTTCAGCTGACGGCGAAGGACAACCACAAGTCCTTCACGGTCAAACCGCAGAGGGCGATCGTGGTCACGCTCGTCTCCAACTCGAGCACCGGCTATCACTGGAAGTACAAGCCGTCGTCCGGAGGCGGCAAGGTCGTGAAGCTCGTCTCGCACCGCTACGTCCCACCGCAGAGCGGGAGGCCGGGCGCCGCGGGTAAGGAGATCTGGCACTTCCGCGCCGTCGGGAAGGGTGTGATGGACATGGGATTCCGTTACATCCGGTCCTGGCTGCCGAACAAGCCGGCCAAGAGGATCGAATTCTCGATTCGCGTGCGCTAGGCTCGTCGGCCCGTGGCGCACCCTGAACTAGCCGCCGAGCAGGCGTACGTCGACACGGCGTACGAGCAGCTCGACCGGATGCGGTCGACCGTCGCGCGCACGCAGGACGCGATGGCGACCGAGTGGGCGGCGCTCAACATGGAGGCGTGGGCGAAGCGCCGCATGCAGACCTTCGAGGACGCCGAGCGCGGCCTCGTCTTCGGCCGGCTCAGCCTCGACGCCACGCCGCGGCCGCTCTACGTCGGCCGCCGCTGGGTCACCGACGACAAGCAGGAGTCGCTCGTCGTCAACTGGCAGGCGCCTGCGGCGCGGCCGTTCTACACCGCGACGCCGCAGGAGCCGCACGGCGTCACGCAGCGGCGTCGCTTCCGCGCAAAGGGGCGGAAGCTCCTCGACATCTCCGACGAGTCGCTCGACGGCAGCGCGGTCGAGGGCGCCGGGGTCTCCGACTTCCTCCTCGAGGAGCTCGACCGCCGCCGCGACGCGCGGATGCGCGACATCGTCGCCACGATCCAGTCCGACCAGTACCGGCTCATCACCGCCGCGCCCGACGGCGCCCTCGTCATCCAGGGCGGGCCGGGCACGGGCAAGACCGCGGTCGGCCTCCACCGCGCCTCGTGGCTCCTGTACACGCACCGCGAGCAGCTTCGTCGCGTCCTCGTCGTCGGCCCGAACGCGACGTTCATGGAGTACGTCTCCCAGGTGCTGCCGACGCTCGGCGAGGAGGCCGTCGAGCAGCGAGCCGTGACCGAGCTCGTCGACGGCGTCGAGGCGGTGCGGGAGGAGGAGCCGGACGTCGCGCGGCTGAAGGGCGACCCGCGGTTGCGCGAGGTGGTCGCGCGCGCGGTGGAGCTCGCGGTCGTGCCGGCGCCGGAGGAGCTCGTGATGCGCGTCGAGGGGGAGTACGTCCGCGTGCGCGAGCGGAACGTCGCCGAGCTGCTCGAGGAGGCGCTGGAGGCCGGCGATCCCATCGGCCTCGCGCGGGAGCGGTTCCGGATGGCGGTGCTGCGCCGCTTCTACGAGCGGTACGGCGAGCTGTTCGGGCCGCAGGCGATCCGCAGCTTCGACGAGATCGAGCGTGGGCTCCGCCGGGGCGGCTTCCTCACGCGCTGGCTCGACCGCGTCCTCCCGCTGCCGCAGCCGGAGAAGCTCGTCGCCCGGCTGTTGACGTCGCCGGCCGCGCTCGACGCCGCGTCGGAGGACGTGCTCGACGCCGACGAGCGGAAGCTCCTCCTCCGCGATCGCCCGCGCCGTGCCGCCGACCTCGTGTGGAGCGACCACGACGTGCCGCTCCTCGACGAGGCGCGCGCGCTGCTCCACGGCGCGCCGCGCTCGTACGGGCACGTGATCGTCGACGAGGCGCAGGATCTCTCGCCGATGCAGCTCCTCGCGATCTCGCGCCGCGCCGTCGACGGCTCGCTCACGATCCTCGGCGACGTCGCGCAGGCGACCGGCCCCGTTGTCTACCGCCGCTGGGAGGAACTCGAGCCGTTTCTGCCCGACGGCGCTGAGCTCGAGATCGAGGAGCTGCGTCACGCCTACCGCGTCCCGGCCGAGATCATGGACTTCGCGCTGCCGCTCCTCGACGAGATCGCACCCGAGGTCGAGCCGCCCGTCGCGTACCGCAAGGGCGGCGACCCGCCGCGGCTCGTGCGCGTCGACGAGGACGAGCTGCTCGAGACCGCGCTCCGCGAGGCGGTCGCCCTCGAGGATCTGGACGGGATGCTCGCGGTGATCGTCCCGCGCACGCTCGCCGTGCCGGACGAGTTCCCGTTCCCGATCCTCACCCCGCGCCAGGCGAA
>DATKRA010000093.1:0-5565 GCA_035532455.1 Gaiellaceae bacterium | reverse complement strand
ACGGACGACCGGCCGAAGCACCTGTTGCCGGTCGGCGGGCGTCCGATGCTCGACTGGGTGCTCGACCGCGTCCACGAGCTCGACGAAGTCGACGACATCCACCTCGTCACGAACAGCCGGTTCGCGCCGCGTTTCTCGGACTGGGCCACACCGCACGGGGTCACCGTCCACGACGACGGCACGACCTCCAACGACGACCGGCGCGGCGCGGTCGGCGATCTCAAGCTCGTGATCGACTCCGCCGGGCTCGCGGGAGAGGAACTGCTCGTCCTCGCGGGAGACAACCTCTTCGAGCTCTCGCTGCGGGAGTTCGCGGCCTGGTGGCGGGACAATCCGCAGCCTGCGAGCGCCGTCCCGCTCCACGATGTCGGGGACTTCGAGCTCGCCACGCACTACGGGATCGCGACGACGGCCGCAGACGGCCGCGTCATCGAGTTCGCCGAGAAGCCGAGCGAGCCGGCGTCGACACTCGCCTCGACGCTGATCTATCTCCTGCCGCCCGAGCACGTCGCGTTCATCGACACCTACCTCGCCGAGGGTCACAGCCCCGACAACGCCGGCAGCTTCCTCGGCTGGCTCGCCGAGCGCGAGCCCGTCTACGGCTACCCGTTCGTCTCCGGCTGGCACGACATCGGGAGCCACTCGCAGCTGCTCGAGGCCGACAACTGGCTTCGCCGCGAGGCGGGCCTCCCCGAGCGCTCGTCGTACAGCCTCGACTGAGACGCAACGGTCTCGGCACACGTCTGCGCCTAGCGTGGGGCAGTGCTCGATCTTCTTGGGCTCGACCTTCTCCTGCCGCAGCGCTGCGTCGTCTGCGAGGCGGGAGTGAGCCAGCTGTGCGTGGCATGCCGCGACGACCTCCCGCGGATCGAGCCGCCGCTCTGCGCGCGCTGCGGCTCGCCCGCAGCGTGGCCGGTCGAGCGCTGCCGGGAGTGCGCGGGGAGGAAGATCGCGTTCGCGACGGCACGCGCGGCGGTCGGCTACGACGAGGCGGCGCGCCGCTTCGTCCACAGCTGGAAGGAGCGTGGCCTGCGGCGCCTGGCGGCCGAGGCGGCGGCACTCGTCGTGGAACGTGTCCCGCCGCCCGACGCCGACGCGCTCACGTTCGTCCCGGCCGACCGTACCCGCCGGCTCGAGCGCGGGCACAACCCGGCCGAGCGCCTCGCGCGCGAGCTCGCGCTCCTGTGGGAGCTCCCGTGCGAGCCGCTCCTCGAACGCGTGCGCGGCGGCCGGCAACGCGGCGCGACGCGGACCGAGCGCCGCAGTGTCCGCGGCGCGTTCCGCGCCGTCGCGGCCGCGCCGCGCCGCGTGGCCCTCGTCGACGACGTCTACACGACCGGAGCGACCGCGTCCGCGGCTTCGACGACGCTTCGCGCAGCCGGCGCGCGGCGCGTCGAGGTCGTGACCTTCGCGCGCGCCCTCCGCCGCATCTAGATTTCCAGTTAGGGGAATCCGACAGGGAGGCGTCGATGCAACTTCACGTCAAGGGCAAGAACCTCGAGGTGAACGACTCCATCCGAAGCTACGCCGAGCGGAAGCTGCGCAAGCTCGAGCGCCGGGTGCACGATTCCACGCGCGTCGAGCTCGAGCTCGCCGTGGAGAAGAACCCGTCCATCCCCGACTCGCAGGTCGCCGACGCGATCGTGCACATGAAGGGGCGGACGCTACGGGCGCGCGAGTCGGCGCCCGACATGAAGGCCGCGATCGACGAGCTCGCCGACAAGCTCGTCCGCCAGGTGCGCGACGGCCACGAGAAGAAGCTCAGCAGCCGGAAGCACGCCGACGGCGTGGACCTTCCGCCGCCCGCCGACACGGAGATCACCGAGCCGTAGTGGGGATCTTCCGGAAACGGGAGACGTACAACGAGCAGATGCTCCGGGAAGCGGGGCTCGACCGCGTCGTCTTCAAGGCGCCGCAGCCGGGTCCCGAACCGGAGCCGGTGGCAGACCGGCCGCCGTCGTTCGGCGACGTCGGCGGCCTCGAGCATCTGGATACCCGCGGGGCCCCGGCGGCGTGGGACACGACGACGACGGTCACGGCGCCCGGCATCCAAGGCGACCACGTCGAGTTCACGACTCTCCCGAACGGCGACCTCATCGTTGTCGAGGGGGACGCCGACAGCGAATTGTCGCCGCTCGCCGACGCGATCGAGGAGCGTGTCTCGCCGCCGTACAAGGCGGCAGCGTCGCGCCAGGACGGCGACCTCTGGGGAGTCGGCGCGAAACGGATCGAGGTCGCGCAGTTCGCGTTCCCCGACGCCGACACGCTCGAGCTCTCCGAGAGCGACGGCGAGACGGAGTTGCGCGTCGACGGCGAACCGAGCGATGCGTCGCCTCCCGTCGAGCTCCCGCGGCTCGGCGAACGGACGGGTGGGGACTACTGCGTCCAGGCGCAGCGGATCGACGGCGACGACTGGGAGGTCAGAGTCAGCCCGCTGTAGGTGGGTACCCTTGGCCGCATGGCGCAGCAGCTCGGAAGCATGGAGAAGGTCCTGCGCGTCGGCGAGGGCCGGCGCGTCAAGCGGCTGAAGGAGCAGGCCGCATACATCACGTCCCTCGAGCCGCAGTATGAGAAGCTCTCGGCCGCGGAGCTGCAAGGGCTCACGGCAGCGTTCCGGCAGCGGCTCGAGAACGGCGAGAGCCTCGACGAGCTCGTCTTCGACGCGTTCGCAGCCGTCCGCGAGGCGCGCAAGCGCGCGTCGGACCAGCGGATGTTCGACGTCCAGCTGATGGGCGGGATCGTCCTCCACGAGGGCGACATCGCCGAGATGAAGACCGGCGAGGGGAAGACGTTCGTCGCGAGCCTCGCGCTGTACCTCAACGGGCTCGCGGGCAAGGGCGCGCACCTCGTCACCGTCAACGACTACCTCGCGCAGCGCGATGCCGACTGGAACCGGCCCGTCTTCGAGTCGCTCGGGATGACCGTCGCGGCGATCGAGTCGATGCAGCCGTTCGAGGAGAAGAAAGCGGCGTACGAGGCGGACATCACGTACGGGACGAACTCGGAGTTCGGCTTCGACTATCTCCGCGACAACATGGCGGTCTCGCTCGACGCCTGCGTCCAGCGCGGCCATGTCTACGCGATCGTCGACGAGGTCGACTCGATCCTCATCGACGAGGCCCGGACGCCGCTCATCATCTCCGGCGAGCCCGAGACCGCCGCGCAGATCTACTACGACTTCGCGCGCGTCGCGGCGCAGCTCACCGGTCATCGCTCGTCTCCGGGCGACCCGAAGGGCCACGCGGAGGAGATCGGCGTCGACTACGAGTACGACGAGAAGTTCAAGACGGTCGGCGTGACGCAGGCGGGTGTCGCCAAGGTCGAGCGAGCGCTGCGGATCGACAACCTCTACGCACCGCAGAACACGCAGCTCGTCAACCACCTCACTCAGGCGCTCAAGGCGGAGGCGCTCTTCCACCTCGACGTCGAGTACGTCATCCAGGACGGCGAGGTGAAGATCGTCGACGAGTTCACGGGCCGGATCATGGAGGGCCGCCGCTGGAGCGAGGGCCTCCACCAGGCCGTCGAGGCGAAGGAGGGCGTGAGGATCCAGGAGGAGTTCCAGACCCTCGGGACGATCACCCTCCAGAACTACTTCCGCCTGTACACGGCCGAAAAGGCCGACGGCAGCGTCGGGAAGCTCGCCGGCATGACGGGCACGGCGAAGACGGAGGAGAAGGAGTTCGTCGAGATCTACAACCTCCACGTCGTCGAGATCCCGACGAACGTCCCGGTCGCGCGCCTCGACGAGAACGACTTCGTCTTCAAGTCGAAGGAGGGGAAGTTCACCGCCGTCGTCCGCGACATCGAGGAGCGCTCCGAGAAGGGCCAGCCGGTCCTCGTCGGCACGATCGCGGTCGAGACCTCCGAGTACCTCTCCGAGCTCCTGACGCGGAAGGGGATCAAGCACAACGTCCTCAACGCGAAGGAGCACGCGCGCGAGGCGGAGATCATCAAGGACGCGGGCCAGCGCGGCGCGGTCACGATCGCGACGAACATGGCCGGCCGCGGCGTCGACATCAAGCTCGGCGAGGGCGTGCTCGAGGTCGGCGGCCTCTACGTCCTCGGCACCGAGCGCCACGAGTCGCGCCGCATCGACAACCAGCTCCGCGGCCGCTCGGGCCGCCAGGGGGACGCAGGCGAGACGCGCTTCTACCTCTCCGGCGAGGACGAGCTCGTCCGCCTCTTCGCCGGCGACCGGATCAAGGGGATCATGGAGCGCTTCAAGATCCCGGATGACCAGCCGATGGAGGCGAAGATCCTCTCCCGGCAGATCGAGGGCGCGCAGAAGAAGGTCGAGGAGCAGAACTTCGTCATGCGCAAGAACGTCCTCAAGTACGACGACGTCCTCAACCGGCACCGCCAGCGGATCTACGAGCAGCGCCGCGAGGTGCTCGAGGGCCAGGACATGTCCGAGCAGATCAAGCTCTGGGTCGGCGAGGTGGTCGAGGACACCGTCCACGTGTTCACCGCCGATCCGTCGCCCCAGGAGTGGGATCTCGAGGCGCTCACGAACGCGATGGCCGCGCTCTACCAGACGGACATCACCGCGGCCGAGCTCCGCGAGGATCTCGGCGAAATCTCCAGCGAGGCACTCGTCGAGGAGTTCCAGGCCGACGCCGCCGACATCTACGAGGAGAAGGAGGTGGAGTTCGGGCCCGAGCTGATGCGCGAGCTCGAGCGCTTCATCGTCCTCCAGGTCGTCGACGTCCGCTGGCGTGAGCACCTCGAGAACATGGAGGCGCTGCGCGAGGGCATCCATCTGCGCTCGATGGCGCAGAAGGATCCGCTCGTCGAGTACACGCAGGAGGGCGAGCGGATGTTCTCCGAGCTCGGCCGCGCGATTCGCAGCGAGGTCGTGCTCCATCTCTTCCACGCCGAGCTCGCGCCCGAGGAGGCGCAGCAGCAGCTCGCGCAGACACAGACGGCGCCGGGAAGCATCCACTACGAGCACGACACCGCCGCCGGAGCCGATGTGATCGACGCGGCGCTGGGCGGGGGAGGAGCGGTCGCCGCGCCGTCAGTCGCTGCGCCGGTGCACGTGAGCGAGCACGACAAGCTCGGCCGCAACGACCCGTGCTGGTGCGGCAGCGGCAAGAAGTTCAAGAAGTGCCACGGCCAATAGCTCGCGAGTGCTGCGCACTCGCTCGCTGAGCTGAGGAACTCCGGCCGGGAAGAGCGCGGTCTTCCCGGCCTCCGTGCTGAGACCTAGTTACCCGCCGCGGCGGGCGCCTACGGCGCGCGCCGGGGAGCGGCGGAGCCTACGGCTAAGCCCGCTCCGCAAGTCGTAGCCTCCGGCCGGCTCAGGCGAGAGCGAGTACTCGCGCATGCCAGCCCTTGCGAATGTCACTTGAGGGACCTATGCTGTGTTCATGGGTGTTGTTCGGGCGGGTGTGTATGCGCGGATTTCGTCGGATCGTGAGGGTGACAACCTCGCGGTGGGCCGGCAGCTTGCGGACTGTGAGGCGCTTGCAGGGCGCTTGGACTGGGCGATACAGGAGCGATATGTCGACTCGGACATCAGCGCGTATCGTGGGAAGCCGCGGCCGCAGTACAAGCGGATGG
>DATKRA010000092.1:0-34194 GCA_035532455.1 Gaiellaceae bacterium | reverse complement strand
CTAGGACTTCAGCGCCCAGACGCCGCTCGTCCCACCGCCCGCCACGACGATCTCGTTGCCGAGCGTCGTCGCGGTTGCGTCCGAGAGGGAGACCGGAAGGCGGGCTGCGACCGTGACCTTGCCGGTCGACGGGTCGATGGCGAGCACCTTTCTCCCCCCGACGTAGTAGAGGGTGCCGCCGAGCATGGCGAGCGCAGCGGCGCTCTCCGGCTTCGGCAGGGTCGCGACGACGCGCGGCTTCTTGCCCGGCTTGACCGCGTAGACGGCGCGCGTGGGCCCGGACGGCGAGAGGCCGCCGGCGACGTAGATCGTCCCGCCGATCGCGGTGACCCCTGCGTAGCGCAGCCCCAGCGGGAGGCGCGCCACGACCGTGTCGTTCCCGGGCGCGTAGCGGAGAATCGCCGACGCGAACTGCGTTCCCGTGTAGCCGCCGACGAGGTACGCGCGGCCGCCGACGACGGCGGTACCGAGGTCGGAGAGCGGCTCGATGAGCGTCCCGCTGTTGGCCGCGCTCCCCGCAGGCGAGACGCGGACGACGGTCGCCGTGCTCGTGGCTGCGCCGCCGCCGAAGAGGTACACGGTGCTGCCGAGGAGCGCGGCGGCGGCGTCGTGGGTCGCTTGCGGGAGATGCCCGACGACGCGCAGCCGGTTCGGCGGTCCCGCAAGGATCGTGTCGATCGAGTTGTTGCCGACGAGGCCTCCGAGGATCATGAGCTTCCCGCCCGGAAGCGCGACGGCGGCCGCGCGGGAAATCGCCTGCGGCAGCGCGCCAATCCGGGTCACCGTCAATGTCGGACGCGTCTTTCCATCCGACGCGTTGTTGCTAGCGGAGGGTTGCTTGAGGGTTCCGCCGCAGCCCGCGGCGCAGGCGGCGAGCGTGGCGATCGCGGCGAGCGCGAGGAATCCTCTAGTCACTCAGCTGAATCTGCCCGATCACGCCGTTGCCTGCGCCGTTCAGCTCCCAGCTCGCGTTGATCGTGCGGTGCTCGCCGTCCGCCAGCCGGCACGTTCCGGAGAAGTTCGTGCCGCCGACGTTCGTGACCGTGCCCTTGCAGACGTCTCCGCTCGGCAGGTACTCGAGCTGGAGCGAGGTGTGCTCGAGCCCTTTCGTGTTCACGAGGAGATCGGCGCGGATGAGGAGCTTCTGCGGCTTGGTCGACTGGCCGACGAAGGAGACGATCTCCGTGAGGTTCGTCCCGTTCCGGACCACCTGGCCGGCGAGGGGTTCGGTGATGTTCTTCGCGTTCCAGACCGGCGCGCCGTGGTAGAGCGGCCCGACGATGAGGAGCGGTACGGCGACGACCGTGACGACGCCGGTGAGCGCGACGCTCCCTGCGCGGATATTGCGCTGCCCGAACCGCCACACCGCGACGGTTGCGACGGAGGCGATGCTGAGGCCGTAGATGATCGCGAGCCACCAGACGCTGCGGTCGGTGCCCGTCATCACGCCGTGGAGCGCCGCGAGCGTCCAGACCGCGAAGTTGGCGTAGTGCGCCTTGCGCCAGAACGCGTGCGGAATTCGCTTGCGGTAATGGTTCGTGATCGCGAGCGCGAGGAGGAGCTCGGCCGCGGCGACCCCGAGGCCCGTCCACAACGGCCGGTAGGTCGCCGTGAACGGCACCAAGAGGTTGAGGATCGAGAACGGCAGGAACGAATCGACGGCGATCGTGACGATGTGGATCGTGACGAGCGCCCCGACGAGCAGGCCGCCGAAGCGGTGGATGTCCTCGATCGAGAAGCGCGGCCAGCGCTTGCTCTGCGCCTTGCCGCCCATTGACATCCCGATGCAGACGACGACGGTGAGGATGACGAACGCCGAGATCCCCGACGCGCGGGTCGCGTACCAGAACGCAGGGTTCGTGGTCACGTGCACGCGAGGGCTCCTCTCCAGGCGGCGCTCTCGACGATCGCTCCGTCCCGGGCGACGAACCGGCCCGCGATCTCGCGGTCGTCGAGCCACGCCGGGCCGTCCGCGCCGAGGAGGAACGCGACCTTCGCGGCGACGTCGGCGGCGAGGCAGCTCGAGCCGGAAGCCGTGACCTGCTCCCACGGCGAGTCGCTCGGCTCGCCGGTGCGCGGGTCGACGAGGTGCTGCCCGCGCGATGCGGTGCCGCTCGTCGCGACGCCGCCCTCGACCACGCGGATCGCCCCGCCGTGAGGGAGCGCGACGTCGACCGGACCGCGGACGGCGATGTCTCCGCCGGCCGAGACGAAGCCCTCGTCGGAGATCAGCTCCGCGGATGCGTCGACGGCGAGTGACTTCACGACGCCGTTGAGGTCGAGTGCGACCCCGGGAAAACGTGAAAGGACGCGTCCGGCGAGCCGTACCTCGCCCCAGCGCCCGCAGAGAGTCGGGTCGACGAGACCGTCCGTCTCCGCCGCGACGTCGAGCGCGACCTGGAGCGTGCGCGCGAAGAGCGGCGAGACGGCGACCACCGACCCTGTGGAGCGGTTGACCCGCGAAAGCTCGGAGTCGGGACGGAAGAGGCTGAACGCAGCCTCCCACTCCTCGAACACCGCGGCGACCGCAGCCGGCTCCGCGCCGGAGACGACGATCTCGCAGCCCATCGCCTCGAAGCGCTCGACATTCACGACGTCGCGGTGCCGACGGGCGGCGGCTGGATGGCCGGCTGAACGACGCCGCCCTGCGCGATGCTCTGCTTGACGGCGCGCTTGAACGACTGCGGCGCGCCGAGCGGCTTCGGCTTCCCTTTCGGGTGGCCGGGCGCGTGGATCTTCGCGCCGACGAACGCGACGCCGAAGATGAGCAGCGTTCCGGACGCGATCACCGCCTTCGCGCTGCGTGCCCGCGCGCGTGCCCTATCGATGCGTGAGTCGTTTGCCATTTCCGGTGCTCAGAGTGCCCTGAGCAGATGAGGGACGGATGTGAGCACGTTTACCATGGGTCCGTGGCCGTAGAGACCGTTACGAAGCTTGACGCACGCGCGCTGCGAGCGGATTTCCCGATCTTCGCGCAGGAGTCTCACGGCAAGCCCCTCGCGTTCCTCGACTCGGCCGCGAGCTCGCAAAAGCCGCGCCAGATGCTCGAGGCGATGAACCACTTCTACGAGACGTCGTATGCGAACGTCCATCGCGGCGTCTACGAGCTCGCAGAGCGCGCGACGGAAGGCCTCGAGCACGCGCGCGAACGGACACGCGCCTTCCTCAACGCACCGAGCGCGCGCGAGATCATCTTCGTCCGCAACGCGACCGAGGCGCTCAATCTCGTCGCCTACGCGTGGGGGCTCTGGAACCTCCAGCCCGGCGACCTCGTCGTCGTGACCGAGCTCGAGCACCACTCGAACTTCGTCCCGTGGCAGTACATCGCGGGGAAGACGGGCGCCGAGCTGCGACTCATCCCTCTCGACGAGCACGGCGAGCTCGACCTCTCCGGCCTCGACGCGCTCGCGCGCGAGGGGAACATCAGGATCGTCGCGACCGGCCTCGTCTCGAATTCGCTCGGGACGATCAACTCCCTCGACCGTCTCGTCCCGTGGGCGCACGAGCAGGGCGCGATCTTCGTCTGCGACGCCGCGCAGGCGGCGCCGCACATGAAGCTCGACGTGCAGGCGCTCGGTGTCGACTTCCTCGCCGTCTCCGGCCACAAGATGTGCGGGCCGAGCGGCGTCGGCGTCCTCTGGGGGAAGGCAGAGCTGCTCCAGAAGATGGAGCCGTTCCTGACCGGCGGGCACATGATCTCGTCGGTCAGTGCGGACAAGACGACGTGGGGCGAGCTGCCGCACAAGTTCGAGGCGGGCACGGCGCCGATGGCGGAGGCCGTCGGGCTCGGCGCGGCGATCGACTACCTCGAGGCGATCGGGATGGACAAGATCCAGGCGCACGAGCACGAGCTCACCGCGTACGCGCTCGACAAGCTCGCGGACGTGCCCGGCATCACCCTCTACGGCCCGCCTGTCGAGCGCCGCGCCGGGATCGTCTCCTTCAACCTCGAAGGGATCCATCCGCACGACGTCGCGCAGATCCTCGACATGTCAGGAGTCGCGATCCGTGCCGGGCACCACTGCTGCCAGCCGCTCATGCACAAGCTCGGCGTCGCGGCGACGAACCGCGCGAGCTTCTACCTCTACACCGTTCCCGAGGAGATCGACCAGCTCGTCGAAGGCATCTACGCCGTCCGTAAGGTATTCGCATGACGCACGCCCCTCGCCGCCGTCCGCTCCCGCCGGGCGAAGCCCGGCTCCGCGGCCGGCTGACGCCGCTGGCGGCGGGATACTGCGCTCGGGCCGCTAGGTCGTACTTGGTGTACTGCCCGTCGCGGCCCTCGCTTGCCTCCCTTGCCAGCGACGCCCGAGGAACGTGCGTATGAGCTTCGACCAGATGTATCGCGAGGTCATCCTCGATCACTACAAGAACCCGCACGGGCACGGCGTCATCGAGGGTGCCGACGCGGAGGCCGACGGCCAGAACCCGCTCTGCGGCGACGAGGTCTCGATCTACGTCGCGTTCGCCGAGGACGGCGAGACGATCGACGAGGTGAAGTTCTCCGGCCGCGGCTGCGCGATCTCGCAGGCGGCGACGTCGATGCTCATGGACATGGCGACCGGCCGCACCGCGACCGAGGTCGCGACGATGGACAAGGACGAGCTGCTCGAGGAGATCGGCATCCCGCTCACCCCCGTCCGCCTCAAGTGCGCGATGCTCGGCCTCACGACGCTCAAGGTCGCGCTGCACAAGGCGAAGGGGACGCCGCTCCCCGAGGGCCTCGCCGGTTTCGACGAGCTCGAGCTGACTTGAGCGACGTCGAGGTCGCCGACGCGGACTCGTTCCCGCCCGGCTCGTCGAAGATCGTCCGGGACGGCAGCCTCTGGGTCGGCGTCTACAACTGCGGCGGCACGCTGTACGCGATCGAGGATCGCTGCTCGCACGACGACGGCCCGCTGTGCGAGGGCGACTGGGACGAGGAGTCGTGCTGGGTCGTCTGCCCGCGCCACGGATCGCAGTTCGACCTCGCGACCGGCGTGCCGCGCTCACTGCCCGCGACCGAGCCGGTGCCGACGTATCCCGTGCGCGTCGACGGCGGCAAGGTCGTCGTCGAGCTCCCCTAGCGCGAGGCCCAGCTCGGATCGGCGGCTGCGCCCGGCACGGTGGCGATGGGCGAGACACGTCCGCTTCGAACGTCGATGACGACGACGGGAGTACTCGTCGCCTGCTGGTAATCGTCATTCATGACGACGAGATAGCGGCTGTCGGGCGACCAAGCCGGTTTCCCGGTTGGCACATTGGCCGTCGTGACGCGGCGGAGGTGCGTTCCGTTGGGGCGGATCAGATAGAGCCCGGTACCGGCCGGCGTAAACCACTCGAACGCGATTTCTTTCCCGTCCGGCGACCAGGCGGGCGAGCCCTGCTCCCCCGGCAGCTTTGTCAGGCGCCGCAGCCCATGGCCATCCGGTCGGACTGTGAACAGTGCCTCGCCGCCGGCGACGCTGCGCTGGAAGACCAACTCGTCGCCGCTCGGGCTCCAGGAGGGCCTCAATCCCGCGGAAGTGACGTCGCGGATGGGGCCTCCGGTCACCGAGACGAGCCCGATCCAGTGCCTTGTCCCGCCACCGGGGTCTCGTGTGAAGGCGATGGTCCGGCCGTCGGGCGACCAGGCGGGGTCGGTGGCTGAGAGGTCCGTGAGGACACGGACGTTCTTGCCGTTCCGGTCGGCGACAAGGACGTGCCACACGTAGTCCGTTGCGACCGTCCCGGTGAAGGCGATCTCTCTTCCGTCGGGTGAAAACGTCGGCTCCTTGCCCTGGAGCTTTGCGAGGCGAGCCGCAGGCGTTCCCGCGGCGCCGAAGGAGAGGAGATTGAACGGGCGGAGATCATTCAACGCGGTGCCGTAGACGATCGAACCGGAGAGGTGGAGGTGTCGTCCTGGGGCGAGCTTCGGGAGTGCTTTGGCGCTGCTCCGCAAGACCTTCCTCACCCACGCGAGGCAGCACTGCCCGCCGGCGGCGACCCGATGCATCGCCTCGCCGTTCCGACCGATCAGCCAGACGCCGCCCCCAGCGATGAACGCGAGTTGCTTGTCGTTCGGCGACCAGGCGAGCTCCTCCGGGTGCAGGCAGCGTGAGCCTGAGCAGGTCCGGATCGTGGTCGTCTTCCCAGCCAGCGTCGTCAGGCGGACCGACGAGTCGTGCGCCGTGACGGGCCCGAAGGCGATCGACTTGCCGTCCGGTGCCCAGGCCAGGGGGAGAGTCTGATTGCAGGATTCCCCGGCGCAGCGGTAGAGGCGGCGCTGGTGTGAGCCGTCGACGCGCATGACCTCGACGCTCGTGGCGATCGTGGGGGCGCCATAGGCCTGGTGGTGGATGAAGGCGATCAGCCGGCCGCTCGGTGACCAGGCCGGAGACGTGTCGAACGCGCAGCCTTGTGGATGGCGGTTGCCCGCATTGCAGTTCGGCTGGGTCAGCCTTTCCAGTCCCGACCCGTCGGCGTTCGCGATCCAGATGGGGCTCGGCGGGATCCCGCCGAGATCGAACGGTTCGGCGCGCTCGTTGGAGAAGACGAGTCTGCGCGCGTCGGGCGACCACCTCGGCGCGGCCAGGCCCGAGCCGCAGCGCGTCTGGTCGCAAACGCTGTGCAGGTCGGAGCCGTCGGCGTTCATCACCTCGATCGCCGCATCCCCCGCCCCGTACGTGCGGGCGCCCGATACGAAGGCGATCTGCCGGTCGTTGGGCGACCACGCGAAGTCGCCCTGTGTGCAGGCGTCCGAGCACGACGCGATCCGCCGCGGCGCGCCGTGGCCCGCCTCCCACACGAATACACCGGAGTGGACGGCGATGTGGCCGTTCTCGTGCCCCGTCGTCCACTGGCGGATGAAGACGACGTGACGCCCGTCGGCTGACCACGAGGCTTCGCTCTCGGCGGCCGCCGTCGAGGTGACGTCGTGCACGAGGCCACCCGGCGTGGCGGAGAAGAGGTCGGCGTTGTCTACGCCGAGCTCCGTCGACGGGCTGGTCGCGACGAACGTGAGGCTGCCCGTGCCGCGGTAGTGCGCCGCGACCGGCGTGGCGATCGGCCGCGACGAGCCGCAGGCTGAGAGGACAACGGAGGCGATCGCGAATGCGGCGATCGCAAGGACTCGCTTCATCACGGTGCACCGTACGCCTCCGTGTGCAGAATCGCCACATGGCGACCGAGCGGATCCGCTGCTGGACGACAAGCGATCCGGCGTACAACGCGTACCACGACGAGGAGTGGGGGCGGCCGATTCGCGACGAGCGCGGTCTGTACGAGCGGCTGTGCCTCGAGGGGTTCCAGTCGGGGCTCGCTTGGATCACGATCCTGCGGAAGCGCGACGCGTTTCGCGCCGGGTTCGCCGGCTTCGATCCTGCGCGCGTGGCGCGGTTCGACGAGCGCGACATCGAGCGGCTGCTCGGCGACGCGGGGATCGTCCGACATCGCGGCAAGATCGAGGCGGCGATCGCAAACGCGCGGGCAACCTTGGCGCTACGTGCAACGGAGGCCCCGTTGGAGCGGCTCATGTGGGAGTACCGCGACGCGTCCGACGGCATCGAGCTCTCGAAGCGGCTCAAGAAGGCGGGCTTCCGGTTCGTCGGTCCGACGACGGTCTACGCGGCGATGCAGGCGACGGGCATCGTCAACGACCACATCGCCGACTGCTGGGTGCGCGCGGCGGTCGAGGCCGAGCGCTAGCTGCTAGCCCTCGAGGATCTCCTTGAGGCGCGCGAAGTCCTTGCGGAACTGCCGCTTCGCCTGTTGCGCGACGATGCCGCTCGCGAAGCCGGGCAGGTCGCCGTCCGCGACGACGGTCAGTCGCGTCCCGCTCCCCGCCGGCTCGAGCTCGTGGGTCACGGTGAACCTGACCGGGCCGTCGAGCGCCTTCAGCACGAATGCGCGCGGCGACTCGCTCTCGAGGACCTCGAGCGTCGTGCGCATCTCGCGTCCGAGGAAGGAGCGCGTCTCCTCGATGCGATCGCCGGTCTGCGCGGCGGCGCGCACGCCCGACTGCCACTTCGGCAGGTTGGCGACGTCGGTGAGGTAGGCGAACACGTCCTCCGGCGTCCGCGCGATCTCGATGGTGAGCTCGGCGCGCATCGCGATGCCAAGGATAAGGTCGAGGCGTGCTGGACGACCGGGTTCTCGCCGTCATGGAACGCCTCGAGCACGAGGACGCAGCCGAGCGCGAGCAGGGCGTCGCGCGCGAGCTCCGCGCGCGTCAGGTCGCCCCGACGACCGGCCGCTTCCTCTTCTCCCTCGTCGCGCCGCAGGCCGACTGCGAGGTGCTCGAGATCGGCGGCTCGCGCGGCTACTCGACGCTCTGGCTCGCCGCCGGCGTGCGCCATCTCGGGGGCCACGTCGTCTCGCTCGAGCACGACCCGCGCAAGGCGGAGGCGTGGCGCGCGAACGTCGAGGAGGCCGGGCTGAGCGAGTGGGCGGAGCTGCTCGAGGGCGACGCGTTCGAGCTCCTTCCGCAGATCGAGGACGTCTTCGACGTCGTGTTCATCGACGCGGAGAAGGACGACTACGAGCGGCTGTTCGCGCTCGCGCGCGGCAAGGTCGAGCCCGGCGGGCTCTTCGTCGCCGACAACGTCCTCTCCCACGCGGACCCGCTCGCGCAGTACTCGGCGGCACGCCAAGCCGACCCCGACCTGCTCAGCGTGACCGTCCCGCTCGACCGCGGGCTCGAGCTCAGCGTGATTTTGCGCTGACCGTCTCCTTCGGTACATTGCAGGTACTACGGAAAGGAGGTGGTCCGGCAGTGATTTCAGACAGTACGGGCAGTGGAGGTACCAGCGGGTAGAGGCGCAGTCCCCGGGACCACCTGGGAAACGCCTAGCCAGCGTAGGGGACGACGCGATCCGCGCCGCCCGGTCTAACTACCGCGACCGGAGCAGGAGAGCGCCTCTGCCAATACGCGCTGGTAACCGGATCGAAGGGCCGCGAAAGCGGCCCTTCGTCTTTCACTGGGGATGTCTCGGCTGGTCAAGCGGCGGCGGTGTGCTGGAATTCGCCGGCTTTAAGCGCGATCCCGTCAAAGCGCGCGGGCAGGGCCGACTCAGCAGATCCCGCTCGAGGCGATGCCCAGCGCGGACACGCCCCACTCGGACACGTCTGGTGTCTGACACCGGACATGTCCTGACTGGTCAGGCTGCGAGCGGTTCCGGGACGGCGGCGGGGACTAGGCGGCGACGCGCTCGTCGGCTGCGACTGCTTCCGCGGCGAGCGTCGTCAGGTGGAGCCGCAGCTGCTCGAAGAGCTCACCGTCGAGGAGACGCCCCTCGTTGTCGAAGCGCTCTTGCGCGCGGCCGACCGGGATCTCGGTGCCGACGACGCGGGCGCCCGCGATGCCGAGGATCCGCTTGAGATCCTGCTGCGCCCAGAGCGCGCCGAACTGGCCGGTGCTCGCGCCCGCGACCGCGACCGTCTTGTTCCGGAGGGCCGCGTCGAGCGGTGGCCGCGACGCCCAGTCGATCGCGTTCTTCAGGCCGCCGGGGACGGAGCCGTTGTACTCCGGCGTCGCGAAGAGGATCGCGTCCGCCTCGCCCCACGCCTCGCGGAGCCGCTGCACCGCCTCGGGCGCGTCGTCGGTGTCGAGCGCGTCGTCGTAGAGCGGCAGCTCGCCGAGCCCTTCCCAGAGCTCGAGCTCGACGCCGTCCGGCGCCGCCTCGGCGGCCGCCCGCAGGAGGCTCGTGTTGTACGAGCCTTCCCGCAGGCTGCCGGAAACGCCGAGGATCTTCATCGCCGCTACGCCGCCTGCTTGACGAGCGCGAGGTCGGCCTTGATCGTCACGTCGTCGCCGAGGTAGTTGCCGCCGCCCTGGTTCGGCGCGTTCCAGCTGACGCCGTACTCGTTCCGATCGACGGTGGCGGAGAGCTTGATGCCGACGCGCTCGCGGCCGAAGGGATCGACGTTCGGCTCGGAGACCGTGGCCTCGATCTTCACGGGGCGAGTGACGCCCTTGATCGTCAGTTCGCCGGTCTCGAGGTCGCTCGTGCGGAAGGTGATCTCCGGGAAGCGCTCGCCGTCGAAGAAGTCGGGGGTCTGCAGGTGGCCGTTGAGCTGCTCGTCCTTGACGTCGACGCTCGCGACCTTCGCGGAGCCTTCGAGGACGCCGTCCTGCAGCGTCACGCCGTACTCGTTGAAGCCGCCGCGGAAGACGTTCGTCCCGGCGTAGTCGATCTCGAAAGCGACGTTCGAGTGGACCGGATCGGCGCTCCACGTGCCGGCCGGTGCTGAGGTGAAAGTGGTGGTGGACATCAGGTGTAATCTCCTTGTATAGTTGAGTACGCAAGCAATATAGCGAGAGAAGATTGACTAGTCAAGTTTTGACCACGCAAGAAGTTTCCGAAACCACCCAGATCGCGTGGGTGCGGTTCCTGCGCGCCCATGCGGCGCTGACGCGGGAGCTTGGCGCGCGGCTCGAGGCCGAGCACGGGCTGACGATGAGCGACTTCGACGTCCTCATCCAGCTCTACCACGCGCCCGACCACACGATGCGCCGCGTCGACATCGCGCGCCAGGTGTTGCTCACCGCGTCGGGAATCACGCGGCTCCTCGACGGCCTCGAGCGCTGCGGGTTCGTCGCGAAGAAGTCGTGCCCGAGCGACGCGCGCGTGAGCTATGCGGTGTTGACCGACGAGGGGCTTCGCAAGATCACGGAGGCGCGGTGCTCGCATCACGCCGACGTCGACGAGCTGTTCGGCGCGGTGCTGGCGCCGAAGGAGCGCGAGCAGCTCGCGGAGCTCCTTGCCCGGCTCCCGCTCGCCCCGACTGCGAAAGAATGCTCCGAGTGAGCTACGCATTCGGATCCCTCGACGAGCTCGGCGACGGCTACGGCTTCCGCAAGATCCGCGCCGCGCTCGGCATCGAGGCGTTCGGCGTCAACGCGATCGTCTATCCGCCGCATTACGAGGGACCCGAGCACTACCACGACACGCAGGACGAGCTCTACTTCGTCCATAAGGGACGGATCCGAGTCGACGTCGACGGCGAGTCGCGCGAGGTCGGCGAAGGCGGGCTCTTCCATGCGGCCTCGACCACGCCGCGGCGGATCTCGAACGCGGGCGACGAGGACGCGATCGTTTTCGTCGTCGGCGGCAAGGGCGGTTACGTCGAGCGCGACGGTCACCTCGTGAATCCCGAAGTCGACCTGCCGAAGCGTCAAGGTCTCGGCTAGCTCGCGAGTGGAGCAGCCGCCGGCCGTCTACCTGATCACCGGGCCGATGGCGGCCGGCAAGTCGACCGTCGCGCGGCTGCTCGCGTCACGTTTCGAACGCGGCGTCTATCTCGAAGGCGACTTCTTCCGGAGGAACGTCGTCAGCGGCCGCGTGGAGATGACGCCCGATCCGTCACCGGAGGCGCTCGAGCAGCTGCGACTGCGCTACGCACTTGCGGCGGCTGCCGCCGACTCCTACGTCGACGCCGGTTTCACGGTTGCGCTCGAGGACGTCGTGATCGGACCGTTCCTCGAGGAAGTCGAGGCGATGATCCACAGCCGTCCGCGCCACGTCGTCGTGCTCGCGCCGTCCATGGCTGCGGTCGCCGCGCGCGAGGAGGGGCGCGAGGACAAGGGCTACACCGACGGTTGGACGATCGACCGTCACTACGCCGATTTCGTCACTGAGACGCCGCGAATCGGTCGGTGGCTGGAAACGACGGAGCAGACGCCCGAGGAGACGGTCGAAGCGATCCTCGCGGCGACGAGCTAGAGCAGCGCGACGGTCCTGATCTCGCCGTCCTGCCCGATGCGCGGCAGGCGTTCCGGCACTTCGTCGAGCGAGATCGTGCTCGTCACGAAGCGGGCGAGGTCGAGCTTTCCGTCGAGCGCCGCCTGCGCGAGGAACGGGAAGTCCTCCTGCGGGATCGTGTCGCCGCCGTGCGTGACCGCGAGCGTGATCTTCGGGTCGAACACGTCCTTCTCGAGGTCGAGCTCGAGCTTCGCGCCCGGCAGCGGGAGGCCGACGAGGGTCGCAGTGCCGGCGTAGCCGCACATCCGCACCGCCTGCTCCATCGCCGACGCGGCGCCGACCGCGGAGAAGGCGAAGTCGACCCCGCCGGTCAGCTCGCGCACCGTGTCCACCGCATCGAGGACGGAGGCGTCGACGACGTCGGTGGCGCCGAGCACGCGCGCGGTCGCGAGCTTCTCCCGCGCGACGTCGATCGCGACGATCCGCGCCGCGCCGGCGAGCTTCGCGCCCTGCACGACGGCCAGTCCGACGCCGCCGCAGCCGATCACCGCGACGGACGCTCCCTCGCGCACCGGAGATGTCCAGAGCGCCGCGCCGGCTCCGGTCGAGAAGCCGCACGCGAGAAGACACGCCTGCTCGAGCGGCAGCTCCTCGGGCACCTTCACCGCGCACGCCTCGTGCACGACGACCGCGTCGGAGAGCGTCCCGCAGCGGAGCACCGGCGTGAGGAGCGTGCCGTCGGAGGCGCGGTGCGAGCGGCGCCGCGCCCGCAGGTTGTTCGAGCAGCGCCGCCGGTCGCCGCGTCGGCACGCCGGGCACGAGTCACGGCACGGCGAACGCCATGCGATGACGACGCGATCGCCCTCCGCGACCGTCGTCACGCCGGGCCCGAGCTCCTCGACGACGCCGGTGCCTTCGTGTCCGAGCAAGACCGGGAGCTTCATCCCCCAGCCGTCCGTCTCGATCACGTGGAGGTCGGTGTGGCAGAGGCCGTTCGCGACGACGCGGACGCGAACCTCGTGCTCGCCGGGCGGGTCGAGCGTGACCTCCTCGAGCGCGACGCCTTCGTCGGAGAGGACGACTCCTCTCAGCCCCGACGTCACAGTTTCGTCAAGGTGGCTGCCACCGGCCCGAGAGTGTCACGACTTCCCGGCGAGAGCGTCACGCGGCGCGGCGGAGCTGCTCGTCGAGCGGGACGAGCGGGAGCTGGAACGTCTCGACCGCGCTCGCGTCATGCACGACGTTGTCCCCGAGCGCGAGCATCGTGAGCTGGTCGCGCGTCACCGGCGCGCCCGGCAGGCGTTCCGTCAGCGCTGCCTGCACGCGCATCACGCCGAACGGCATGTGGATCGACGGCCGCCGCACGCCGAGCGTCCGCTTCAGCCGCTCCCAGAACTCGTTCCACGTCACCGCGTCCGGCCCGCCCAGCTCGAACGTCCCGGAGACCGGCTCGGCGACCGCGCGCGCGTAGTACTCCGCGAGGTCCTCGACCCAGATCGGCTGGAGCTTCTGCGTGCCCGGCCCGACGATCGGCGTGACCGGCGCGAAGCGGGCGAGGCGGACGAACGTCGGCAGGACGCCGCCGTCGCGCCCGAAGACGAAGCTCGGCCGGAAGATCACGTGGTCGAGTCCCGACTCCTTCACTGCGCGCTCCATCTCCCACTTCGCCGCGAAATACGGCACCGCGTCCTTCGTCGTCTCGTCGAGGCCGAGCGCGCTCGCGAGGACGAAGCGGCGGACGCCGGCGTCCTGCGCGGCCGCGACGAGGTCGCGCGTGCCCTGCGTCATCACGCGCTCGAAGTCCGCCTGCGAGCCTTTGATGATCGCGACGAGGTGGACGACCGTGTCCACGCCCTCGCACGCCGCGCGGAGCGAGGCCGGGTCGGTGACGTCGCCGGTCGCGAGCTCGACGCCCCACGCGGTGAGCCGCGTCGCGCGTGACGGGTTGCGCACGAGCGCGCGCACGTGCTCGTCTCGCGCGCGCAGCGCATGGGCCACGTGTGGGCCGATGAAGCCGGTGCCACCGGTGAGGAGAACCGTCACGACTCGAAGTTCTTCCAGTACTTGCTCGCCGTGGGCCCGCGCTGGCCCTTGTACTTCGAGCCGATCGCGGCCGCGCCGTACGGCGTCGCCGCGGGCTCCGTCATCTGCATGAAGGAGATCTGCCCGATCTTCATGCCGGGATAGATCGTGATCGGGAGGTTGGCGACGTTCGACAGCTCGAGCGTCACGTGGCCGTCCCAGCCCGGGTCGATGAAGCCGGCCGTCGAGTGGATGAGCAGGCCGAGCCGGCCGAGCGACGACTTCCCCTCGAGCCGCGCCACGAGGTCGTCGGGCAGCCGAATCCGCTCGAGCGTCGAGCCGAGCACGAACTCGCCTGGATGGAGCACGAACGGGTGCTCGTCGTCCACCTCCACGAGCTCGGTCAGCTCCGCCTGCTCGGTCTTGACGTCGATGAAGGGATAGCGGTTGTTGTGGAAGACGCGGAAGAGCCGGTCGACGCGGACGTCGACGCTCGACGGCTGCAGGAGCGAGTCGTCGTACGGGTCGATCTCGATCTTCCCCTCGGCGAGGTAGCGGGCGATCGTCGCGTCCGAGAGCACCATTCCCGCGATTGTTACGGGTTTCCCCGTCGTGCGCGCGAGCTAATGTGAGGACATGGCCGTGACACGCTCCATCGAGCTCCGCACCGATGTTCCCGGCCCTCGCTCCCGCGAGCTCGCCGAGCGCAAGGAACGGGTCGTCGCAGACCCGCTCGGCCTCTATCTCCCCGTCTTCGCCGCCGAAGGGCACGGCGCGCTCGTCACCGACGTCGACGGCAACACGTTCGTCGACTTCACCGGCGGCGTCGGCTGCCTCAACGTCGGGCACGCGCACCCACGCGTTGTCGCGGCGGTGCAGGAGCAGGCCGCGCGCTTCTTCCACACCGACTTCACGATCGTCCCGTACGAGGTCTACGTCGAGTACGCCGAGCGCCTGACGGCGGTCGTGCCGATCTCCGGCCCGACGAAGGCGGCGTTCTTCAACGCCGGCACCGAGGCCGTCGAGAACTCGATCAAGTTCGCGCGCGGATACACGAAGCGGCCCGCCGTGATCGCCTTCGAGGGAGCCTTCCACGGCCGCACGCTCCTCTCGCTCACGCTCACGTCGAAGACGCATCCGTACAAGGCGGGTCTCGGGCCGTTCGCGCCGGAGGTCTACCGCGTCCCGTTCCCGAACGAGTACCGCGGCATCACGACCACCGATGCGCTCGCCGCGCTCGAGCGGATGTTCGCGACGCAGGTCGCCGCCGAGACGGTCGCCGCGATCGTCGTCGAGCCCGTGCAGGGCGAGGGCGGCTTCATCCCCGCGCCGCGCGAGTTCATGGAGGGCCTGCGCCGGATCTGCGACCGCGAGGGGATCCTCCTCGTCGTCGACGAGGTGCAGACGGGCTTCGGGCGGACGGGCCGGATGTTCGCGATCGAGCACTACGGCGTCGAGCCGGATCTCATGACGCTCGCAAAGTCGATCGCCGGTGGCCTCCCGCTCTCGGCGGTCGTCGGCAAGGCCGAGATCATGGACTGCCTCTGGGACGGCGCCGTCGGCGGTACGTACGTCGGCAATCCGGTTGCGCTCGCGGCCGCGGTCGCCGTCCTCGACATCTTCGAGGAGGAGGGGCTCGTCGAGCGCGCGCAGCGGATCGGCGAGACGATCCACACGCGCATGCTCTCCTGGCAGGAACGCTACGCCGCGATCGGCGACGTGCGCGGGCTCGGCGCGATGCTCGCCGTCGAGTACGTCGAGGATCGCGAGACGAAGGAGCCGGCGCCGGCGATCGCGACACGAGTCGCCGAGGAGGCCGCCAAGCGCGGTCTGCTCCTGCTCAAGGCCGGCATCCACTCGAACTGCAACCGCGTTCTCTGCCCGCTCGTCATCACGGACGCGGAGCTCGAGGAAGCCCTCGGCGCCTGGGAAGAAGCGCTCGAAGCGGTCCTGGCGTAGCCTGAGCGCCAACTCGTGCGTTCTAGAGATGTGCCTGGACCGAGGTCGACCACTGGCGCCGTGACGCACGCGCCGCGCGCCGGCGACCAGATCTCCGATCGCTACACGCTCGAAGCGCTCGTCGGGAGCGGCGGCATGTCGACGGTCTTCTGCGCCCACGACGCGCAGCTCGAACGGCGCGTCGCGATCAAGATCCTCCACGAGCACTTCGCCGACGACGGCGAGTACGTCGAGCGGTTCCGGCGTGAGGCGCGCTCGGTCGCGCAACTCGCGCACCCGAACATCGTCACCGTCATCGACCGCGGCGAGGATCACGGCCGCCAGTACATCGTCTTCGAGTTCGTCGACGGCGAGAACCTCAAGGAGCTGATCGTCCGCTCGGGCGCGCTGCCGCTGCGGCGCGCGGTCGAGCTCGCGGTCGCCGTCGCGGACGGCCTCGCGTTCGCGCACGAGCGCGACCTCGTGCACCGCGACGTGAAGCCGCAGAACGTCCTCCTCACCGAGAACGGCACCGTCAAGGTCACCGATTTCGGCATTGCGCGCTCACTCGAGGTCGGGCGCGGCCTGACGCAGACCGGGACCGTCGTCGGGACGGGCGAGTATCTCGCGCCAGAGCAGGCGACCGGCGGCGTCGTCTCGCCGGCGACCGACGTCTATTCGCTCGGCGTCGTCCTGTGGGAGATGCTCACGGGGCGCGTGCCGTTCGAGGGCGACAACTTCGTCGCCGTCGCGCTGCGCCACGTGAACGAGGCGGCGCCCGACATCCGGGAGTTGCGCTCCGACGTCCCGCCGCGTCTCGCGGCGGCGATCGACAAGGCGCTGCAGAAGGATCCCGCCCGCCGCTTCCCGACGATGCGCGCGTTCGCCGAGGAGCTGCGCGCCTGCCTCGCCTCGCAGGGGATCGAAGGCGCGACTGAAGTGATCCTCCGTCCGGTTCGGCGCCCGGCCGCGCGGCGCGCGCGCCGGAGCAAGTGGCCGCTCGGGTACGTCGCGGTCGCCGTCCTCATCGGCGTGGTCGCGCTCTTCGCCGCGCTTCTTCTCGTCGAGGGCGGCAGTGGGAAGGGCGGCGCCGCCGGCACGACGCCGGTGCGGCTGCACGGCGTGACGAGCTACGACCCGGTGGGACAGGAGGCGCAGATCTTCGGCTACACGGCTTCCCGAGCAACTGACGGCGATCCCACGACGGCCTGGATCACCCAGACGTACTACACCCCCGAGTTCGGCGGGCTCAAGCCCGGCATCGGCCTTGTCCTGTCGTCGGGCGGCTCCGTTGTCCTGAAGAGCCTCACCGTCACGACCTCGACCCCCGGCTTCATCGCGAAGATCGAGGTCGGAAGCTCGGCGTCGGGGCCGTTCGCCGTCGACTCGGCGCCTCGAACCGACAACGGGACGAGGACGTTCACGCTCGACGGCAAGAGCGGCAGCTACTGGGTCGTCTGGCTGACCCGGCTCGGCCCGCAAGGCACCGCCGCGATCACGAACGTCACGGCCAAGGACTGAATCGGCCATGTCCGGAACCGGGTTCCGGACATGGCCTTAACGGACGATCGGCTCCCGCTCAACCGTGCGGATTTGCATTGCCCCGCTATGTCCCAAGCAGCCACGTCCGGAACCGGGTTCCGGACGTGGCTCTAGAAGACGAGGCCGGAGCGGCGTTCGTGGCGTTCGAGCGCGAGCTCGATCAGCCGGTCCAGCGCCTCCGCGTAGCCGATTCCCGACGCCTCGAACAGCTTCGCCCACACGCTCGTCGCCGTGAAGCCCGGCATCGTGTTGAGCTCGTTGAGGACGACCTCGTCGTCGCTCGCGCGCACGAAGAAGTCGACGCGCGCCAGCCCCTCGCACTCGGACGCGACGAACGACTCGACGGCGCGCCGCTGGAGCAGCTCGATCGTCTCGTGCGTCAGCCCTGGCGGCGGCACGAGGAGCTCCATCCCGCCGTCGTCGTACTTCGAGGAGTAGTCGTACCACTCGTGCCCGAGCGTGTCGATCTGGCCGGGGAGCGACGCGACCGGCGGCGGGACACGGTTGCCGAGGACGCCGACTTCGACTTCCGTCCCGTCGACGAACTCCTCGACGAGCACCTTCTCGTCGTGGCGGAAGGCGAGCTCGACGGCGGGCGCGAGCTCCTCCTCGGAGTGCACCTTCGAGATGCCGACGGAGGAGCCGAGGCGCGCCGGCTTGACGAAGACGGGATAGCCGAACGGGTTCTCGACCGGGTCGCCGAGCCGGATCGCGTGGTGCGCCGCGACCGGGATGCCGCTGTCGCGCATCACCTTCTTGAAGAGGTCCTTGTCCATCGCGACGGCCGACGCCGCGACGCCCGCGCCGACGTAGGGGATCCCCGCGAGCTCGAGCAGCCCCTGCACGGTTCCGTCCTCGCCGAAGGGGCCGTGGAGGATCGGCAGGACGACGTCGACCTGGCCAAGACGCTCGAGCGGGCCGCCCGCGTAGGGGACGGGAAGCGTCGCGGCGGCGGACTCGGTTGCCTCGCCGGTGCCGAGCTCCCAGCGGCCGTCGCGCCCGATCCCGATCTCCGCGACGTCGTACCGTTCCGGATCGAGCGCGACCGCGACCGAGCGCGCCGACGCGAGGGAGATCTCGTGCTCGCTCGAACGTCCCCCCGCGAGCACCGCTACGCGCAGGCGGCGGCCGGGCGTCACGGTCCGGTTGGCGTCGTCGTCGTGGTCGTCGGCGGCGGGCCGGAGTACTGGCCGACGTAGATCGTCACGATCGAGCCCTCCGGAGCCGACGCGTTCCCGTCCGGGTTCTGCGACTGGACAATGTCCTGCTGGGCCGGGTCGCTCGTCGAAACCGGGACCTGGTGCACCTTGAAGCCCGCCGCCTGGAGATCGTGCATCGCCTGCTGCGACGGCTCGCCGATGACGTCCGGGACGGTCTTCTGCGGCGGTCCGTTCGAGACGTTGACGTTCACGATCGTCCCTTGCGGCTTGGTCTGGCCGGGTGCCGGATCCTGGCTGATCACCTGATTCTGGGGTGCGTTGTTGTCCACGTACGTCGGATTGACGTTGAAGCCTGCGGCATGGAGGTCGTGGATCGCCTGGGCGAGGCTCTCCCCGACGACGTACGGGACGGGCTTGATCACCGGCCCTGCTGCGATGTTCACCCTGACGGTTGAGCTGACGGTGGCGCTCTGACCGGCTCCGGGGACCGTCCCGGTGACGACTCCCTTCGTCTGGCCGCCCTTGACGATGTGCCGCACGGGTTTCAGGCCGAGGTCCTTCAGCGCCTTGCTCGCATCGGCCCACGTCTTACCGGCGAGCGGCGGGATCGTGACCTTCGGCTTGCCCGTCGAGACCCAGATCGTCACGGTGCCACCCTTGGGGACGGTGCCGCCAGTCGGATCCTGTTTGTAGACCTGGCCCGGCTTGCACCTCGCCGACGCCCCGTGCTTCACGTCCGCATGGAGATGAACGGCTTTGATCTGGCTCTTCGCGTGAATCGCGGACTCGCAGTCGGAGTACAAGCCGACCGGCTCCTGCGGGCCGTTGCCGGAGAGCTGGTGCCAGACGATGACCCCGGCGATCGCGGCGGCAATGACGAACAGCGCGGCGACGAGCCACGGCCAGATCGGCCGCTCGCGGCCTTCCTCTTCGACGACCTCTTCACGGACGACGCCCGGGTAGCCGACCGCACTGGTTGCAGCGGGCGGCGCGATCATCGTCGCGGCGGTGTCCGCGCCCGCGGGAATGCGCATGATCTGCGTCGCGGTGTCGGCCGTCGACGCCGCGACCCGCGCGCCCCGCAGCACGCGCTCGAGATCGGCCTCCATCTCCTCGGCGCTCTGGTAGCGCGCCGCCGGATCCTTCGCGAGCGCGCGCATGACGACCATGTCGAGGTCGCGCGGGACGTCCCGGCGGATCTGCGAGGGCGGCCGCGGCGTCGTCGACAGGTGCTTCATCGCGATCTCGACCGGCGTGTCGCCGTCGAACGGCGTCTCGCCGGTGAGGAGCTCGTAGAGGACGATGCCGAGCGAGTACAGATCGGAGCGCTGGTCGACCTCGGTGCCGCGCGCCTGCTCGGGCGAGAGGTACTGCGCCGTGCCGACGATCGAGCCCGCCTCGGTCATCTGGCTCGTCCCGGCGCGCGCGATTCCGAAGTCGGTGACCTTGACGCGTCCCTCGCGATCGACGAGGACGTTGTGCGGCTTGATGTCGCGGTGGACGATCCCGTGCCGGTGCGCGAAGCCGAGCGCCGAGAGGATCTGGCGCGCGTACTCGACGGCGACGTTCACCGGCGCCGGCCCGCGCCCGACGACGAGCTCCTTCAGCGTCCGCCCGTCGAGATACTCCATCGCGATGTAGTACGTGTCCTCCGCCTCGCCGCGGTCGTAGATCGAGACGATGTTCGGATGGTTCAGCGCGGCGGCGTTCTTCGCCTCGCGCCGGAACCGCTCGATGAACTGGTCGTCGTTCGCGTGGCGGCCGTTGAGGATCTTGATCGCCACGCGGCGCCCGAGTTCCTGGTCCTCGGCGAGGTAGACGTCCGCCATCCCGCCCGCGCCGAGCTTGCGGACAATCTTGTAGCGCCCGTCGAAGAGCGTGCCTATGAGGGAATCGCCGGAAGCCACGACCGTCTAAAGCCTAGAGACCACGTCAGCGATGCAGGAGGTTTTCGAGGATGGCCTTCGCGATCGGCGCCGCAACCGCAGCGCCGAAGCCGTTCGGCTGCTTCTCGACGACAACCGCAATCGCGACCTGCGGGTTTGTCGCGGGCGCGAAGCACGCGAACCACGAGTCGTAGAGGTTGCCCAGGTTCAGCTCGGCCGTCCCGGTCTTACCGGCGACGTCGAGACTCGAGGGGAATCCGACGCCCGCGGCCGTCCCCCCTTGCACCACGAGTTGCATCATCTGGTTTATCTCCGCCGCGGTCTTCGCGCTGATCGGGTGCGCGATGGTGCTCGGCGAGGCGGTGCTCACGATCGAGCCGTCGGGCGCGGTGACCTGCTGGAGGAGGTACGGCCTCGGCTCGTTGCCGTGGTTGGCGATCGTCGCGGCGACGAGCGCCATCTGGAGCGGCGTGGCGAGCATCCGCTCCTGTCCGAAGGCGAGCGTCCCCGGGTCGACCTGCGTGGCCGGATCCTTAGGGTCGAAGAGCTTGCCCTTGTTGTAGAGACCGCTCGGGTAAATCGTGTCCGACGGCGTGTCGAGGGGCGGAGAGGAGTAGAAGCCATAGCGCTTCGCGTACTTGAGGATCTTCGCGGCGCCGATCTGCTTCCCGACGTTGCAGAAGACGGAGTTGATCGAGTGCTCGAGACCCTGCGCGAGCGTGACATTGCCGTACGCCTCGGCCCGGCCGTCAGGGCTGCTCGCGTTCGAGACGTGCCGGCCGTACTCGACGCAATAGCCGGGGTCGTAGAACGTCGAGGTCGGCGTGTACGCCCCGGAGTCGAGCGCGGCCGACGCGGTGACCATCTTGAAGGTCGAGCCCGGGGGATAGAGACCCTGCGTCGCGTTGTCGTAGAGCGCCGATGCGTCGCCGCACGTGCCCCGGATCTTCGCGATCTTCGCGTAGCCGTTCCGCTGGAGGATGAGGTTCGGGTCGTACGTCGGTGACGACGCCAGGGCGTACACCGCTCCCGTCTTCGGGTTCAGCGCGACGACGGCGCCGCAGCGCCCGGCGAGGAGACGCTCCGCAAGCATCTGCGCCGCCGGCCTGAGCGTCAGCGTGACGTTGTCGCCGTGCACCGTCCTGCCGCCGAGCCGGTCGAGCTCCTGCGAGAACGCGTTCGTGAGCGTCGTGTTCGAACCCGTGAGGAAGTCGTTGAGCGACTGCTCGAGGCCGGTCTGCGTCTGTCCCGTAGTTGCGTAGCCGACGACCTGCGAGAACGCGCCGTTCGTCGGGTAGCGCCGCGAGTACGTCGTCAGTCCGCCCTTCTTGTGCGGGACGCTCCAGGCGAGACGGGTTCCGTTCGCGGCGAAGATCGTGCCGCGGTCGATCTGGAGCTGGGTGACGAGCTGCACGGCGTTCCCCTGCCTGTTCGCGAGCTCGCCGCCCGCCCACGACTGCCAGTACGTCGTCGCGCCGATGAGCACGGCGATGAGGACGGCCGAAACGACAGCCAGATGCCGGAGCTGCGTGTTCACGCCGCGACCGCCTGGTCACGATTGGCTCGGTTGGAGATCAGCATCAGTCCCGCCACTAAGAAGAAGTTCGACACGACGCTCGATCCTCCGTACGAGACGAACGGAAGCGTGATTCCCGTCAGCGGGATGACGCGGAGGATGCCGCCGACGATGACGAACGTCTGCAGTGCGAAGCCGAAGCTGAGGCCCGCGGCGAGGAGCTTCGAGAAGCCGTCGCTCGCGGCGAGCGAGATCCGGAATCCGCGCAGGACGAACGCCATGTAGAGCAACAACAGTGCGGCCGCGCCAACGAGGCCGATCTCCTGCGCGATCGCCGAGTAGATGAAGTCGGTGTTCTGGTCGGGGACGATCGTTTGGCCGCCCGGAGTGGTCATGATCCCGCGGCCGAGGCCGGTGCCGACCCAGCCGCCGTGCGCGATCCCGTAGAGCGACTGGACGAGCTGGTAGCTCGCGCACTCCTGCCGGAGGACGGGGTGCGGGCTGAAGAAGCACGGCACGGGCTTGGACGACCAGGGCGAGAGCCAGTCCGTGATCCGCTCCTGCACGTGCGGCGTCGCGCGCCCGACCGCGTACGCGCCGACGAGGAACAAGCCGAGCGCCGCCGCGACGAACGAGAGCCGGGCGGTCGCGACGTAGAGGAGCGCGAGGAAGATGCCGTAGTAGAGGAGCGCGCTGCCGAGGTCGTTGGTAGCGAAGAGGACGAGCATCGCGCCGCCCCAGATCACGAGCAGCGGGCCCCAGTCCTTCAGCCGTCCCTGCGCCAGCACCTCGCGCTTCTCACGGAGGTACGCGGCGAGGAAGACGATGAGCGCGACCTTCCCCAGCTCGCCCGGCTGGAACTGGAGCCCGGCGAAGTGGATCCAGAGGCGCGCGCCGTTGATCGACTCCCCGATTCCCGGCGCGAGCGGCAGGAAGAGCAGCGCGATCGCGACAACGCCGAAGATGTACTTGTAGCGCTCGAGGACGCGGTAGTCCCGCCGCAGCCCGAGGAGCGTCGCGGCGAACGCGCCGACGCCGATCACGACCCAGACTCCCTGCCGCAGCGCGCTCGACGGGCCGAGGCGGTAGATCTCCGTGAGTCCGATAGCAGTGAGCAGTGCTGCCATCGGCAGGAGGTACGGGTCGGCGAGCGGCACGGTGATCCGCGCGACGACGTGGGCGACGAGGTAGAGGGCGAAGAAGAACGCGGCGTAGCCGAGGGAGCCGGTCGAGACCTGCGACTTGAGCGCGATGTAGACACTCGCGAAGCCGATCGCGGTGAGCACTCCGACGGTGAGGAGGGCGACGAGCTCGCGGTTCCGGAGGGTCAGCGCGTTAGCCCCCAGATGAGCAGCGCGGCGGCGATCACGAGCACGATGAGAACGGCGAGGACGAGGCGCACGCGACCCTGCGAGATGGCTGGGCCGGGCGCGATCTCGGCGTGTGGAGGCACGTCGACGGACTCCGGTGTCCGCTCGTCGGGCTCGCTCAGCGCGGGCATCGTCACTGTGTCCTCGATCGCGGGCGCGTCGCTCACGGGCTCGTCGCCGGCCGACATCCGGAAAGCGACGGCGGTGATGTTGTCCTCGCCGCCCTCCTTGTTCGCGAACTGGACGAGCGAGCGCACCGCTTTCTCGAGATCGCCGCGGTTGCGGTCGACGAGATCGAGGATGTCGACGTCGTCGACCATGTCACTGAGGCCGTCGGAGCAGAGGAGGAAGACGTCGCCGTCCTCCGCCTCGATTGCGAACGCGTCGACGTCGACCTCCGGGTCGGTGCCGACCGCGCGCGTGATGACGCTGCGCTGCGGGTGGACGTGCGCCTCCTCCTCCGAGAGCTTGCCGCTCTTGAGGAGCTCGTTCACGAGCGAGTGGTCCTCGGTGATCTGCTCCATCGTCTCGCCGCGCACGAGATACCCACGCGAGTCGCCGACGTGCCCGATCACGACCGTCATCCCCTCGACGAGCGCGACGGTCATCGTCGTGCCCATGCCGGACGCGGAGGGGTCGGTCGAGGCGCGGTCGTAGATGCGGCGGTTCGCCTGCTGGATGAGCGCGTCGACGCGCTCGAGCGCACCGAGCTCCTCCGAGCCGCCGGCCTCGAGCGTGGAGGCGGCGAGCTTCGACGCGACCTCGCCGGCCTGCGCGCCGCCCATCCCGTCGGCCACGGCGAAGAGCGGGGGCGCGACGACGTAGTTGTCCTCGTTCCGACGCCGCCGGCGCCCGGTGTCGCTTGCGACTGCGTACGCGCCGACCGGCACCGACTCAGGCCTCCTCGACGCGGAGGTCGGTCTCGCCGACGCGGAGGACGTCGCCCGGGCTCATCCGCTCGGCGCCGACGACCCGCGCGCCGTTGACGAAGGTGCCGTTCGTCGAGTCGAGGTCCTGCACCCAGACGCCGTCGCCACGCGCCTCGATGCGCGCGTGGCGGGCGGAGGCGAACTCGTCCCCGTCGAGGACGAGGTCGTTCTGGCCACCGCGTCCGATGGTGACCGGGGCGGAGTCGACGGGGAACACCGCATCCGCCTCGAGGCTCGGGCTGCGCTGTACGACGAGATGCACCGCCCGGCGCTGGCGAGCTGCTCCTGATCCCAGGCCCGCCGCGGCCGCGGCGCTCGGCGTGAGGATCATGCTGTCGGCCGGCGGGCCCGCGCCGGCGCCGGTGCGGGCGCCGGTGCTCGCTTTCGGCTCCTTCCCCGCGGTGCGGATGACGCGCCACACGAAGAGGTAGAGGAGGACGAGAAACGCGATCTTGAGGACGAGCAGGACCTGGCCGACGGATGAGGACGCGAGCACCACCATCGCGTTCGCCTATTCCCGCTCGGTCGAGAAGGTGACCGTCGTCTCGCCGATTAGGAAGCTCGTGCCGTCGTCGAGACGCGCGCGCTGCACGCGGCGGCCGTCCACTTCTACTCCGTTCGTCGAGCCGAGGTCGATGACCCACCACGTCGAGCCCTGTTGCACGACCTCGGCGTGACGGCGCGAGACGTTCGGGTCCTCGATCTGGACGTCGACGTCGCGCGAACGGCCGAGCACGGCGCGGTTCTTGTCGAGGACACGACGCCGTCCGCCCCAGGTGAGGACGCCGACCGTTCGGTCGACGGCGAGCTCCTCGAGGGACACCGCCTCGGTCGGCTGCGTCCTCGGCTTGTAGATCATCGTCGCGCCGGAGTCCGCGTCCTCGAGCAGCTCGTCGCCGCTGCGGCCGTGCTGCGCCATGCGCGTCGCGATCCCGAACTCGCCCACGCCGAGGTCGTCGTCCGTCTCGAAGAGGACGCGCGGCGGCGTGAGGAGCGCGTAGTTCTCGCGCATCGCGTGCTCGGCGAGGTACTCCTCGAGCTCCGAGACGAGCGAGTTCTCGTAGCCCTCGAACTGCTTCCGGTCGCTGCTCGAGAGATAGATCGTGTACTCGTTCGGGACGTAGATCCGCGTCACCGAGGTGGAGCGGTTCTCGTCCATCTCCTTCGCGAGCTTCCGCGCGAGCTCGACCGGCTGGACACTCGTCCGGAAGGCCCGGCCAAAGACCCCCTCGAAGATCTGCTCCAGTCTCTGCTCGATTGCCCTCAGCACTTGCCGGAATTTACCCCGCGCTAGGAGGGATCGGCGGAACGGTGCTCGTCGGGATGGCGCGCTGGGCGCCATGCGCAGCGCGTCAGCACGACACAGCCACTGTTTCGCCGATCCCTCCTACTGGGCAGCGCGAAGCGCCGAAAACGCACCGACTGCGATGGAACACGCCGCGAGCGGGGCCGCGAGCGAGAACGGCGCGCCCGCCGGCAGGACGAGAATCGTGGCCGCGAGCATCCCCGCGCCGAGCCCGATGCTCCAGCGGAGCCCCCTGCCGGCGACGTAGGGGAGTGCGACGGCGACGGCGGCGAGAAGGGCCGTCTCGAGGAGGAGAGCCGGGTGTCCGGCGGCGGTGTCGGCGAGCGTGCCGGCCACGCCGAGCGCTCCCGGCGCGCCGCGAAGGCCCGCGCCGCGCGGTGCGGCTCCGCCCACGAGTGGCAGCGCTCCGTGCCCGACGCCCGCCACGACGGCGGCGGTGAGCACGCCGAGCGCGGTGACGAGCGCGCGGCGAGCGCCCGAACCGATCCGCCACGTTGCGAGCGGCAGCAGCCCGATCAGGGCGAGCGGCGCGAGGAGCGGCCCGAGCGCGAAGAGGAGCGTCGTCTGCGGCTCCCGCCACATCACGACGAGAAGCGCCGCCGCCAGCGCTACGTAGAGGAGCGCTGCGCCCGACGAGAAGTTGCCGATGGGGAAGATCGGCACGGCGAGCGCGAGGGCGATTCCGAGCCGCTCGCGGGCGAGCGTCGCGGCCACGACGGCGCCGCCGAGGGCGAGCGGCCAGCCGGGCGGGAAGAACGGGATCGCCGCGGCCGTCCAGCCGGCGAGCGCGGCCGCGAGCACTGCGGTGACGGCGCGATCGCGCACCGACGCGCTCGGCAGAGCGACCGTGGCGCGGCTCGGCTCCTTCTTGTCGGCAGGTGCGAGTCCGCGCAGCTCCGCGGCGAGCTCCCGCGCGGACGGACGCTTGCCCGGATCCTGCGCGAGCGCGCGGTCGACGAGCCGGAGCAGGCGCTTCGGCAGTTCCGGCCGCAGGTCGCCGAGCGGCCGCGCACCCGACTCGATCGCGCGCGCCGTCTCGAGCATCGAGCCGCGCCAGAACGGATGCCGTCCCGCGAGCGCCTCCCAGAGCATCACGCCTACGGCCCAGACGTCCGCCGCCGCGGTCGCAGGCTTGCCCGCGAGCCGCTCGGGGGAGATGTACGCGAGCGTCCCCGGCACGTCTCCCTGCTCGGTGAGCGTCTCGGCCTCCTCCATCAACGCGAGCCCGAAATCGAGGACGCGCGCGGAAACGTGCGGGCCGTCGGCGAGGAGGACGTTCGACGGCTTGACGTCGCGGTGGAGGATCCCGGCCGCATGCGCGTGCGCGATCCCCTCGCAAACCTGCGCGCACGCCTCGATCGCGGCCTCGTCGTCCAGCTCCCGCGCGCGCAGCGCCTCGCGGAACGTCTGGCCGGGGATGTACTCGTACGCGATGTAGACGTGCCGCGAGTCGTGCGACAGGCCGTAGGTGCGGAGGCAGGCCGGATGGCGCAGGCGGGCCGCCGCCTCGGCCTCGCGCTCCGCGCGCGCCGCGGCCTTCCCTTCGCGCGCCACGATCTTGAGCGCGACGTCGAGCTGCGTCTGCTCGTCGCGGGCGAGCCAGACCGAGCCGGAGCCGCCGCTGCCGAGCGGCTTGAGGGGCCGGTAGCGGCCGAGCACGAGCTCGGGGAAGGCGAGGGCTTGGGCGGCCTCGGCCATGCCTTGCTGAGATTGGCGTTCGCGCCGGACACTCCTGCCCCCGCCGTAGACCTGAGTAAGGTTGCACCGCTTGAACACGTTTGACGACGACAACGAGCTCGGGCTCTTCGGCGAGCCGCGCCGCCCGCCACGCGACCGGGCGCGCCGTCCCCAACGCGGCGGGGAACGCCGGCCGGGGACGCCGGCCGGCTCGAGGAGCGTCCTCCGGCTCGCCGCTCTTCTCGCGGGCGGGATGGCGATCGTCTTCGGCCTCGTGCTCTCATGCAGCGGCCAGTCCAAGGGGGACTACTCCGCGTACATCGCGGCGATGCAGCCGCTCGCGCAGGACTCTGCGAGCGTCGGCGCCAAGTTCGCCACCGCGCTCGGAACACGCGGCCTCACGATGGAGAGCTTCCAGGCGGACCTCACGGACTGGTCGAAGCAGGAGCAGGCCGACTACGTCGCGGCGCAACGGCTCATGCCTCCGGGCCTACTCCAGAGCGCTCACGCCGAGGCGCTCGCGACGTTCCAGCTGCGCGCCTTCGGCCTCGCCGGGCTCGCCAATACGCTCACGCTCGCGAAGTCGAAGCACGACAACGCCACGGCCGCGGCGGCTGCGCTCGTGAGCGACGCGCAGCTTCTCAGCGCGAGCGACGTCCTCTGGGAGCAGCTCTACAAGCTGCCCGCGACGCAGACCCTCACGGCCCAGAACGTCACCGGCGTGATCGTCCCCGCGTCGCAGATCGTGCCGGACCCGAGCATCATGAGCGCCTCGTCGCTCGGGACCCTCTACCGACGGCTCGGCACCCCCTCGAGCGGCGGCCGGGTGACGGGCGTCCACGGCAGCAACCTCCTCGGCACGAACGCGGTCGAGAACGGCGTCTCGACGCCGCTGTCGAAATCGACGGCGACCACCGTCTCGGTCGGCTCGAGCCTCGTCATCGACGTCGTGTTCGAGGACTCCGGCAACTACCCGGAGGTGAAGATCCCCGTCACCCTCACGGTCAAGGCGGGGAGCAAGAGCATCTACACGGCGACGAAGACGGTCGCGCAGATCGCGGCGGGGGCGCAGACGACAGTGCCGTTCACGAACCTCCAGCTGCCGCCGTCGGCGTTCGGGCACAGCGCGGCCATCTCCGTGAGCATCGCGAAGGTGCAGGGAGAGGCGCGGCTCGACAACAACGCGGCGACGTATCCCGTTTTCTTCCAGCTCGCGCCGAGCTAGATGGTTCTAGGGGTGTCGTACTCGGCGGCAGCGGCGATCGCGATCGTGGCGGGCATCCTCGCCGTCGCCGGGCTTGCGCTCGCGGCATTCGCTTGGAGTCGCCTGCGCGCGATTCGCGCCGCGCAGCAGGCGCTCCTCGGCCACGGCAGCTCCGACCTCGTCGACTTCGCGGTCACGCTCCAGGGGCGCCTCGACGAGACTCACCGCAAGCTCGACGAGCTCGCGGGAGGCATCGGGCAGGTCGACCGGCGCGTCGACGGGGTGGTCTCGCGTGTCGCCGTCGTCCGCTACGACGCCTACGAGAACACCGGCGGGCACCAGTCGGCGTCTGTCGCGCTGCTCGACGCGTCGCGCACCGGTGTCGTCCTCAGCGCGATCCAGGGCCGCGACTACGCGCGGATCTACGTGAAGGAGATCGAGGACGGCCGCTCTCCGGTCGCGCTCTCGCCGGAGGAGCAGGAAGCCATAGACCGCGCAATGAAGGGTTAGCTACCTTTCGTCCAGGTTGCAGCACGTTCTCGTCCTCAACGCGAGCTACGAGCCGCTCAACGTGTGCACGGTGCGGCGGGCGCACGTGCTCGTGCACAAGGGCAAGGCGGAGGTCGTCGAGCGCCTCGACAAGCCGCTCCGCTCCGCCGAATCGAGCTTCATCTGGCCGCACGTGATCCGGCTCGTCAACTACGTGCGCGTGCCGCGCGCGATCCAGCGGAAGATCTCCCGCCGCGCTCTCTTCGCGCGGGACGGCTGGAAATGCGCCTACTGCGGCACGACGGCCGGCAGGCTCACGCTCGACCACATCGTCCCGCGCTCGAAGGGCGGCGAGTCGGTATGGGAGAACGTCGTCACCGCGTGCGCGCCGTGCAACTTACGCAAGGGCGATCGCTCGCTCGAGCAGGTCGGGATGGAACTTCGCACCCTGCCGCGTCCGCCCGCGCCGGCGCTCTTCATCCGCCTTGCCGCGCCGCGGATCCCGTCCGGCTGGACGCCGTACCTGCCGGGCGCCGCGACGGCATAGGCTCGTCGCGCGACCTGTGGCGTTTTACCGATGCGATCGCTCTCGTCCTTGGCTCACGCTTGTGTCTCCAGGCCCCGGAGTCGCTTCGCGAAGCCAAGGAGGTGACATTCCGTGCCGGAGAAGGAGACGAAGAAGGAGATCAAGAAGGACGTGCACAAGCACGACAAGTAGTCCTTCTAACTCGCTTTAGCGGGCCGGGTTACACAGCAAACACGCAGCACCCGGCCCGCCCCCTTCGACGGTAGACGGATCCAAATCGTGCCCGGCTCGATGGCGACTCCCGCGACGGTTCCCTGGCGCCCGCTGGTCGAGCTCGTGCGTCCACTGCGCTGGGGGCTCGCGGGCATGGTCGGTCTCAGTGCCGGCGGCGTTCTCGTCGGTCTCGTGCCGCCTCTTCTGCTCGGCGTGCTCGTCGACGCCCTCGTCGAGCACGGCGACAAGCGAGAGGCAGCGTTCCTCGCGGGGCTGATCGCCGTGGCGATCGTCGTCCAGACCGCGGCGTACATCCTCTCGACCGGGATGTACTTCCGGAACGCCGGCAAGCTTCATCAGAGCCTGCGCGTGCGGATGTTCGACGGACTGCGGCGGCGCGGCGACACCGAGGACGAGGCGCTCACCGGGATCTCTGCTCGCTTCATCTCCGACGTGCTCACTGTCGATCAGGTCACGGTTGGCTTGCTCGACACCGGCTCGATGGTCGTCGTCCAGTTCGTGAGCGGGGTCGTGGCGATCGGCTTGCTCGAACCCGTCACGCTCGTCGCCACCTTCCCCCTGCTCGCCGCCATCTGGATCGTGACGAGGCGGACGCAGGAGCCGGCCGCGTCGGCGGGCCTTCGCCGGCAGGAGGCACTCGAAGAGCTGACGGCAGCGGTCGGCCATGAGGTCGTGGAGCCGGATACGGCGGACGCGACAAGCGGCGTTCGGGCGGCGGTCGAGCGGGTGATGCACGCCGAGATTCGCTACGGCTGGCTGCAGGCGATCAACATCCAGGGCTCGGGCGGGCTCGCTCTCCTCGGCCCGATCGCGGTCGTCGTCACCGCCGCCTTTGCCGGCGTTTCCCACGTCGGCACGCTTCTTGCTCTCTATCTCCTCGCCCAGCGCGCCTTCGGAGGGTTCGACGGCATCGTCGACCTCAGCCTCGCCAACAAGAGCGTGCGCGGCGCCGTGAACCGCTGCTTCGAGTACATCGACAGCGACGCGCGCCCGGCGCGGGTCCCGGTGCCCGCATGACCGGCGAGCAGCCCATCCTCTCCATCAGGGCCACCGTTCCGGAGCTCGAAGCCGACGCGTTCACGGCGGAGGCTCTGCACGACGTCCGCGTCTACATGCAGGAGCACGACGTCGCGCCGGCCGGGCCGCCGTTCTCGATTCGGCGGCCGCGCGGGGACGAGGTCGACGTCGAGGCAGGCTGGCCGACGGCCGGCCCGCTCTCCGGCACGACTCGTATCCACTCCGGGCTCATTCCTCGGTCGCTCGCCGGCCGGCAGGCGGCTCCCAGCCTGCGCGAGCCTGTGCTGCCTTAGAGCTCCTGACGGAATGACCACGCGCTGACTGGGCGTGATGGGCGAGTGCGATGCAAGGACGCAGGGAGCGTGAATAGCAGCGCTATTCGCGCGACCGAGGACGCCGCAGCGCGCCGCCCAGCGCGGCTAGGCGGCCCGTGCTTCATTGTGTTAGGAGCTCTTAACCGATTCCTGGCGCGGGCGTGGCGAACGCCTGCCAAATCGTTGCCCGGCCCTTCCACGCGCAGTCGTAGAACTGCGGGTGATGAAAGGAGACCGCCAGATGACCCGCTACCGCCTCACCTTCGACGCCAATCCGAAGGAGCTCGCCCGTCGCGACTCGGGGATCAGCCACATCGCACTCCTCTGGAGCCGGCGCCGGCACCGCGCTGCAGTCGTCGTAGAAGACGACGCCACTGGTGAGCTCGTCGAGCTCGACGTCCGCGAAAAGGAAAACCCCCTCGAGCTCTACGAGCATCCCTACGCCTACCTCGCCGCCCGCGGACATCCGGGCAGGCGTCTCGATCCACCGGGCCTCCACGCAGCGTGAGCCGGCCCCGACCCAGGAGGTGATCCCAGCAGCTCCGAGTACGGCGCCGTGACACTCGAAGTCGCGGCGCCGTACAAAGGGTATGACCAGACTCCGGTACGTCCTCCTCATCTCCGGCGTGCTGCTCGTAGCAGCAGCCATCGCCGGGGTCGCGCAGCCGTCCAAGGGCGGCGCGGCCAATACGTCCACGACGACGATCACCGTGACCGGCAACGGCACGGTGAATGCGACACCCGACAAGGCCTCCTTCGACTTCGGCGTCCAGGTGAACGCAGCGACTGCGGCAGAGGCGATCAGCAAGGACAACGACCAGGCGAACGCGATCATCGCTGCTCTCAAGAACGCCGGCATCCCCGACTCCGCCATCCAGACGACCTCCGTCTCGCTCTGGCCCCAGACCTCGAGCAACGGGAACACGATCACCGGCTACCAGGCGTCGAACTCCGTCAACGTGACGGCTGGGATCGACAAGGCCGGCTCTCTCCTCGGCGCCGCCGTCGGCGCAGGAGCGAACAACATCGATGGGCCGAACCTCTCCGTCGGCGACCCGAGCTCGTACAACGCGCAGGCGCTGAAGCTCGCAGTCGACGACGCGAAGACGCAGGCGCAGGCGATCGCGACGGCTGCCGGGCTGACCCTCGGCGGGATCCTCCACATCACCAACGAGAGCAATTCCCCGACCCCGATCATGTACGGCGCGCTCGACGCTGCGAAGGCCGCCGGGACGCCGATCGAGGCCGGCACCCAGCAGATCCAGGCATCCGTGACGGTGGTGTACTCGGCGAGCTAGAGCCCAGGCTCGAGCCCGGCGTGGCGGGACTCGATGCAGTCGAGCGCCCAGCCGTTCGCCTCCAGCACGATCCGTTCCGCGAGCACGTCGGCCTCAGGGCCGGCGTGCTCGCTTTGTAGGGCGACGACGACCTGGTGGACGGACGCCTCGACCGCGCCGCCGAACTCGTGCCGCTCCTCCGAGACGATCGCGAACGCGGGGACGAGATCGCTCACGCGCCTCGCGAGCTCGTCGATCTCCGCGGCCGTCGCTGTGCGTCCGGCGAAGACGCCGAAGTTGATGCGCACCTCGATCTCCGGCTCCTCGAGGGTGCTGACGCGGAGCGCGACGGCCGGCTCTATCTCCCGCGTGGCTCCCACTGGAACTTCAACGCCGTGAACACGATTCCGGCTACGCCCCAGGCCGCAAGGACGGCGATCGCACCGGGCTGCGTCCAGAAACCCTGCGCGTGGAGATAGACGGCGTCCACGAGCTTGACGAAGTACGTGAGCGGCAGCACGTCGCCGATCGCGCGCAGGACGGACGGATAGCCCTTCGTCGGCCCGAACGCGCCGCTCAGGAAGGCCATCGGCAGCAGGATGAAGTTGACGACCGCGGATGAGCCCTCCGCCGAGCGGATGACGGAGGCCATTGCCGTTCCCAGCGGGGCGAACACGGCCGCACCGATCGCGATCGTCGCGACGAGCGATCCGAGCGCGTGCGGGAAAGGCGTCCCGTAGAGCGCGCGGCCGAGGAGGAACAGCGCGACGGTCTGGAGGGCGAACACGATCAGCGTCGAGACAAGCAGCGCCGCGACGTAGATCGGCGGCGCCAGAGGCGTCGATCGGAGCCGCTTGAGGATCCCGCCCTCGCGCCGGATCACGAGCTGGATCGCCACGCCCGCGAAGGCGGTGTTTGCGCAGCCGTACGAGACGAGCCCGGCGAGCACCGCCCACCTGATCGGCTCCCCCTGGAAGTGCCCGTGATAGACGGCGCCGAGAAGGAGGAACAGCAACAGCGGGAAGATGAAGATGAAGAAGGCGGCCTCCCGGCTGCGCCAGAAGACGAGCTGCTCCGTCCGCAGCTGATGGAAAAAGATCCTCACGTCCCCGGCCGCCTTTCGCTCCCGCCCGGCGGAGCCGGGCTCCGCGAAAGGCTGACGACGCTGGCTGCAGGAACCGGCGCGCGCGCCGCTTGGTCGTACGCCTGTGTACTGCCCTTCGCGGCGCGCGCTTGGCTCCTTTGCCAGCGCCGCCCCAGGAACGTGAGCGAGCTCATTCAGGAGGCTCCTCGTCGACGAGGTCGAGGTAGACCTGCTCGAGCGTCGGGCGGCGCACCTCGAGCGAGTCGAGCTCTTCTCCACGTGCGAGCGCGTCGCCGGTCAGTTCGTTGAGCACGCGCGTCGGCTCGGACGTTCGGACGACGACGTCCTCCCCCTGGCGGCGGTAGCGGATCTCGACCTCGAGATCCGCCGTCGTGAGCTCGCGCGGCGTGCCGATCCGGACGATGACGCCGTCGCGGAGGACGGCGACGCGGTCGGCGAGCTGCTCGGCCTCGTCGAGGTAGTGCGTCGTGAGGAGCACGGTCTTGCCCAGCGACCGGAGGGAAAGGATCATCTCCCACGCCGCGCGCCGCGCCGCCGGGTCGAAGCCCGTCGTCGGTTCGTCGAGGAAGACGAGCTCCGGGTCGCCGACGAGCGCGACGCCGAGGTCGAGCCGCCGCTTCTGGCCGCCCGAGAGCGTCTTGACGCGCGCGCCGGCCTTCTCGGACAGGCCGACGAGCGCGATGACCTCGTCGACGTCGCGCGGCTTCGCGTAGTACCCGGCGAACACGGCGTGTGTCTCGCGGACGGTGAGGTTTGGCCAGAGGTCGGACTGCTGGAGCACGACGCCGATCCGCTCCCGGAAGTCGGGGCCGGGTCGCTCGGGATCGTGTCCGAGCACGCGCACCTCGCCGCCGTCGCGCTTGCGGTAGCCCTCGAGGATCTCGACCGTCGTCGTCTTGCCGGCGCCGTTCGGGCCGAGGAGGCCGAAGACCTCGCCCGCCTCGATCGTGAAATCGACCCCGCGCACCGCCTCGAGGCTTCCGTAGGCCTTGCGCAGGCCGCTGACCTCGATTGCAGGCATC
>DATKRA010000091.1:0-25113 GCA_035532455.1 Gaiellaceae bacterium | reverse complement strand
ATGGACCTAACCGGACTCGAACCTGGCTCCAGGGGCGCGAGCGCCCATGAATGAGGCCGAGCGCCCGCGACCACCTACCGATGAGAGTCGCTGGGGCCGCGGCTGACCAGCGATACGTCGCAAATTGTCAGAGCGGCTCGAAGCGCGCCTGGAAGAAGCGCAGGAGGCGCGGCTCGTACGTGAGCTTCAGGCCACGCGCGCGCTCTCTCGCCGCATACACCGTCTCGACCGCCTCGGCGACAACGTCCATGTGCGCCTGCGTGTAGACGCGGCGCGGGATCGTCAGCCGCGTCAGCTCGAGCTTCGGGTACCGATGGTCGCCGGTCTCCGGGTCGCGCCCCGCCGAGACGACGCCGCGTTCCATCGAACGGATCCCGGAGTCGAGGTAGAGCTCGGCGGCGAGCGTCTGTGCCGGGAAGGCGTCCTGCGGAAGGTGTGGGTAGAAGCGCCGCGCGTCGAGGAAGATCGCATGCCCGCCGACCGGCCGCACGAACGGAATATCCGCCGCTTCGAGCAGTTCGCCGAGGTAGTACACCTGCCCGATCCGCGAGCGGACGTAGTCGTCCTGAACGGACTCCTCGATGCCGATCGCGATCGCCTCCATGTCACGCCCGGCGAGGCCGCCGTACGTGTGCAGGCCCTCGAAGACGACGACGAGGTTGCGCGCCTCCTCGAACAGATCCGTGTCGTTGACGGCGAGCCAGCCGCCGATGTTGACGAGCGAGTCCTTCTTCGCGCTCATCCATGCACCGTCGGTGTACGAGCAGAACTCGAGCAGGATCTCCGCGACGGACTTGTCGGCGTACCCTTGCTCACGCTCCTGGATGAACCAGGCGTTCTCGACCATCCGCGTGGCGTCGAGGAAGAGCCGGATCGCGTGCTCGTCGCAGAAGTCCCGCAGCGCTTTCACGTTCGCCATCGAGACCGGCTGGCCGCCCGCCATGTTGACGGTGCCCGCAAGCGAGACGTACGCGATCTGCTCGGCCCCGTGCTCGGCGACGAGCGCCTCGAGCTTGCCGAGGTCGATGTCGCCCTTGAAAGGACACAGGCTCTCGGGGTCGTGCGCCTCGTCGCGGATGACGTCGACGAAGATGCCGCCGGCGCGCTCCTGGTGGAGCCGCGTCGTCGTGAAGTACATGTTCCCCGGGACGAACTGGCCGGGCTTGATCGCGATCTGGCTGATCAGGTGCTCCGCTCCCCGCCCCTGGTGCGTCGGGACGACGTGCGCGTAGCCGTAGTAGCGCTGGACCGCCGCCTCGAGGCGATAGAAGTTGCGGCTGCCGGCGTAGGCCTCGTCGCCGAGAAGCATGCCCGCCCACTGGCGGTCGCTCATCGCATTCGTGCCGGAGTCGGTGAGGAGATCGATGTACACCTCCTCCGAGCGCAGCAAGAAGGTGTTGTAGCCGGCCTCGGCGAGAGCGCGCTCACGCTCCTCGAGCGTGGACATCCACAGCGGCTCGACCATCTTGATCTTCCAGGGCTCTGCCCAGGAACGGCGGCCGAGCTGCTGACCGGTGGTGACGGGAACGTGCTCGCTCATCCTGTTCGCACCTCGTGTCGCTCTTCGTGGCACCTCGCGACGGTGTCACCGTCCCTGAGGCTGGCGGTCAAACGACGATCAGCGTAGCGCCCTCCCTTGTCGTAGACGCTCCGTTGCACTGTCTCCACACAGCTCGAGCTGGCCTGACGTCTCGCCGGGACTATGCAGTTCGCGAATCGGTCAGTGTGCCGCCGCCACGATTGCCAGGGTGATGGAGAGCGCCATGCCCTGGTGGAACGCGACGAGAATGCCGGGGTTCTTCGGCTTGAGGTTCACCGCGTGGAAAAGCAGAAAGCCCACCGATATCTGCGCGACCGCGAGGTAGAACGCGACGGGGAACTCCGGCATGAGCCACCCCAAGGTGGCAACGACCGCGAGCGCGGAAAACAGGTGCACGATCATGATCAGCTGCGAAGGGCGGCGCGGCCAGTAGAAGGCTTCGATGGGCTTGCCGAACCCACGCTGGCCGGTGGTCATGCCGCCCAGGAACACGGTCAGCAGCAGCGCGTGCAGGCCGGTCGTCTCGTTGAGGTACGACCAGAAGTCGACTCCGGGTACGTAGAGCGTGCTCAGGTAGCAGAGAAACACGCCGTAGGCGAGAAGACCGTGGACGCCGTGCACGACAGAGGGAAGCCGGCCCGAGAGGACATGGAGCGTGCCGATCCCGAACAGGGCGGTGACGACGACGAGCACCAGACCGTTGATCGTCAGCGAGGCGGGCGCGAGGATCACCAGCGCCACGCCGATCAAGCCCACGAGCGTCGCCACGAGCCGGTGCGCCGCCTCCGGATCTCCCCGGACCAGGAGCACGAGGATGTTGCGCGTATAGGGCCACTTCGTGCCGAGCGAGAGCCCGAAGCCGAAACCCTCGACGAAGCTGCCGAGCAGGATCAGGATCGCGGCGAGCGCCGCTTCCGTCAGGTACATGCCGCTGACGACGGCAGCCTTGCCCGATCCGGAGGTCGTAAGGCCGCGCGCGACGCCCGCGCAGACGGAGGCCACGACGAGCACCGTGATCAAGAGCCTGACCAGCCGAACCGTGGTCGTGATCTCGCCCTCCACCACCGAAGAGGCGGATGTCAGGCGGGGATCCGGTTCGTCGGTCGTCTCAGGGACGCCAGGGATCGGCATGTCCTCCATCCAGAGGTCTTGCGGAGCCGCTGGATTCTAGTACTCCCCGAAATGGAGCCAGCCGGGCTCGAACCGGCGACCTCCTGGATGCAAGCCAGGTGCTCTCCCAACTGAGCTATGGCCCCGCATCCAAAGTGTAAGTACGCTCCCGCCCCTACGTGTCCGACCTAGACGCTTTCTCGCGCGGTTACACGGAGCGGTACATGGCTTCGGACGTCGACGCGATCAGCAGCGTCTACGAGGCGCCGCTGCTCGCCGTCCGCTCCTTCGCGGCGGAGACGAGTGGCGGATCCTCTCGTCCACGAAGCACGACTGGCGAGCCGCATCGTCAGCGGTTGCGGTTGCGAGCAACCGCCGCGCAAGCGACACTTGTGGGGTGACGGACTTGCCGGACATGCGGGCGCGCTACGAGCACGCACTCGAGGAGGTGGCGGACATGAAGCGGGCGCTCGCCGAGCGGGCGCGGCATGTCGCCGAGCTCGAGGAGCGTCTGATGCGCCAGGTCGGAGAGGGGGCCGCCAGAAGGGGCAGCCGGCGACGTCCCGCGGTCGCCGAGCCGACCGAGAGCGACCTCGCCCGCGCCGTCGCGGCTGCCGAGGCGGAGAAGGCCCTCGCGCAGGCCGAGCGGGAGCGTCTCGACGAGCGCGAGCGCAACATCCGCGTGGTCGAGCGCGAGCTCGCCGGCCTTCGCGTCCACCTCGAGAAGGAATGGCGCCGCGTGAAGGGCTCCGCTCCCGCGTCCCCGCCGCCGGCCGAGCCGAAGCCGGAGAGCGAGCCGCCGCCTCCGACACCGCTGCCGCAGCCGCCGTCCGAGCCCGAGCTCGAGCCCGCGGCGACCGCGCGCCAGCGCACGACCAAGCGCCGGTAGGCCGAAACAGGAGCCGTCGTCCGACGATCTCGTTGGTATCGTCGGAAGTGGGCTGTTCCGCGACGAGGTAGGGGCTCCTCGCGGCGGCCTCTCCACGCATGTCCACGTATGTGAATCCCGTCGATCCGCCCGACCTCGGCCTGCTGCCGACCTTTCGCAGGCTGCTCCCGCTCTGGTGGGAGCAGCGCCGCCTGGGCTTCTTCGGGCTCGCGTGCTCGCTCGTCTACGTGCTCATCTCGATCGCGATCCCGCTCCTCGGCCAGCAGGCGATCGACCACGCGATCGACGCGACACGAAAGCACGGCGTCGCCCCGCACCTCAAGGCGCTCTGGCCGTATCTCGTGATCATCATCGCCCTCGGCGCGTTCCGGTTCGTCGTCAACTTCAACCGTCGCTTCGCAACGGCGCGGATCGGCGTCCGGATCGAGGCGCGGATGCGCGAGCTCCTCTACCAGGCTTACCTCCGCTACCCGCGCGCGTTCTACGACCGGCACGCCACCGGCCAGGTGCTCTCGCGCGCGACCAACGACCTCTACCCGATCCGGTACTTCATCGGCTGGGGGCTCGTGCAGGGGATGCAGAGCATCATGATGATCATCGGGGTCGGGATCGTCCTCGTGATCGTCGACGCGCAGCTCGCCCTCTACACGGTCATCTCGCTGCCGCCGATCACGTGGCTCACGCTCCGCTTCGCGCGCCGCGTCTCCCCGATCTCGCGCCAGGTGCAGGAGCGGAAGGGCGACGTGACCGAGGCCGCCGACGAGGCCGTCGTCGGGATCGAGATGGTGCAGGCGTTCGGCCGCGAGGACGACGTCCGCGAGCGCTTCGGCGAGAAGGCCGAAGGAGTGCGCTCGACGGTCCTCCGCCAGGCGGGAGTCGAGTCGCGCCATCTGCCGGGCCTCTACTACCTGCCCGGACTGTCGATCGCCGCCGTCGTCTTCTTCGGCGGGCGCGCATACATCGACGGCAACCTCACCATCGGCGAGTTCTTCCTGTTCGAGACGCTTCTCCTGCAGCTCGTCTGGCCGCTCGAGGCGCTCGGCTGGATCACGAACCTCGCGCAGCGCGCGCTCGCCTCGGCGGGCCGGAGCTTCGCCTGGCTCGACGGGATCGAGCCACTGCCCGAGCCCAAGCAGCCGCGTCATCTGCCGGCGCAGCCGCAGCCGCTCGAGATCCGCTTCGAGAAGGTCGGTTTCGCCTACGGCGGCGAGGTGCAGGTGCTCCACGATCTCGACCTCGTCGTCGCGCCGGGCGAGATCGTCGCCGTGTGCGGCTCGACGGGATCCGGCAAGACGTCGCTGCTCAATCTCCTGCCACGCTTCTACGACCCGACGAGCGGGAAGGTCCTGATCAGCGGAGTCGACACGCGGGACGTCCCGATCGCCGAGCTGCGCAACGACGTTGCGCTCGTGACCCAGCGCCCCGTCCTGTTCTCCGTGCCGTTGCGCGAGAACCTGCTCGCCGGCCGCGAGGACGGAGACTGGGACAAGGCACTCGCCGCGGCCGAGGCGTCCGGCGTCGACGCCTTCGGCCCGACCCTGCCCGAGGGCTACGAGACGCTGATCGGCGAGCGCGGCGTCAATCTCTCCGGCGGCCAGCGCCAGCGCACGGCGCTTGCCCGCGCGCTCGCGACCGGCGCGCGCATCGTCGTCCTCGACGACCCGCTCTCGGCTGTGGACACCTTCACCGAGCGCCGACTCGTCAAGCGCCTCCGGCCCGCGCTCGCAGGCCGCACCGTCCTCATTGCGACGCAGCGACTCTCGACCGTCGAGCTCGCCGACCGCGCCGTCGTCCTCCAGGAGGGCCGGATCGTCGAGTCCGGCAAGCCGGCGGAGCTGCTGCAGGCCGGAGGCCCGTTCACGCGGCTCTTCGGAGACGAGGTGGCCGCGTGAGGCGGCTGACGAAGTACCTCGAGGGCCGGAAGCTCTTCGCCGCGTTGATGATCCTCGTCGGTGCCGGCAACGCGGCGGCACAGAGCGGCGGCTGGCTCATCATCCAGAACGCGATCAACAAGGGGATCGTCGCCCGCAACGAGCACCACCTCGTCATCGTCGTCCTGATCTACCTCGGCGTTGCCGCCGCGGGTTGGATCCTGCAGGGCTACCTCATCCGCGGGCTCGCCTCGATCGGCCAGGGGATCGTGATCGGCCTCCGCCGCGACCTCTTCGACCACCTGACCGGGCTCTCGCTCCGCTACTTCTCGCAGCAGAAGGCCGGCTGGATCATCGCGCGCCTGACGAGCGACGTCGACGCGGTCTCCGACACGCTCTCGCAGGGGATGCCGACGCTCGTCTCGAGCCTCATCCTCCTGCCCACCGCCGTCGCCGCGCTCCTGATCGCCGACTGGCGGCTTGGGCTGATCGCGTTCGGTGTCCTGCCGCCGGCGCTCATCCTCTCCCGCTGGTTCCAGAAGGTCTCGCACCCCGCGAACGTCGAGCAGCGGAACCGGATCGGGGCGGTCACGGCGCAGATCGCCGAGTCGGTCGCCGGGATGGCCGTCGTGCAGGCGTTCAACCGCGAGCGCCGCTTCCAGGCCGAGTTCGACGAGCTCAACGCCGCAAACCGTGAGCAGGCGACGTACGTCCAAAAGATCTTCTCGGTCTTCTTCCCGTCGATCGAGTTCCTCGGCGTGCTCGCGATGACGGCCGTCCTCTACTTCGGCTCGGGTCTCTACCACCACCACACGCTCCAGATCGGAACGCTGATCGTGGCGGTCAGCCTCCTTCAGCTGGTCTTCCAGCCGCTGCAGGACTTGTCGGACGTGTACGGGCAGTTGCAGTCGGCCGCCGCGGCGATGGTCAAGATCTCGAACATCCTCGACGAGGAGTCGGAGGTTCAGGACAAGCCCGGCGCCGCGCCGCTGCCGCGCATCGTCGGCGACCTCGATCTCGATTCGATCGTCTTCGCGTACGGCAAGGAGCCCGTGCTCCACGGCGTGTCGTTCCGCATGAGGCCGGGCCAGTGCTTCGCGCTCGTCGGCGAGTCCGGGCACGGCAAGTCGACGCTCGCGAAGCTCATCGGACGGCACTACGACCCGGATCAGGGAGCGGTGCGTGTCGACGGCCACGACTTGCGCGACGTCGAGCTCCGCTCCTACCGGCGCCAGCTCGGCGTCGTCCTCCAGGATCCGTTCCTCTTCAGCGGCACGATCGCGTCGAACATCCGCTTCGCGAAGCCCGACGCGACGGACGAGGAGGTCTGGGCCGCGGCGGCGGCAGTCGGCGTCGACCGCGTCGCGGCGCGCCTCTCGGGCGGCCTCGACCACGCCGTGCGCGAGGGCGGAGCCGGTCTCTCGTCGGGCGAGCGGCAGCTGATCTCGATCGCGCGCGCCCTGCTCGCCGATCCGCGCATCCTCGTCCTCGACGAGGCGACCTCGAACATCGACCGCCCGACGGAGGTGCTGATCGAGCGCGCCCTCGACCGCCTGCTGAAGGGACGGACGTCGATCATCATCGCCCACCGCCTCTCCACCGTCCGCCGCGCCGACGAGATCCTCGTCGTCGAGAACGGCCTGATCACGCAGCGCGGCAGCGAGCGCGAGCTTCTTTCGCAGGACGGGCCTTTCCGCCGCCTCGCGCACGCTCTCGAGGGCGGCGAGCCCGAGCTCGCGGTAGCGGGCTAAAAGAGCTCTACGACGGCTCGAGAACGCGGAGCGCGACGTCGACCACCCGCGGGTCGAACTGCGTGCCGGCCCCTTCGGCGAGCCGGCGAAGCGCTTCGCGATGGCTGATGCGACGCCGGTACGGACGGTCGGTCGTCATCGCGTGGTACGCGTCGCACACGAAGATGATCCGCGACTCGAGCGGGATGTCCTCGCCGGAGATCCCGTCCGGATAGCCGGCTCCGTCCCAGCGCTCGTGGCAGTGGCGGACGATGGGGCACACGCTCTGGAGCCGGTCGATCGGCGCGATGATCCGCTCGCCGAGCTCCGGATGGGTCTGAACGAGCTGCCTCTCCGCCGCGGTCAGGCGGCCGGGCTTCGAGAGGATGTCGCTCGGGATGCCGATCTTGCCGATGTCGTGGAGCAACGCCCCGAGCTCGAGCTGTTTCAGCGTCCGCTCGTCGAGCCTGAGCGCCTCGCCGACGCGGAGGGAGAGGTCGCTGATCGAACGCGCGTGGCGTGACGTGTATTCGTCGTTCGCCTCGAGCGCGTTCGCGAGCGCCTCGACCGTGGAGACGAACGTCCGCTCGAGCCCTTCGTAGCTCGAGGCGTTCGCGATCGCGAGCTTCGCCTGCTGCGCGATGCCGCCGAGCAGGCGGAGCTCGCGCTCACCGAAGTCGTTCTGCTCGACGAGCGCAACGATGCAGCCTGTGCGGCCGTCGACCTCAAACGGTGCGACTGCATACGTCCCGCCCGGAGATGTCGGCTCCGTGACGATGTCGGCGTAGTCGGTCGGGCCGATCAGATATGGCTCGCTGTCCACGGAGATGCCCTCGGGCGGGAACCTCCAGTCGGCGAGCTTCGCCGACATCTCCGGCGTGTGGCCGCACTGCGACGCGAGCCGGAGCTCGCCGTCGCGCTCGAGCCAGAGAGAGGTGTGCCTGCTCCCGAGCACACCCGCCGACAGATGGGTCACGCGTTCGACGATGTCATCGCGTTCGACGAGCGTCGCAAGCTCACGGCCGAACTCGAGGAGCGCCGTCGCGCTCTCCGCCTCGCGCCGCGCCGCCTCGAAGAGACGCGCATTCTCGATCGCGACGGCGGCATGGCCGGCGAGAACCTCGAGCAGACGAACCTCGTCCTCGTCGAACTGGTCGAGACCGAGCTTCGAGACGACGATCACGCCGACGACCTGCGTGCCGTACCGGAGAGGCACGGCGAGGAGAGATTCCTCGATCGCCGGCGTCCCTTCGATCTGGTGCCCGAACTCGTAGTTGGCGGCGTCGCCGACGACGATCGACTCCCCGAGCGCCGCACAGTGGCCCGTGATTCCCACACCGACCTTGGTCCGGAGAAGATCGAGCGACAGCGACCTGATGTTCGTCGAGAGGCCGCCGCGGAAGGCGACGGGAACGAGATCCGTCCCGTCGACGACGAAGATGCGGCAGTTGTGGTAGTCGATGAGCGATCGGAGCTCGGCGGCGATCTCCTCTCCGATCTCACGGATGTCGTTGATGCGGTTGAGCTTGCCGCTGAGACTCTGGAGCATCTTCAGATGCGCGATCGAGCGCACGTCGCGCGTCGCCGTCGGCGCGTCGGGACGCTCGGTCTCGGCGTCGGAGTAGAGAACGATGCGGTTCTTGCCCTGCGCCTTGGCCGTCATCATGGCCGCCTCGGCGCACGCGGCGAGCTCGCGCGGGTTCATCGCATGCTCGGGGCCGAGCGCGAGGCCGAGCGAGACGGCGAGACGGCCGACACCCGGAAACTCCGAGTCGGAGAGCCGGCGCTTGATCCGCTCGGCGACCTTGAGCGCGGCGCCTTCGGCGCAGCCGACCATCACGACCGCGAACTCTTCCCCGCCGAGCCGGCAGATCGTGTCCTCGGGCCGCACGCTCGCCCGCAGCACCTCGGCGAGGAAGCGCAGAAGCTCGTCGCCGACGGCGTGACCGTGGACGTCGTTCACGTGCTTGAAATCGTCGATGTCGAGCATGAGCACCGCGACCGGCGAGTGGAGGCGGCTCGACTCCTGCAGCGCGTGGAGGAGCTGCTCGTAGAAGACGCTGTGGTTGAGGAGCCCGGTCAGGGAGTCGGTGCGCGCCTGATGCTCGAGCCGCGCCCGGATCTCGGCGTTGTCGAGCGCAAGTGCGGCCGCGTCACCGAACCGCTTCGCGAGCTCGAACTCCGTCTCGGTGAAATCGACGTCCTCGCCGTCGCGGTAGATGTTGAGAGCCCCTTTGACATGACCGCGCGCGATGAGCGGCACGCAGATGAACGACTCGGGCTCGACCGGCGTCCCCGGGACCTGGCGGACGCGCGGGTCGAGATGCGCCTGGTTCGCGAGCACGGCCTCGCGATGTCTCACGGCCCAGCCGGTGATCCCCTCGCCCTCGGTGAAGCTGATGCTCGAGCTCATCACCTCGTCCGCGTACCGCTCGTGGACGACCAGGGCGGGGTTCAGTATCCCGTTCGGCTCGTCTGCCTCGTAGATCGTGAGCGTGTCGTGCGGGATCAGCTCGCCGACCGTGTCGGCGACGCGAACGAGCAGCGCGTCGAGCGACTGCTCGGCGAGCACCTCGTGGAAGACGTCGGCCAGCCGCCGGTACGACTCGATGAGCGTTGCGTCGCCGAACGATTCCTCGTCCGCGAGCAGCCGCAGGTGGGACATCCGTGCAACCACGAAGCAAAGCATCGGTGCAGAACGAGCACGGGGCGTCCCTCAACGGAGGGATCGGCCCGCCGCGAACGCGGTGCGGAAATGGCATCTCCTCTAGGCAGGGACGACTCACGTGCCCCAATGCTCGGGAGTGCCCCCGAAGGCTTGGCTTATCTAACGCACATTGGCGTGAGCGAGGTTCGACGCGCTCGCGCGAGCGGCGTGCAACGCTACGCGGACCTGGGCGGCGACGGCCCCCGCACGGAGGAAGACGTAGACGGCCGAAAGCACATTCCCGCGCGCCTGGTAGATCATCGTCGTAGTCCCGCTGACGTGGTGGCCATTTATGACCCCGGTCCGGTAGATCCGAAGGGCTACGGCTCCGGGCAGCAAGCCAACCACAGAAAGGCGATGAATACGGTCGGTCAGCGGCCCAACCCCTGGGATCGGACTCGCGTACGGGTGTCGCGGGCAGGTCGCCACAGCGCGCTTGAGTTCGCGGATTGCCCTTGAAGCTCCCCCCGGTATGTAGCGAACGACCTCATTCGAGACCTCAGGTGCCTTCGCGCTCTTCGTGTAATTGACCTGGAGGCGGGCTACGCGCAGACCTTCACTCTGGTAGGTGAAACCGCAAAGGTCGAGTGTCACGCACCGCTGAACGCAGTGGCTGTCCGACCGCACGTGAACCGATAAACGCGACCAACCTGCGAGGCCTTCAGAACAATCGCCCCTAGCCGCGCAACACGCGGAGGGGCGCTTATGTGGAACGAGGCCCCGCAGCCTGCCACGAGGCCCGCGCAGACCACCAGCAATGCGAACGCGGAGGGCCGCTGCATGGTCAAGACTTATAGGTCACGCTGGCGCAGGCTGCTCGGCTGGACAAGTGCTGCCTCTCACCCGGGCAGAGGCTTGGCAGGAAATGAGGTCTCAGCACGAAGGCGCGGAAGAGCGCGGTCTTCCGCGCCGGAGTTCCGTCAGATCGCGAGGAAGGCGCAGCCTTCCTCGCGAAAGGTCAGTCGCCCCAGTCGAAGTCGCGGGCGCCGCCGGTGTTCCAGAAGCCGGTCGTCTCCTCGACCTCCGGCACTGCGCTCTCGGCGGTCGCGTCCTCGACCTCGGACTGCTGCGTCGTGACGGGCGGCTCCTCGCTCCACGTATCCGCCACCGCGGCCCGCTGCTGGCCCGGCCACACGCCGACCCCGATGTCGTCGAGGGTCTCGTCGCTGAAGTCGGGATCGACCCCGTCCATCGTCTCCTCGATCCGCGCCTGCTCTTCGGTCTTGAAGAGCGGATGGTTATCGAAGGGGTCCTCGTCCTTGTAGCGCTCGATCGGCATGTTGCCGTCGAGCCGCGCGTTGCGTTCCTTGAGCGCGAGGTGATCCTGAATGACGCGCTCGAACATCGACGATGTCTCTACCGACATTGGTAAACGACCTCCATAGGCTTGCGTCCTCGCGGCAATGATAAGCAAATCCAGGCGGTTTTCCGGTTCGAGAGTTGTGAAAGGATGTGGATCATGGCCAAGATCAAGCTCCGCCCGTCCGCTTGGGCGCTCGCCGTTGCTGCATGGGACGTGTGGCGGCGGCTCCCCCCGAAGCAGCGTAAGCAGGCGCTCAGCCTCGCGCGCAAGCACGGCCCGAAGGTCGCGAAGCAGATCGTCAAGGCTCGCGGCAAGAGGAAGTAGCTACAGACCGAGCGCAGCGCGGACGATCCGGTCCTGCTCGCGCAGGTGCGCCGTCGGATAGCCCTCGCTCGGGCTCGCGCGCCACGTCCGGCCCACGTAGACGAGCGATACGCCCTCCGGCTTCGCCTCCTCGAGCCGGTGGCGGATCGCGCGCCACGCGCCCATGTTCTGCGGCTCCTCCTGCGCCCAGACGAGCTCGCGGAGGTTCGGGTAGCCGGCGATCAGCGCCCGCGCCTGCTCGGCCGGGAACGGATAGAGCTGCTCGAGCCGCGCGATGGCGACGCCCGCCACATTGCCGCGCTCTTCGTGGCCCGCGATGTCGTAATAGACCTTGCCCTGGCAGAGGACGAGGCGCTCGACCGACGCCCGCTGGGCCGTCGCATCGTCGAGCAGCGGGTGGAACTCTCCGGTCGCAAGATCGTCGAGCGTCGCGCCGGCCTGCTTGAGGCGGAGCAGACCCTTCGGCGTCATCACGACGAGCGGGCGCGCCGTCGCGTCGAGCGCCTGGCGCCGCAGCAGGTGGAAGTACTGCGCCGACGTCGTGCAGTTCGCGACGCGGATGTTCTCCTGCGCCGCGAGCTGGAGGAACCGCTCGAGCCGCGCGCTCGAATGCTCCGGGCCGTTCCCCTCGTAGCCGTGCGGGAGCAGGAGCGTGAGCCGCGTCGACTCCCGCCACTTCGAGAGGCCGGCCGAGATGAACTGGTCGATGACGATCTGCGCGCCGTTGACGAAGTCGCCGAACTGGGCCTCCCAGAGAACGAGTGCCTCGGGCGCCGCGGCCGAGTAGCCGTACTCGAAGCCGACGCACGCGTACTCCGACAGCGGCGAGTTGTAGATCTCGAACGCGGCGCTCGCGTCGTCGAGGTGCTGGAGCGGCGTGAACGTGCCGCCCGTGTTGACGTCGTGGAGGACGGCGTGGCGGTGCGAGAACGTGCCGCGCTCGGTGTCCTGGCCGGTGAGCCGGATCGGGATCCCGTCGACGAGCAGCGACGCGAAGGCGAGCGCCTCCGCCTGGCCCCAGTCGATGCCGCCCTCCTCGAGCGTGTCGCGGCGGCGCTCGAGCTGCTTCATGAGCTTCGGGTGCGGCGAGAAGCCCGGCGGGACGCGAAGCAACTCCTCGTTGAGCGAGCGGAGCCGGTCGGCGGCGACGGCCGTCACGACCTGCTCACCGGTCGCAGCTGGAACGTGCGTGTCGTCGGGTCGCTGCGGCGGCTCGTGTGCGCCGAACGTCTGCTTGAGCGCCTCGTGCGCTGCCTTCAGCTCGGTGAGCACGGTCTGCTCGAGCTCCGCGGCCTGCTCCTCGGTCACGTCGCCGTCGGCGACGAGCTCGGCCGCGAACTGCTCGCGCACCGTCGGGTGCCCGGCAATCGCGGCGGCGTGGAGCGGCTGCGTGTACGCCGCCTCGTCCTGCTCGTTGTGCCCGTGCCGGCGGTAGCCGACGAGGTCGACGACGACGTCGTGGCCGAAGCGCACGCGATACGCGAGCGCGAGCCGGATCGCCGCGAGCGCAGCCGCCGGGTCGTCGGCGTTGACGTGGATGATCGGGCAGTCGAAGCCCTTCGCGAGGTCGCTCGAGTAGCGCGTCGAGCGGCCGCTCGCGGGATCGGTCGTGAAACCGACCTGGTTGTTCGTGATGAGGTGGAGCGTGCCGCCGGTGCAGTAGCCGGAGAGCGCCTCGAGGTTGAACGTCTCCGCGACGATCCCCTGGCCGGCGAAGGCGGCGTCGCCGTGCAGGAGGATCGGGAGCGCGACGGCCGGGTCGGAGTAGCCCTCCCGCGACGAGCGGTCCGTCTGCTTCGCGCGCGCCCGTCCCTCGACGACGGGATCGACGGCCTCGAGGTGGCTCGGGTTGGAGACGAGCGTGATCGTGATGTCGCCGGCCGGCGTCGAGCGCGCGCCCTGCGCGCCGAGGTGGTACTTCACGTCGCCGCTGCCGCCTTCCTCGCTCGAGACGACCGCCTCGATCGTCCGCTCGCCTTCGAACTCGCGGAGAACGACGTCGTACGGCCGGCCGACGACGTGCGCGAGGACGTTGAGGCGGCCGCGGTGGGCCATCCCGATCACGACCTCGTGCGCGCCTGCCTCCGCGGCGAGCTCGACTGCCTCGTCGAGCATCGGGATCATCACGTCGAGACCCTCGACGGAGAACTGCTTCTGACCGAGGAACGCGCGGCGGAGATAGCGCTCCATCCCCTCGACCTGGCTCAGCCGGCCGAGCAGCCGGACGCGTTCGTCGCGCGTCAGCGATCTGCGATAGCGGCCCGACTCGATCGCCTGCCGCAGCCAGACGCGCTCCTCGTGGTCGGAGAGGTGCTCGATCTCGTACGCGATCGTCCCCGTGTACGTCGCGAGGAGCCGCGGCAGGGCGTCGGCGAGCGTCTCCCCCTCGACGTGAAGGCGGAGGAGTGACGCCGGAATGCGTGCCTGCAGCTCGGGCGTGAGCTTCGGGATCAGGCGGAGCGGCTCGAGCGCCGGGTCGCCGGGCGGCTCCGCCCCGAGCGGGTCGAGCCGGGCGTTGAGGTGCCCGTGCATGCGAATCGCCTTGACGAGCGCCGTCGCCGCAGCGACGCCGCCGAGCAGCTCCCCATCAGCAGCGGCGCCGGGAACCGCGGCGGGCGCGGGCAGCGGAGCCGGGGCGGGCACCGCCGGCGCAGGAGCAGGCGTGGGAACGGAAGCGCCGTTCCCCGCAAGCTCGAGCAGCCGCGCGAGGCCCGGCTGGGTCGCGAGGACAGCGGAGGGATCGCTCTCGAAGAGGTCGCGCCACTCCTCCGGCACGGAGCCGGGATTGTCGAGGTACTGCTCGAGAAGAAGCGCGGCGTAGCCCGAGTTCGGGCCGTCGACCTCAGAGCGTCCCATTGCTCTCCCGTTGTAGCAGCGGCCGCTGGGCTACCAGAGCGCGTGACCCGTGGCCACGGCGAGCGCGAGCCCGAGGACGAAGCAGACGGCGCCGATCAGCACCGCAGCGAGCTGAAGCCTCCCCCGCGCCATCCCCGACGCGACGAGCGCGACGAGGAGCGACGGGACGATGAGCCGGAGCGGGTGCCAGAAGATCCCCAGGAAGCTCACGAAGATCGCGAGTGACGAGAGGTAGCCGGCGACGCTCTGCGCCGTGCTCCGCTCGGCGGCCGAGCCGTGGCCGATGCTCGTGTCGGCGTCGAAGTTCATCCGCGCCCCAGCCTATCGGCGCGGGCGTACGCGGCCCGCGAGGTGCGGGCGTAGGCGCGGCCCGGGCCGCCGTGCGGCCGCGGCGGACGGCGGCGCGAACGCGGGCGGATCCGGCCGAATCCGGGCAGCGGGTCGTCGGGCGAGACGCGGACGCGCACCGGCTCGGCCTCCCCCTTCTCCGGCTCGGACTTGACCGCGTGGTAGATGACGCAGCAGAGATAGACGATGGGGATCTTGAGAACCACCATCAGGAAGACCAACTCCGTGAGGGAGTCCGGGCCACCCACCGTCTTCGAGTGTACCCGGATGTAAGCGCGACAACCCTCCGCGTTACCGAACCACGGGACAGGGCATAGCGAGGTCATGTCCCACGACCAACTACGCGCCCTGATGGAGCACGGCGAGGAGCACGGCTGCGTCAACCTCTCCGCTTTCACGCAGCTCCTCACCGAGCTCGAGATCGACGACGAGGAGATGGAGTCGCTGTACCAGCAGCTCGAGGATCACGGGATCGAGCTGACGGACGACTGCTCGCTGCCCGATCCGCAGGAGACGCACTTCTCGAACGAGGCCGTCGCCGCGATGACGACCGACTCGCTGCAGCTCTTCCTCAACGAGGCGGGCCGCTACAAGCTCCTCACCGCGGCAGAGGAGGTCGAGCTCGCGAAGCGGATCGAGCGCGGCGACCGGGTGGCGAAGGATCTGATGGTCAATTCCAACCTCCGCCTCGTAGTCTCGATCGCGAAGAGGTACCAGGGCCACGGCCTGGCGCTGCTCGACCTGATCCAGGAGGGGATCATCGGCCTGATCCGCGCGGTCGAGAAGTTCGACTGGCGGCGCGGCTACAAGTTCTCGACCTACGCGACGTGGTGGATCCGCCAGGCGGTGCAGCGCGGCGTCGCGAACAAGTCGCGGACGATCCGGATCCCCGTCCACATCGTCGAGCGCGAGCAGAAGATCGCGCGCGCCGAGCGGGCGCTGACGTTGAAGCTGGCGCGCGCGCCGACGGACGAGGAGATCGCGAAGACCGCGAAGCTCTCGTTGAAGCACGTGCGCGAGGTGCGGAAGGCGGCGCGGACCGTCGCGAGTCTCGACAAGCCGCTCGGCGACGACAGCAGTACGTCGTTCGGGGACGTCGTCGCGACGCACCCGAGCGACGTCGAGGAGGAGGTCGTTGTCGGACTGAGCGAGATCCTGCTGCGCGAGGTGGTGGCGACGCTGCCGGAGCGCGAGCAGCACGTGATCAACCTGCGCTACGGGCTGGACGGCGACAGCGATCCGATGTCACTCGAGATGATCGGCCGCGAGATGGGCCTGACCCGCGAGCGAGTGCGTCAGATCGAGATGAAAGCACTCCAACGGCTCGCGCGGGAGCGCGAGATCGCCGCATTTGCGCCTGCTTGAAGAGCTTCGCTCTTCAAGCCGAGGCTGCGGAACTCCGGCCCGGAAGAGCGCGGTCTTCCGCGCCTGCGTGCAGAGACCTCGTTACCCGCCGCGGCGGGCGCCTTCGGCGCGCGCCGGGGAGCGGGGGATTGGGCCTGCGGCTAAGCCGCCGCTCGCGCGGCAGTCTTAGCCTCTCCGGCCTTAGTGCTCCGGTTGACGAATCGTAAAGGCCGGAGAGTAAGACTCGGCGAAGCCGGGCTTACGCGGAGGCCCGACGAAGGCGCGCTGCCGCTCCTGCGCCGCAGGCGCACGACCGGCCGCGCCACGACCGAGACGCCCCCGCACACACGAGGTCCAAGCAAGCCCTTCCGCACGGAGCCGCGGGAGACCGCGCTCTCCCGCGGCGTAGTTCCGTCAACAGCGAGCGAGTCCGTCAGGACTCGCGAGCTAGCCGGAGGCGTATACGTTGAGCGCTTCGACGACGTAGCGGAGCCTTCGCCCCGCCTCCGTCAGCTGGTACTCGACTCGCGGTGGGCGCGTGTCGAAGACGCGCCGCTCGAGAACGCCCGCGGCCTCCAGTTCGGCAAGGCGAGCCGCGAGGGTGCGCGGCGGGATCCCTTCGAGCGTCTGCTTGAACTCGTTGAAGCGGACGGCGCCCGACTCCGCCGCCGCCCACACGATCGCGAGCGCCCAGCGGCGCCCGAGGAGATCGACGGCGCGGGCGACCTCCTCGGGCAGCGGCCGGCAGTCCCTACACCGCATGGAGCCGGTTCTGCTTCGGCTCGAGTGCGAGGTCGAGCACTTCGCCGAGCGTCATGACCGGGTGGAACGTCATCGCCTCGCGCACGTCCGCCGGGACGTCGTCGAGGTCGGCACGGTTCCGCTCGGGGATGATCACGTCGGTGAGCCCGGCGGCGTGCGCGGCAAGCACCTTCTGCTTCAGCCCGCCGATCGGCAGGACGCGTCCCTGCAACGTGACCTCGCCGGTCATCCCGACGGTGTGCTTCACGGGACGGTCGGAGAGGAGCGATGCGAGCGCCGTCGCCATCGTGATCCCGGCGCTTGGGCCGTCCTTCGGGATCGCGCCGGCCGGCACGTGCACATGGAAGGAGCGGTTCTCGAACGCCTTCTCGTCGACGCCGAACTCGTCGGCGTGCGAGTGGACGTACGAGAGCGCAATGCGCGCGGACTCCTTCATCACGTCGCCGAGCTGTCCCGTGAGGACGAGCTCGTTGCCGCCGTCCATCGCCGTCGCCTCGACGAAGAGCACGTCGCCGCCGGTACCGGTGACGGCGAGCCCCGTCGCGACTCCCGGAACCGCGGTGCGCTCTGCGACCTCCTGGAACACCTTCTGCCGGCCGAGCGCATCGCGCACCAGGTCGATGTCGACGGAGACCGGCGCCTCGACCTGCTTCGAGGCGATTCGCGTCGCGGTCTTGCGGAGGATCGTCCCGAGCTCGCGCTCGAGCTGGCGAACGCCGGCCTCGCGCGTGTACTCGGACACGACCGTCTGGATCACGTCGTCCGCGATCGAGACTTCGTCGTCGCGCAGCCCGTTCCGCTCGACCTGCCGCGGCCAGAGGTAGCCGCGCGCGATCGCGGTCTTCTCGTCGACCGTGTAGCCGTCGAAGCGGATGACCTCCATCCGGTCGAGGAGCGGCCCCGGGATCGTGTCTGCGACGTTCGCGGTGGCGATGAAGAACACCTCGGAGAGATCGAGCTCGACGTCGAGATAGTGGTCGCGGAACGAGTGGTTCTGCGCCGGGTCGAGCACCTCGAGGAGTGCCGCCGAGGGATCGCCGCGCCAGTCGGCGCCGACCTTGTCCACCTCGTCGAGGAGGATCACCGGGTTCATCGTCCCGGCGTCGCGCAGGGCACGGACGAGCCGGCCCGGCAGCGAGCCGATGTAGGTGCGCCGATGGCCGCGGATCTCCGCCTCGTCGCGGACGCCGCCGAGCGACATCCGCACGAACTCGCGGTTGAGCGCGCGCGCGACGGACTCGCCGATCGACGTCTTGCCCGTGCCGGGCGGGCCGATGAGCGTGAGGATCGCGCCCGAGCGCTTGTCATTCGGGATGCCGCGGTCCTGCCGCAGCTTCCGCACCGCGAGGTACTCGACGATCCGGTCCTTGACGTCATCGAGGCCCGCGTGGTCGGTGTCGAGAACCTCACGCGCCGCCGTCGGATCGAGGGTCTCGTCGCTGCGCTTCGACCACGGCACGGCGATGAGCCAGTCGAGGTACGTGCGGATCATCGATGCCTCGCCGCTCGCGTCGCCCATCGTCTCGAGGCGCCGGAGCTCGCGCTCGGCCTGCGCCTTGACGTCCTCGGGCATCCCGGCTTCCTCGATCTTCGTGCGGTACTCGTCGACGACCGAGCCCTCGTCCTCGCCGAGCTCCTTGCGGATCGAGTTCATCTGCTGGCGGAGGAACCACTCGCGCTGCTGCTTCTGCGCGCCCTCCTCGACATCGTCGCGAATGCGCCGGCGCACCTGCATCTCGGCGAGGCGTTCGCGCTGGATCGAGAGCGAGAGCTCGAGCCGCTCGACGACGTCGACGGTCTCGAGCAGCTCGACGCGCTGCGCGAACGTCACGTCGGGCGCGTATGCGCACGTGTCGGCGAGCGCGCCCGCCTCGGTGATCGCGCGGAGGAACTCGCGGATGCGGTCGTCCGCCTCGCGCAGATCGAGGATCTCCTCGACGACGGCGCGGTACTCGCGCTCGAGCTCGCGCGTCTGGACGGGAGGCGGATTCTCGTCGGGCTTCTCCTCGACTTCCGCGCGGAGCCGGCCCATCGCGTCGGTATGGGCCGCACCGATGACGCCGCGGTGCAGCCCCTCGAGCGACACGGCGTACGCGCCGCCGGGCAGGCGGACGCGATCACCGATCTCGGCCACGGTGCCGACGGCGGCGTACTCGCTCTCGTGCCGCGGCACGACAAGGACGCGGGCCTCGTCGCCGACGTCCACCGTGAGGGTGACGTTCATGCCGGGGAATACGACGGTGTCCTCGAGCGGGACGAGCAGCAGGTCGGTCAAAGCAGTCTCCAATCCGTGAACTAGGTATACGGATTGTACCGACTAGGTAAAAGCCATCGCCACGACGGGCCTCACGCGTGGTCGTCCTCGATCCCCGCCGCCTCGAGCGCCGCTTCGAGATGCGGGTACTCCTCGACCCGAACGACATGTCCGCCTCGGATGTGGACGAGGCCGGCCCACCGGCCGAGGAGATACGAGCGACGGCTCTGGAGCGGGCGCTCGTCGGTCGGATCGACCTCCGACCGCGAGAACCGCATGCTGACGACGACCCGATCGGGCAGGCCGATCGCACGGTCGACGGTGACGTGGTAGCCCTCGGCGACGCGCTCGGCGAGCACCTCGAGCACGCGATCGCGGCTGACGACGACAGCTTCCTCGCCGACGGCCACCCACTCGACGCCGGGATCGAGCATGCCCTCGAGCGCCGCGAGGTCGCCGGCGACGAACGCCCGGTAACCGCGGAGGAGAAGGTCGGCGCTCGCTTGACTCACGGCGCCGAGTCTAGGCGCCGCCAATCGGTGGTCGGCGCGGAAGTCAGGTCCCGAGGAACTGGTGGAGCTGGTCGAGGTCGAGGGGCCGGGCGAGGAGAAAGCCCTGACCCTGGTCGCAGTGCCTTGCGACGAAGGCGTTCTGAGCCTGACTAGCTGCTTTGGATGCCGCTTCGGGTCCTCATGGCTCGCTTGAGGAGTTGCAGCGCCTGGTCGGGGCGTCCTTCTTCTTCGTGGATGTCTGCCATTGCGGTCAGGACGTCTGCGAGGTGGCGATCCGGTGCGACGAGTCGGTCGGAGGCAAGCTCGTACAGCTCGAGCGCTTTCGCTTTGTCGCCTCGGGCGCGGAAGAAGTCGGCAGCCCCAGCGTAGGCGCGGGCCGCGCTGGTCGGCGAGGCGTCACCGAGCCGACTGACAGCGCCGAGCAGCAGGCTGGCAGCCTGTTCGGGTTCGCCGAGCGCGTCGAGGGCGCGAGCACGTTCGATCGTGAGCATGCCGACATCGCCGGCGTTGCCGACAGTCGCTAGGGCCGGTTCGCCGTCCTCTATGAGCTCGAGCGCAACTCCTGGGTTACCACGCTCGTTCTCGATTTGCGCCAGCAGTACGAGCGCCCGCGCAGCTTCGACTGTGTGCTCGCTGGCACGGAGGACTTCGAGGGTCGTCTGCGCGTACTGGGCAGCGAGATCGGTTCTTCCCTGCGCGAGCTGCAGCCGCGACTGCGACCAGTACAGACTGGCTCGAAACATCGGATCGGCGATCTGCCGCGCCTGGTCGAGGACGCCGCCGAGCACCTCGTGCGCGCGCGCGTAGTTGCTGCTGTCGATGTAGGCGTTGGCGAGCAGCAGGCTGAAGCGGACGACGTCGAACTGATCGTGCCGCTCCCGCGCGTCCTCGAGGAACCGGCCGAAGATCTGGAACGCCTCTTCGAACCGGCCCTGCGCGGCGTAGATGCGCCCGAGCGCATTCCCGGCCACAGCCGCATCCGCGGCAGGAAGGTGGCCGTCTGCCAGCGCGCTCTCGAGCAGGCCCCTGGCCTCGACGGCGTCTCCGTGACGCAGCGCTAGCTGTCCGAGCCCAACCTTGGCTCGGGCGACCACCGTCGGCGACTCAGCCGTCCTGCACACCTCTCCATACAGCGCTCCCGCCCGCTCCTCGTCGCCCAGGCGCAAAGCGACCTCCGCCTCGAACAATGGATCGTGTTCCGCGTCTTGTCCGGTGGCGAGGTAATCGGTGCTGACTCCGAGCCGCTTCGCGAACTTGCGCAGGATCTGCAACGAGGGGACCCGAGCACCGGCTTCGATCCTCGAGATGTAGGCCGCTGTGCAGCCAGGGAAGGACAGATCTCGCTGGGTGAGGCCGGCTGCCTTGCGACCCTCCCGTAACCGGGCGCCGAGGGCAGCCGGGTCATCGATATGGTCGGACGGTCGCCGCAGCACGGGTCAAGACTACTCTGCCGCCAGGCAACCGACCGAATGACAGGCAAACGTCCTGTGACGACATGCACGAGCCGCCACAGGACGCGAGCCACGGCGAACTGCTAGATGCCTGGCCAGATGCTGCCCTCGGCCGCGACGAGCGCGAGCAGTAGCACACCGAGCGAGACCGCCAGCAAGATGATCCTCGCCTTCATGGGACTGTCCTTTCAGTCGATTGACAGAACAGCCCCGGCCGGGGTAACAAGAGATTAGTTCAGAGGTCGGATAGACTTGTCTTTTGTTGGACATTCCCTCGAGGCCGAGGAAGAGACTTCCGGTAAGGGGAGGGCGATGGCATCTCGCACTGTCGAAGAGTTGGCGCTTGCGGCCTGGGAGGCGTTGCCTGACGCCAGCTCCCTCGTATTCGACACGGACCTCCGGTATGTCGTCGCTCGCGGCCCAGCGCTTGCGCTGCACGGCTTCACCTCGCCGGATCTCGAGGGCCAGCTGGCGGCGAGCTCGCTACCTCCGGAGCGATGGAAGCTGTTCGAGCCGCTGTACCGCGGCGCGCTCGTCGGTGAGAGGGGCTCCGTGGAGGTGTCCTCCCTCGCCGAGGGTCGCTGGTGCCGGGTGCAGGTGGGGCCGCTGCGCGGCCCGGACGGAAGCACTGTCGGGGGTGTCGCTCTGGCGGTGGACACGACGGCGCTCAAGCAGTCGGAGCACCACTACCGTGCGCTACTCGAGTCTGCGCCCGACGGGATGGTCCTGGTCGATGCGGAAGGGATCATCCAGGTGGTGAATGCGGAGGCCCTTCGGATGTTCGGATACGAACGCGAGGAACTTGTCGGAGCCTCGATCGAACTGCTGATGCCCGAGCGCTCGCGCCGTCAGCACCTCGATCTGCGGGCGGCGTTCACACGCGAGCCGGAGAATCGCCCGATGGGCGGTGACCTGAATCTCCGCGCCCGTCGCAAGGACGGCAGCGAGTTCCCGGTCGACATCGGCCTCACCTCGCTCGGAACCACCGGGGGCGGGCTCACTGCCGCCGTGATCCGCGACGTCGAAGCCGAGTCCAAGTTGGCCGCGTCGTTCAGGCTGTTGGAAGCGTTGCAATCGGCCGCTCCTGTCGGCCTCGTGTTCGTCGACCTCGAGTTTCGCATCCAAAGGATCAACGACACGCTCACCAGCCTCTACGGCCTCTCGGCGGACGAACTGATCGGCCGACCGGCAGCGGAGGTGTTCCCGACGGTCTGGCGCCAGCTCGGGCCGGCCTGCCAGGATGTCCTCGACAGTCGTGAGGCGATTGTCAATCGGGACCTCCACGTCGAGACAGACGACGATTCGGGCAACTTCCTGACGTTCGTGACGAGTCTCTACCCCGTGTTCGTTCGGGGGGAAATGGTCGGGATCGGGGCGGTCGCGCTCGACGTGACGGGTGAGCGCACAGCCGCCGAGTTCCGCGAGGCGGTGCTCGACAGCATGGACGAAGGGTTGTACTCGGAGGATGCCGCCGGCCTTCTCACGATGATGAATGCAGCGGCCTCGCGGATGCTCGGGTTCTCCGAGGCGGAACTGCTCGGCAAGCCGATACACGAGACGATCCACTTCCAGCACGCGGACGGCTCGCCGTACCCCGTGGAGGAGTGCAAGCTCAGCCTCGTGCGCTCCGAGGGCAGGACATTCGCGACGTCCGCCGACGCCTACACGCGCAAGGACGGCACGATCCTCCCCGTCGCCGTCACGGCCACCCCGTTGCGTGGACTCGGTGATCGTCACGGGGCCGTCGTTGTTTTCCATGACACATCGCAGGAACACGCGGAGACGCTCCGCACCCAGCGCGAGCTCGAGGCCCTGACGTGGGTGGGGAGAATCCGCGAGGCGCTCGACGAGGACCGCCTCGTGCTCTACTCCCAGCCGATCGTGCCGCTCAACGGCGGAACGCCCCGCGTGGAGCTGCTCTTGCGGATGACCGCACGCTCGGGGGAGATCATCCCGCCCGGCAGCTTCCTGCCGGTCGCCGAGAAGTACGGACTGAGCCGGGAAATCGACCTCTGGGTGATCGAGCAGGCGATCCAATTGGTCGCCAACCGGCAAGAGGCCGTTCACGTCAACATGTCGGCCAGCTCGATCGGCAACCTCGACCTTCTCCCCTCCATCGAGAAGCTGCTCCGCAAGTACCAGCCTGATCCGTCAAGGCTCGTGGTGGAGATCACGGAGACCGCCCTGATCGGCAACGTCGACGCCGGCGAGGCGTTCGTCCACGGACTCGCGGACCTCGGGATAGCCATCGCGCTCGACGACTTCGGTACCGGCTTCGGCAGCTTCACGTATCTCACGCGGCTGCCTGTCCAACTGCTGAAGATCGACATCGAGTTCATCCGCGACCTCGCCACCAGCGAACACAACCAGCATCTCATCCGCGCAATCGTGCTGCTGGCCAAGGGCTTCAAGCAGCTCACCGTCGCCGAAGGCGTCGAGAACGCCGCCACGCTCCAACTCCTCCGCGACTACGACGTCGACTTCGCCCAAGGCTTCCACATCGGACGCCCCGCACCACTAGCCCGTCCATAGCCCGGCCCATCTGGGTCACGAACCTCAATGGCAACTCGGTGACCGAACTGCCCGCCGATTAAGCGACGAGCACCGCACAAAGCCAGCATGGAAGGACCCGTCCACCGGAGGCGGGTCCTTCCGTCCCGCGAGCGCGCGGACACGAAAAGCTAACCGCTTGCAGGGACAACGTTGTCAGTCCGACAACGCCATGGAACTAAACGGGGCACTTTCGAACCCCCTTGCAAACAATAAAAACCCCTTAGAACGGCTCCGCTACGTGGTCGCCGACCTTCTCGGGAAGGCGCACCAGGAGCATAAACGGCCACTGCCGGAACGACCGGGCAAGATCGCTGAGGCCGTGAGAGCAATCGTGAACCTTTGCGAGGAGCCCGCCCGCATGATCGAGATCCATGCCGCGGTCGAGTCGCTTCTTGGCGAACCGGTCAGTCGCGGCACCGTGAAGCAAAATCTGAGCGCCGGTGTCGCGCGTGGCGAGTACTTCCGAGTTGAGCGCGGCTGCTATCTCCCGCACCGGCCACGCGAGATGACCCCGGACCAAGGCGGGACCAAGTGCGGGGGTGAACGCCGCTGGCGTTGACGGTCGGCCAGCGACCAAGACCTTCACGATGTAGCCGACCGGCCGCCTTCAGGCCGCCCTCCCCGTGGAGTGCGGGCAACGACGCTCGACGTCGCGTCGCCCGTCCAACGTCGGCTAAATGCAGCCGTGCACGCACGGGTCGACGCCTCAAGTCGGATTAGAGGGTTTCGTACCTCCACTTTCTCGTCTGCGAGCGATCGGACACCAAAAGACCCCGCTTGCAGGGCAATCGTTGTCAATCCGACAACGAATGGACATACCCGGACTCGAAGGAAGCCCGGCTCGGAAGGTCGATGATCGAGCTCCATTGTGGCCAAGCCGTGTTCTCGGCGCGCTCCTACTAGAGGCGGTACACGTGCTCGCGTCGGTGCACGTCACGGCGAGATCGAGATATGGTCGCAGCACGAGAAGAGGCTCGTCGTGGACCTCGCCTGCAGGCGGGCCCGACCGCCATGGAAAAGGAGAGAAAATGCTCACTACCTTCACACGCTCAGTCGCAGTCGCAGTCGGGGCGACGGCGCTGTTCCTGGCCCTCGCCGGCCTGGCTCTGGCCGGGCCGAGCGGCGTGCCGTTCAAGTCCGCAGGATCCGGAACAGAGAGCAGCCTCAGCCCGTCCGGCTGCCAATTCACCGGGGGCTGCACGGTTCAGACCAACGGGACCGCAACCAGCTCGCACCTTGGCAAGGGGCCGTACACCTCGACGCTGACCGTCAACTGGGCCGCGGCCACGTCCAACGGTGCAGGCGGTTACTGCGCGCCGGCGACCGGCACGGGCACGATAACGGCGGCCAACGGCGACAAGCTCTACCAGAGCGAGACCGGCACCGTATGCGAGGTCGGAGCTTCCACCCCCACCGCTTCGCACACCTTCACGGGCACGTATACGAACACCGGCGGCACCGGACGCTTCGCGGGCGCGACCGGCGGAGGAACCGTGACGGGCGGCGACGACGGTAGCGGGCACTCCAACTACCAGGAGAACGGCACGATCAGCTACTAG
>DATKRA010000090.1:0-7104 GCA_035532455.1 Gaiellaceae bacterium | reverse complement strand
ACCTCGTCGCCTCGATCCGCAGCTGGATCACCAATTGGAACGACAACCCGCAGCCGTTCGTCTGGCACAAGACCGCAGACGAGATCCTCGACAGCCTCGCCTCCTACTGCCAGCGAATCAATAACTCAGGTCACTAGGCGGACGCCGCCACGACCGCGGCCTCGTACACGGGGTCGCGCGTGAAGCGCTCGAGCTCGTCCGAAAGGACGTCGCTCGGGGCAGGCGGGTCGCCGGGAGGAAGTGGGACGGCGTGGCCGTCGAGTGCGACTCCTTCCAACGTCTCCGCCTCCTCGTGCTCGAGGCCGATGCCGGGACGACCGAGCCGCGAGCGGAGCCAGCCGCAGAGCAGCCACGCTTGCGCGGCGGTCCCGGTCACGCGCACGGTGCCGACGTCCGCGATCCCGGGCCAGAGCGTCGCGAGATGGGCGCGCCAGCGCGACGTCCGCGCCCACGCGATGTCCGACGCGGCGCAGCGCGGGAAGAGCGTCGCGAGCTGCGAGTAGGAGTGCGGCACGTCGTCCCACTCCGTCGAGTCGACGATGAGCCGGTCGATCACGTCCACGAGCTGCTCGAGCTCGGGTGCGCGCCACGGCGGCTCGCCGCGCCAGCGCAGGAAGACGGGCAGGTCGGAGATGAGCAGCTCCTGGACGATGCTCGCGGGAGCCTTCGCCCGGTCGCCGCGCAGCGTGAGCTCGATGGTCTCGGTCACGATCCCGCGGCCGGTACCCGGAACCTGCCAGCGCTCGACCGACGCGCGCGCGTCGATGCGGCTGTCGCCGGCCGTCGGCTCGGGGAAGAGGAGGATCGTCCGCGACGGATGGCGCTCGGCCATCCCTTCGAGCGCCGCGCGCGCCTGCTCGCGCCAGCCGTGCGGCACCCACGCGATGTGCGTCATCACCGACGTGCGCATCGACGGCGCCTCGGCGGCCGCCTCCATGCGGAGCTCGGCGAGCGCCGCGTCGACGTCGGCGAGATGGACGCCTTCCGCGATCCAGGGAGCCAGCACTAATGCCGTCGCCACGAGCGTCCGTCGCGGTGGAGGAGCTCGTCGGAGCCGGTCGGTCCCCACGAGCCGGCGGCGTAGTTCGGGAACGCCGGCCTGTCCCGCTCCCACCCGGCGACGATCGCGTCGACGAGCATCCACTGCTCCTCGACCTCGTCGGCGCGTGTGAAGAGCGTCGAGTCGCCGAGCATCGTGTCGAGGATCAGTCGCTCGTACGCCTCGGGCATGCCCGTGCGGAACGTGCCGCCGTAGAGGAAGTCCATGTGGACGGTCTGCAGCATCATCCCCTGGCCGGGCACCTTCGCGCCGATCGCGAGCGAGACGCCCTCGTCCGGCTGGACGTGGATGAGGAGGACGTTCGGGCGCAGCCCTTCCGCCGCCGTCTCCTCGAACGGCGGGTGCGGCGCGCGCTTGAACTGGATCGCGATCGTCGTCTCGCGGCGGGCGAGCCGCTTGCCCATCCGCACGTAGAAGGGCGTGTCGGCCCAGCGCCAGTTGTCGACGTAGAGCTTCGCGGCGACGAACGTCTCCGTCATCGACTCGGGCGCGACGCCCTCCTCCTCGCGGTACGCGACGACTTCCTCGCCCTCGACGAAGCCCCTGCCGTACTGTCCGCGCACGACCGACTTCGGCCCCGGCGTGTGCATCGCCTGCAGCACCTTGACCTTCTCGTTGTGGACGTTGTCGGAGGTGAAGTCGATCGGCGGCTCCATCGCGGTCAGCGCGAGGAGCTGGAGGAGGTGGTTCTGGAAGATGTCGCGAATCGCGCCCGCGTTCTCGTAGTAGCCGGCGCGTCCCTCGATCCCGATCGACTCCGCGACCGTGATCTGGATGTGGTCGACGAACTGCCGGTTCCAGATCGGCTCGAAGATGCCGTTCGCGAACCTCAGCGCGAGCATGTTCTGGACGGTCTCCTTGCCGAGGTAGTGGTCGATGCGGAACACCTCGTCCTCGCGGAAGTACTCGTGGAGCTTTGCGGTGAGCTCCTTGGCCGAGGCCAGGTCGTGGCCGAACGGCTTCTCGACGACGAGGCGCGTCCAGCCGCGGTCGTCCTGCCGCCGGCCGAGCGCGTCGACGATCGCCGGGAACGCCGGCGGCGGCACGGCGAGGTAGTACATGCGGTTGCCGCCGAGGTCGCGCTCGGAGTCGAGCTTGTCGACGAGCGCGTTGAGCCTGTCCTCGCCGCCCTCGTCGGCGAAGTCGGTCGTGACCCAGTGGAGATTTGCGGCGAGCTCGTCCCAGATCTCCTGGTTGAACGGGTCGCGCGCGTGCTGCTGCACCGCGGCCTGCATGTCCTTGCGGTAGGAGTCGTCGTCGGCGTCGCCGGTGCGCGCGACGCCGACGATCGCGAAGCGCTCGGGCAGAAGCCGGCGGACGGCGAGCGCGTAGAGCGCGGGCATGATCTTCTTGTGCGCGAGGTCGCCCGACGCGCCGAAGACGACGAGGACGCACGGGTCGGGCGTCTTGCGGAGCGAGAGGCCGTCGGCGAGCGGGTTCTCCAGTTGCTCCGTCATGCGAGATTCTTCGCAAGCACTCGGCGCACTAGATCAGACCGGTCCCGTTGCCTGCCGTCGAGCAGCCGCATACGCCCCGGATTCAACCATTCGTACGTGGAGACGTACGTCCCGAACTCGAGCTGCTCGACATAGGCCGCCTGAAAAGCGTCCAGAACCAGCTCGCGATCTACGGCGTCGACCCAGTTCGTCAATAGGAAGCTGCCGAACCAGGCGCCGGACCTCTCGTCCGCCAGGACAGAGGGCGTGCTCAGCCAATGACCCTCGCCGACGATCGCGCCGTAGGCGACTTCGGGGGAGCGAGCCAGTTCGAGAAGAAGCCGATACGCCTGCTCGCCGATCCGGGCTTTGTCGTCATCGGTGCCTATCTCGAAGTCGGTGGCCTCGAAGTCAACGTCAACGAGTCGACGATCCGTCGGTGACGCCTGATCCGAAATGGGACTGAGAGACACGATGGAGACGCTCTCGAAATAGCCGTCCGTGTAGAACTCGCGGATCTGCTGCGCCGGGTCAGCCACGATCGCGTCGAGCTCGGAAGAACGATGGATGTTCAGATTCCGAGGCGACACGTTGTCATCCCCGGGCGCCGGCGTCGTCCCGACGCCGCTCAGCACAGCGCCGAGACTGAGCAACGCGTGAAGGGACTCGAGGATGCTCTCCTGGTCGGATAGGCGCGGCCGGTAGACGCTGATCTCGAGGTGCGGCCCTGCGGGCCAGCTCCAGCCCGGCAAGACCTGCGGATCCCAGTCCGAGGGCACCTACTCTTCGGGGCTCTTCTCGAGGTGCCCGCCGAACGCCTTGCGCATCGCGGAGAGCACCCGGTCGCCCCAGTCGGCCTCGCCCCGCGAGGCGAAGCGGTTGAAGAGGGAGGCCGAGAGGACGGGCACCGGGACGCCCTCCTCGACAGCGGCCATCACCGTCCAGCGGCCCTCGCCCGAGTCGCTGACGTGGCCAGCGTACTCGTCGAGGTTAGGTGACGTGTGCAGGGCCTCTGCGCCGAGGTCGAGAAGCCAGGACGAGATGACCGAGCCGCGCCGCCAGAGCTCCGCGATCGCGGCGATGTCGAGCTCGTACTTGTAGTGGTCGGGGTCGCGGAGCGGCGTCGTCTCGGCGTCCGAGGCCTGCTCGAGGAGACCGACGTTTGCGTGCTTGAGGACGTTCAAGCCTTCGGCGTACGCCTGCATGAGGCCGTACTCGATCCCGTTGTGGACCATCTTCACGAAGTGCCCGGCGCCGGGCGGCCCACAGTGGAGCCAGCCCTTCTCCTCCGGCGCCGGCCTGCCCTTGCGCCCGGGAGTCCGGACGGCATCGTCGACGCCCGGCGCGAGCGCCTCGAAGACGGGGATGAGCCGTTCGACCGCCGCGTCGTCGCCGCCGACCATCAGGCAGTAGCCGCGCTCGCGTCCCCACACCCCACCGCTCACTCCCGCGTCGACGTAATGGATCTTCTTGTCGCGGAGATCCGCCTGCCGCCGGAGGTCGTCGACGTAGTACGAATTGCCGCCGTCGACGATCGTGTCGCCCTCGGCAAGGTGCGGGACGAGCTCGGCGAGGATCGAGTCGACGATCCCGGCCGGCACCATGAGCCAGACAGACCGCGGTGCGTCGAGCTGGTGCACGAGCTCCTCGAGCGATTTCGCGGTCGAGTCGACGTTCGGGTCATACGTCTTGAGCTCGTGGCCGGCCGCGGTGAGGCGCTCGGTCATGTTCGCGCCCATCCGTCCCAGCCCGACCATCCCGAGTTGCATCAGGTGTTCCTTTCGGTCGCCGTTTCGATGCTCTGGCGAGCGAAAAGCAAGTCAGACAAGGACGCAGGGAAGGCGCGTAGCCGGAGGCTACGGGCCTGACTGAGGACGCTGGATGGCGCGGCTTTGCAGCCGGCAGAGCGCGAAAGGGTGGCCGAAAGGGACACTTACATCTCCTCTGCGTGGATGCGCGCGACGCGACGGCCGCGCTCCTTCAGGAACTCGAGGTCGCCGAACGCCTGCGAGCGGATGAAGCGCCGGAAGCCGAACGGCTTGCCGGGGATCGGCAGCTCCTCGCCCGGGTCGTCGACGACCTGGAGGAAGAGGCCGGTGTTCGGGCCCCCCTTGTGGAGCTGCCCGGTCGAGTGGAGGAAGCGCGGGCCGTACCCGTGCGTGACGACGAGGCCGCTCTCCTCGCGCAGGCGCGCGACGAGCGGGTCGAGGTTCGTCTCCGGATCGACAAACGCGGCGACGCAGACGTAGTCGCCCTCCTTCGCCTGCGCGAGCAGCTCCTCGATCGAGCTCACCGGCTCGAGGTCGGGCTCCTTCCCGGTCGCGAGCACCTCGTTCGTCTTGTCCTTCGCCGCCTGCACGTCCGGCTGGTCGAACGGGTTGATCTCGAGGTACGTGCCGGCGACTGCGATGGCGAACTCCCAGCGGAAGAACTCCGCGCCGAGCGCGTACCGATCCGGAAGCTCGGGCGTCGCCGCCTGGCGGTCGCGACCGTCGGGGGACTCGCCGGGAGCGGGGACGAGTCCCTTTCCTTGCTTGCCGGTCGACTCGGCGATGAGCTGCTCGGCCCAGAGCCCGAACTCCCCCGGGCTCTCGGCGATGCAGATCTTGTCGCGACCGTCGCGCCAGCCTTCGCCGAAGCCGCGTCCGAGCTCGTATCCCGGATTCGCGTCGCCCGAGCGGCAGGCCTCGCGCATCTCGACGGCGCGCTCGAGAAGCCGCTTCGCGTCGACGCCCATCAGGACGGCCGGGACGATGCCGAACGGCGAGAGGGCGGAGTAGCGTCCGCCGATCGACGGCTCGCCGGCGAAGACGGCACCGAAGCCGCGCTCGCGTGCGAGCCGCTCGAGGTCGGAGCCGGGATCGGTGACCGCGGCGAAGAGGGGAGCGTTCTTGCCGCTCTTCTCCCAGAAGTACTCGAGGTGCGAGCGCGTCTCGAGCGTCGTGCCGGACTTCGACGAGGCGACGAAGCACGTCCGCCGGAGGTCGAGCTGCTCCTCGAGCCGGCGGATCGCGCGGGGATGCGTCGTGTCGAGGACGTGGAACCAGCCCACGCCGAACGTCTTCCTTAAGACCTCCGGCGCGAGCGACGAGCCGCCCATCCCGAACAGGACGACGTTGTCGACGGCGTCGTGCAGCGATTCGGCGAAGCGCTGGATCTCGTCGACCTGCTCCTGCATGTGGAGCGGCTCGTCGAGCCAGCCGAGCCACTGCCCTTCGTCTTTCCCGGTCCAGACGGTGGCGTCGCGCTCCCAGATCCGCTCGATGAGGTTGTCCTTCTCCACGCTAGGCGGTGACTGCCTCGCGCTTCGCGCGCACGCCGTCGAGGATCTCGGTGAAGGAGTCGGCGAACTTCTGCACGCCCTCCTGCTCGAGCGTGAGAACGACATCGTCGTAGTCGACGCCGGCGGCCGCGAGCTCGGCGAAGACCTGATGCGCCTCGTCGACGGCCTCGGTGACCGTGTCGCCGCGCACCTCGCCGTGATCCTGGAACGCCTCGATCGTCTCGAGCGGCATCGTGTTCACGGTGTCGGGGCCGATCAGCTCCTCGACGTACATCACGTCGCGGTACGCGGGGTTCTTCGTCGAGGTGGACGCCCACAGGGGCGCCTGGACGTGCGCGCCCTTGCCCTGCAGGTACTCCCAGCGCTCGCCCTGGAACGTCTCGAGGAAGTGCTGGTACGCGAGCTTCGCGTTCGCGATCGCGAGCTTGCCCTGGAGCTTCTCGTTGCCGGCGGCCGCGAGGCGCTTGTCGGCTTCGGTGTCGACGCGCGAGACGAAGAAGGAGGCGACCGAGCTCACCTTCGACGGGTCTCCGCCGCCGGCGATGAGCCGCTCGAGCCCGCGGAGGTAGGCCTCCACGACGGCCTTGTAGCGCTCGAGGGAGAAGATCAGCGTGATGTTGATCGAGGTGCCGTGCGCGATGCAGTCCTCGATCGCGGGCAGGCCCGGCTCCGTCGCGGGGATCTTCACGAAGAGGTTCGGTCTGTCGACCTCCTTCGCGATCCAGCGCGCCTGGTCGAAGGTCTTCTCCGTGTCGTACGCGAGCGCGGGCAGGACCTCCATCGAGACGTAGCCGTCCCACGGCTTTTGCTCGTGCACGGGCGCGAGCACGTCGCACGCGTCGCGGATGTCGTCGAGCGCGAGCCGGAAGAAGATCTCCGTCGGGTCGTCCGTCTCGGAGAGGAGCTCCTTCAGCTGCTCGTCGTACGCGTTCCCCTGCGAGAGCGCCTTCTGGAAGATCGTCGGGTTGGACGTGATGCCGGTGACCGCGTCCTCCTTCATCATTCGCGCGAGTTCGCCGCTGTGGACGAGATCGCGCGAGAGCGTGTCGAACCAGACCGACTGGCCGCGTGCGGCGACCTTGGCGAGTCTCGACTCAGGCATTCAGCATCCCCTTCTCCATCTCCTTGACTTTCTCAAGTCTCGCGACGTAGCGCTCTCCTCCGTCGAACTTCGCGGCGAGGAAGGCGCGCACGAGGTCGGAGGCGAGGCTCGGGCCGATCACCTCGGAGCCGAGGCAGAGGACGTTCATGTCGTCGTGCTCGACTCCCTGGTGGGCGGAGTAGACGTCGTGGCAGATCGCCGCGCGGATGCCGGCGATCTTGCA
>DATKRA010000089.1:0-26820 GCA_035532455.1 Gaiellaceae bacterium | reverse complement strand
GCAGCTTCGAAGGCTGCCGCTCTGTCCACTGAGCTACGGGGCCGAGTCAGCCAAGCGTAGCCCTCGCTCGGGCAGCGGTACTCTGTCCGGGCGCGGTGGCGGTAGCTCAGTTGGTAGAGCTCCGGGTTGTGGTCCCGGTGGCCGCGGGTTCGAGTCCCGTCCGCCACCTGCTCTTTCTCGCGCTCGCCCGCTTCGCTCGGGGCAGGCGCGCCATCGGTTCGCTCCGTCAGCCGGAGCAGCGCCTCGGATTTGGTTCCGAGGAGAGGCTTTACGCGTCGCCGTACTTCAAACGCAGGTAGTCGAGATACGGCTGGGCCTGCAGCCCGGAGCCGGTCGCGCGCCGCAGCACTTCCTGCGACGTGAACTTGCGTCCGAGCGCGTGGATGTGCTCGCCGAGCCAGTCGCGCAGCGCCGCGAACTCGCCGCGGCCGACCTGCTCCTCGAGATCGGGCACGTCGCGCAGCACGGCCTGCCAGATCTGCACGGACGCGACGGACCCGAGCAGGTACGTCGAGAAGTAGCCGATCATCCCGCCCGACCAGTGGACGTCCTGGAGGACGCCGTGCGCGTCGTCGGGCACCTCGACGCCGAGGTAGTCCCACATCTTCTGGTTCCAGACCTCCGGGAGGTCCTTCAGCTCGACGCGACCATCCACGATCTCCTGCTCGAGCTCGAAACGCAGCATCACGTGCATGCCGTACGTGACCTCGTCCGCGTCGATGCGGATCAGGCCCGGCTGCGAGCGGTTGATCGCCGGGAGGAACCGGTCGAGCTCGACACCGCCGAGCTGCTCCGGGTACGTCTCCCGCACGCGCGGATAGAAGAACTGCCAGAACGGGAGGCTGCGGCCGACGAGGTTCTCCCACAGCCGGCTCTGCGACTCGTGGATCGCGAGCGAGCACGGGCCGCCGGTCGGGAGCCGCTCGAGATGCTCCGGCTGCTGATGGCTGTAGAGGCCGTGGCCGTACTCGTGCATCGTCGAGAAGAGCGAGTGGAGATTGTCCGCGTGGTAGTGCGTCGTGATCCGGACGTCATTGCGGCCCGCGCCCGAGGCGAAGGGATGCTCGGTCGGGTCGATCCGCCAGCTGTCGGGGCGGTGCCCGAAGAGATCGACGACCTCGTGCGCCATCGCCTCCTGGCGGTCGACCGGGAAGTCGCCGGAGAGGAACGAGACGTCGACCTCGCGGTCCCGGAGCTCCGCGATGAGCGCAACGAGCGGCGGCTTGAGCTCCTCGAACACGGCACGCACTTCGGCCGTCTTCGTCTGCGGCTCGAAGTCGTCGAGGAGGACGTCGTAGCGCTCATCCGCGCCGTCGGCGACGAAGTCGACGTACTGGAGCTTCAGCTCGATGTTTCGCTGCAGCACCGGCAGGAAGGAAGCGAAATCGTTCTCCGCCCTCGCCTTGACCCAGACCGGGTTCGCCTCCGACGCCGCACGCGAGATCTCCGCGCGCAACGAGGACGGAACCTTGACGGCCTTCTCGTAGTCGCGCCGCACGAGGCGGATGAGCGCGGCGTCGTCGGAGTCCGGGTCGAGCGAGTCCTCGAGCGGCCGCAACTCGTCGAGGAGCTTGCCGACCGCGGGATCCGTGAACTTCTCGTGCGAGATCCGCGAGAGCGTCCCGAACTGCTCGGCGCGGTGGCGAGTGCCGGCGCGCGGCATCTTCGTCTGCTGGTCCCACGAGAGGAGGCGAGCGATCTTGCCGAGATCCTGGACCTCGGTCAGCCGCTCCTTGAGTTGCTCGAGCGCGTCAGCCACGAGTCGAGCCTACCCTTACTGCGCGCGCCCGTAGCTCAGTGGACAGAGCGGCGGACTTCTAATCCGCGGGTCGGAGGTTCGAATCCTCCCGGGCGCATGTGAGCCCTCGCTCTGGCGGCCCGCTCGGCCTGTTCGCGCACCACCGCGAGCAGGAGCCGCAGCACCTCGTCATCCTCATGCTCCTCGCCGGAGCGCTCTCGCTCGTCGCGACGATCGCGGTCGCGTGGGTGGCGGGATTCGTAGCGGTCGCCCATGTCGCGCGACACGCGAACCTCTACTGGTTCCCCTTCGCGATGGCGGGCGCGTTCGCTGCGCACATCGGCTACGTCTTCGCGTACCGCGAGGTGGCGCACGTCGACCGCGGCACGCGGATCGGGGCGCTGCGTGCGGGCGCCGTCGTCGCGGCAGGGTTCGGGATGTTCTTCCCCCGCGGCGGCTTCGCCGTCGACCTCGAGGCGCTCGAGGATCTCGGCGTCCCGAGGGACGAGGCGCGGATCCGTGTGCTCGGCCTCGGCTCGCTCGAGTACGCCGTGCTCGCCGCCGGATCGTGCGCCTGCGCGGTCATTCTCCTCGTTGGGCACTCCACCGCGCAGCGCGCCGTCGTGCTGTCGTGGACGATCGGCGTTCCCGTCGGGACGTTCCTCGCCGTCGTCGCCGTCGCCTACCGCGAGAAGCTCTGTCGCGGCTGGTTCGGGAGGTTCATCCGCCCCGCGCTCGACGCGATCTACATCGTCGGACTGATCGTCGCCGCGCCACGACGGCACGGCTTCAAGGCGTTCACCGGGATGGCGCTCTACTGGGCGGGAGAGGTCTTCGTCCTCTGGGTCTGCCTCGCGGCGTTCACGCGGCACCTCCCGTCGATCCCCACGGTCGTCGTCGGCTACGCGACCGGCTACGCGTTGACGCGGCGGACTCTGCCGCTCGCGGGCGCCGGCGCGGTCGAGGCGCTGCTCCCGTTCGCGCTCCACTGGGTCGGCTTTCCGCTCGCCGCCGCCGTCCTCGCGGTCTTCACGTACCGGATCTTCAACCTCTGGCTCCCGATCGTGCCGGCCACGGCGGGCGTGATCGCGCTGCGCCGGCGGCCGCTCGACGGCGGCGGCTAGTGCCGCGCGCCGAAGTCGGTGGTGATGATCGTGACCGGGTAGCCGCCGTAGACGCCTGTCGCATCCGGCACATGCACGGCGGAGACACCGAGGTCGCGCCAGTTCTTGTTCTTGAGGTTCGCGAGGTGCTCGGGGCTCGCGATCCACAGCTTCAGAGCCTGGGTCGCGGTGATCGAGGGCGACGACCACAGGAGGTTCTCGCCGACCGTCCAGTACGAGTAGTTCGTGGACGTGTAGTAGCGCTGGATCCGCTTCCAGAACACGGTCCCGTTTGCCGAGGGATGGTCGAAGTACCCGTCGGCTCCCATCTCCAGCGAGTGCTGCCGTGCCGACGCGTTCAGGGCGACCGAGATGTGAAGCCGCGGGAGGAGGTGCGCGGTGCGGAAGGCGTTGATCGCCGCGGCGACCTGCCGGTTGAGCGAGCGCAGCTGCGTCTCACGCTGCGCCGCGGAGCGGGCGGCTGAAGCCGTCCCTCCAACCGCGACGACCGTCAGCAGCACGGCCACGAGGCGGAGTGTCCTGGCGCGGGTCACACAGACAAGGTCGACCTCCAGTTCCGAACCGTCGATGGACAATTCGAGGGATTCGAACCGCGAGGTGACAGACGACCGATGCGCTACCGTCCAGCCCCATGAGCACCGCGACGCTCCACACGAACCATGGCGCAATCGAGCTCGAGCTCCACGACGCCGACGCGCCGAAGACCGTCGAGAACTTCCGCAAGCTCGCCGGCGAAGGCTTCTACGACGGCGTGATCTTCCACCGCGTGATCCCGGATTTCATGATCCAGGGCGGCGACCCGACCGGCACCGGCTCAGGCGGTCCCGGCTACCAGTTCGAGGACGAGTTCAACGACCACCCCGTGGCGCGCGGCGCGCTTGCCATGGCCAACGCCGGCCCGAACACGAACGGCTCGCAGTTCTTCATCGTCACCGCCGACGCGTGCCCGTGGCTCGACGGCAAGCACACCGTCTTCGGCCGGGTCACGAGCGGGATGGACGTCGCCGACGCGATCTCTCAGGTGGAGACAGGCTCGGCCGACCGACCGCGCGTGGACGTCGTCATCGAGCGCGTCGCTCTGTAAGCGCAGCAGAGAGCGGCAGCCCGTACCAGAGGAAAAGCACGAGTGCGCCGACCGTCGCGCAGGCGGCGATGCCCGCGGCGCGCGAGACCACGTACGTCACGACGAGCAGGATCGCGGCCTCGAGCGCGATCGCGAAAGCGGCGATCCCGGCGATGGCGAGCCGGTTGCCGAGCAGGACGAGACGCTGCTTGTCGCCGTGGCGGAAGCGCAGCCGGTGGTACGAGGTCGGCGCCGTCAGGAAAGCGATCGAGACGCCCGTGGCAATGACCGCGACGACGAACACGTCGCGCTCGAACGGCGTCACCTTCGACCAGCCCTTCGCGAACGGCACGGCGAGGAGGAAGGCGAAGAGGACCGTGATCCCGGGAAGCACGACGCGGAGCTCGTTGAGCAGCTCGATCAGCTCGCGATCGGTCCGCTCCTTCGGCGTCTCGTCTTCGTGCCGTGCGTCTTCCATGATCGGAACCTACAACCGATACCCTGTCGGCCCGCGCGGGCGTGGTGAAGCGGCTATCACGAGACCCTTCCAAGGTTTAGTCGGGGGTTCGACTCCCCCCGCCCGCTTCGTCCGGCCCAACGCCTACCCTGTTGTCTGAAATGAAGACAGCAGAGCGGGCAGAAGCAAGGCGGCTTCGACAAGAGCACGGATTGTCCGTTCGGGAGATCACGCAACGGCTCGGCGTCTCGAAGGGTTCCGTGAGCCTCTGGGTACGCGACGTTCCCCTCACGGACGAGCAACGACAGCGGCTGCAAGCGCGGAACCCGCGATTCGACGGCCAGTGCCTGGGAGCCGCCGCAAACGTTCGCGCAGCGCGAGCTCGCCGGGTTCAATGGCAACAGGAGGGACGGGAGCTGGCACGACGCGGAGACTCAGCGTTCGCGGCTGGCTGCATGCTCTATTGGGCGGAGGGAGACAAGACCCGCAACGCCGCACGGATCTCGAACTCCGACCCCGAGCTCCTGCGCAGCTTCGTCCGTTTTCTTCGTACCGAGTTCGCCGTACCTGATGAGCGGTTTCGGATCACGTGTCATCTCTTCGCCAACCACGTATCCGAGCAGACGCGCATCGAGCAGTTCTGGCTCGACACGCTCGGACTGCCGTCGACGTGCCTTTGCAAGTCGATCGTGAACGTCTACTCCAAGTACAGCCTGAAGAAGCGCCGCAACCTGCTTCCCTTCGGTACCTGCAAGCTCAGCGTCCACCGGACGTAGATCCTCCAGACGATCTACGGCGCGATCCAGGAATACGGCGGCTTCGAGCGGCCCGAGTGGCTCGACTGATCGCGTCCTCCGCGCGCTAGCGTCGCCGCGTGTACCCGTCGGCCGAAGCGGTCGGGCTCGCGCCTGCGCTTGCGATTTGCGTTCTCCTCGCCGCTCGGCGCGGACCGATCGGCCGAGGCCGAGCCGTTGCCGGCGCGGCCGGCGTCGCGCTCGTCTTCGCCGCCTTCGTGACCGAGCTCGAACCGCTTGCGAACCACACGTTCCTCTGGGCGCATCTGCTCCAGAACGTCGTCCTCGCGGAGTGGGCGCCTGCGCTGCTCCTGCTCGCGGTGCCGCGGCAGCTCGCCGCGCGGGCCGCCGGCTTTCCGCTGTTCCGGCCGCTCGTCGCGCTGCCGCTCTGGCTCGCGACGTACTACGTCTGGCATCTGCCGTGGATCTACGACACGGCGCTGCGCCACCCGCATTCGCTCCTCCATGTCGAGCACCTGACGTACCTCCTTGCCGGGTGTTGCCTCTGGTGGCCGGTCGTCCACGGCGCGCACTCGGCGGGCGCGAAGGCGGCGTACCTGTTCGCGGCGTTCGTCCTCGCCTCGCCGCTCGGGCTGTTGCTCGCGCTCATCCCGCGCGCGATCTACTCGTTCTACGTCGACGCGCCGCGGACGTGGGGGCCGTCGCCGCTCGCCGATCAGCAGATCGCCGGCGTGACGATGGCGGCGGAGGAGGCGCTCGTCTTCTTCGGCGTCTTCACCGCGTACCTGCTGCGCTTTCTCGCCGACGAGCAGGCGTCCGGGGGCCAGCGGCCGGGTCCACGCGTCGCGCGGTCTCCGCGTTAACCTCAGCACCGAGGAGCAGCGCGATCGCGGCGAGCCACAGCCACGTCAGCATCACGATCACCGCGGCGAGCGATCCCCACGTCTTGTTGTACGAGCTGAAGCTCGCGGTGTAGAAGGCGAAGAGGCCCGACACCGCGAGCCAGACGGTCGTCGCGAGGACGGAGCCCGGGGTGACGAACGACCAGCGCCGCTGCTCGACGTCCGGGCCGAGATGCAGGAGTGTCGAGAACGCGGCGACGAGACCGACGAGGAGGATCGGCCACTCGGCGACCCACCAGATCCAGCCGACCGCCCCCGCTGCGCCGCCGGCGTGGGACGCGACGAGCGTCTCGAGCGACGGCCCGAAGATGAGCAGCACCGCGACGAGAAGGAACGCGACGCCGATCGCCGCGGTCATCTGCAGCGCGACCACCCGCTTCCGGAGGAACGAGCGCTCGTCCTTCTGCTCGTACGCGAGGTTGAGCGCGGTCATGTACGCCGTCATCGCTCCGGTCGTCGACCAAACTGCGAGGACGGCGCCGATCACGGTCATCAGGACGCTCGCAGACTGGTTCCGGCCGAGCCGCTGGAGGCTGCCGCCGAGAAGCGAAGTCGCCTGCGCCGGCATGACGTGCCGGAAGTGGTCCATCAGCGTCGCGATCGTGTCCGGCCCGGCGACGAGCGTGAACACGCCGACCGCGACGAGCAGCACCGACGGGATCGCGAAGAAGGTCGAGTACGCGAGCGCGGACGCGAGCATCGTCCCGTTGTCGGCGAGAAAGCGCTTCACCGCGTCGACGAGGATCGACTTCCAGTCGCGGACGGAGAGGTCGCGCAGCCGCCGGTCGCAGAAGCGCGAGGGGCGCTCCTCGGGCGGAGCTTCGTCGGGCGGAGGACGGTCGCTCATCCCGAGGAGAACGGCGAGGGGCGGCTTCCGGTTCCTCGAATCGGGGCGGCGAGATTCGAACTCGCGAAACCTCCCGCTCCCAAAGCGGGCGCTCTACCAGGCTGAGCTACGCCCCGTTGCGTCGCTCGTACGAGCGTACAGCGTGACAGTTCGCGCAGACGAGTTCGCACTTGGACTGGGGCACACGACCGCACCTCCACCGAACTTACTGGTTGCGCTAGCGGATGGAACTAGCAATACTGGCGCTATGGCGACAGACGCTAGGCGGCTCCCTTTCGCGCTCGACCCACTGATCGCCGAGGCGAAGCGCAGAGCGCGAAACCGCCGCCTGCTGGTCGCTTGCGTCGTGATCGCAGTCGCGACCTCAGCTGCGAGCCTCAATCTCGACCAACGCTCGCCGAGCACGACCGCGATCAACGCGGCGGGGTTACGTGCTTTGGTTGGGACGTGGAGTCATCATGGTGGCACTCTCGTCATTTCCACGACAGGGCGCGGGCTAGCGAAGATCTTTCTATACGGCCCGCCCGGCTACGAGATCGTCCGGTTCAGGGTCACCAGCGTGAGAGGCACCGGGCGCAGCGAGATCGCCCGGATCCGGGTCACTCACGACTCGACTGATCCCCGGAAAGCAGGGACGCCAGGCACCGTTCGCCTATCGCGTGGGGTCATCTACTGGTCGGCCGCGGGCTTCGGGGGCACGACGTTCTGCTCGGTCAAGCCCGGCGCGCGGTGGATCTGCGGGCTGTAGCTCAGCGACATTCCCGAGTAACGGCGCAGGCGAGGGCTACTCGCTCTCCGTGAGCACGGTCGCGTAGTCTCGGGAGCCGATGCGCCTGACGATTCTCCACACGAACGACATCCACGGACGCGTCGACGGGCTGGCGCGCGTCGCGACGTTCGTCGAGCGGATCAAGGCCGAGACGCCACACCGCGTGATCTACGTCGACGCCGGGGACGTCGAGGAGACGACGACCCGGCTCTCCAACTTGACGAAGGGCGTGGCGATGCACAGGCTCCTGTCGGCCGCCGGCTGCGAGGTCTCGGTCGTCGGAAACGCCGTTTGGCTGCGTTACGGCCCGCAGGTGATCCCGGCCCAGGCAGCTGTGGCGCGCTATCCGCTCCTGCTCGCGAACCTCGAGCCGGTCGAGGGAGTCCAGCCGACTGCGCTGATCGACGGCGTCGGCTTCGTCGGCGTCACGGATCCGTTCCCCGACTTCCTCGGCACCGGCCTCTTCGGCATCTACGCGACGGACGCGCTCGAGGCGGTGCGCGCCGGCGCCCGCGCGCTTCGTCAGCAGGGTGCCGAGATCGTCGTCTGCCTGTCTCACCTCGGCTACCGGAGGCCATTCGCCGAGGTACGCGAAATCGCGGTGATCGATCCCGAGCTTGCGGAGCTCGTGCAGGGAGAGGTGGACGTGATCGTCGGCGCCCACTCGCACGACGTCCTGCCGGAGGGAGAGCGCATCGGCTCCGTCCTGATCGCCCAGGCGGGCTCTTTCGCCGAGCACCTCGGCCGGATCGAGATCGACGGCGAGGAGATGACGGCGTCCCTGATCCCGGTCGGCGAGGACGTCCCGAGGCATCCCGCCGTTCTCGCCGCGGCAGCGGCAGCCGAGGCCGACCTCGACACCTCGCTCGACGAGATCGTCGCCGACCTCGACGAGCCGCTCGAGGGGCAGTGGGTCGCCGAGATGCTGCGCGAACGCATGGGAGCGGAGATCGCGCTCGCCACCTCTCAGGCCATGCTCGACTACCCGCTCCCCGCCGGCCCGCTGCGCCGCGGCGACCTGTGGGAGGCTTGCCACTCGACTGCCAACCCCGCCGTGACCGAGCTCACGGGCGCGCAGCTCGCACGCATGATCGAGAAGGGGAACGACCCCGAGTTCCAGGAGACGACGACCGGCTCGCTGCGCGGCGAGCCCCGCGGCCCGCTGCACGTCGCCGGCGACGCGAGCGACCTCGATCCCGCACGAACGTATGTCGTCGCGGGAACCGACTTCGAGCTCGAGAGCTACGGCGGCCTGGTCGAGCCCGACTGGCGGCTCTCTATCCGCTACGACTTCCCGACGATCATCCGCGAGGCGATCGAGGAGAAGCTCGGCGCGGCTATTCCGTTTCCATAAGCGCGCGCAGTTCCTCGAGCTTCTCGCCGCGGAGCTCGTCGAGCTCGCCGCGGTCGATCCGCGAGAGTAGGTCACGCACGAGCGACGCGAGCTCGAGCGGGTTGAACGGCTTCGTCACGTAGTCGACGCCGCCGATGTCGAGGCCGCGCGCGCGGTCGCGGAATTCGGCCCGCGCCGTGAGGAAGATGATCGGGATGCGGTTCGTGCGCGCGTCCTCGAGCAGTTCCTCGGCGACGCGCCAGCCGTCGAGGCCGGGCATCATCACGTCGAGGAGGACGACGTCGGGGGGATCGTTCCGCGCGAGCTCGAGACCGGTCGTGCCGTCGGCCGCCTCGGTCACACGCATCCCCTCGGCCTCGAGATTGACGCGGCAGAGGAGCCGTATCGGCGCCTCGTCGTCGATCACGAGTACCTTCTCGCCGCCCTCGCCGCCGCCGCCGCCCATGTGCTTCGTATACCCGTCCAGCTCGGTACTCATTCTCCGGATCCTTCGGATGGAGCGGGCAGCTCGAAGGAGAACCGCGACCCTTCGCCCTCGCGCGACGCGACCCAGATCCGTCCGCCCATCGCCGTCACCAGGCCGCGCGCGATGAAGAGGCCGAGGCCTGTGCCGTCTGCGCCCACGCGTAGCTCGGCGTCGGAGCCGCGGTAGAACTTGCGGAAGATCTGCTCCTGATCAGCCTGCGGGATCCCGATCCCCTCGTCCGAGACCGTGACCTCGACCGTGTCGTCGCGCACGGAGGCGCCGACCGTGATCGTGCCGCCGTCGGGCGAGTAGCGGAGCGCATTGTCGACGAGGATCGAGAAGACCTGGCGGAGCTTTTCGGCGTCGGCGCGCGCGGGCAGCGGCGCGTCGGGCAGATCGACGACGACCTTGTGGCCGTTGTCGAGGCGCACCGTGTCGAGCACCTGCCCGACAACCTCGCGGACGTCGGTCTCGGCGAGGTTGACCTGGAGGTCGCCGGTGTCGAGCCGCGCGACGGCGAGGAGCGTGTCGACGATCGTCGTGAGGCGCTGCGACTCGGACGAGATGTAGCGGAGGAACGTCTTCCGCTCCTCCTCCCCGAACACGACGTCCTGGCGGAGGAGCGTCTCGGCGAAGCCGTAGATCGAGGTGAGCGGCGTGCGCAGCTCGTGCGAGACGGTGCTGACGAAGTCGGACTTGACCTGCTCGACGAGCCGGTCGCCGGAGATGTCGCGGAAGGCGAAGATCCGGCCGGCGACCACGCCGAGCGGGTCGCGCATCACGGCCTCCGTCACCGAGAGCCAGACCTCCTCCCGGCCGCGCATCACCGGGACGAGCCGGTCGCCGGACGCCGCTCCGTCGGGCGCCTCGAGGCTGCGCTGGAGGACGTCGACCGGCGCACGGCCGAGCGCGGCCCCGGCGGGGACTCCCGTGATCCGCTCTGCCGCCGCGTTCCAGAGGACGACGTTCCCCTCGCGGTCGACTGCGACGATGCCGTCGGCGATGTTCGCGAGGATCGCGACCGACCGCTCCCGCTCGAGCGCGACGCGCTGGTACAGCTCGGCGTTCGAGAGCGCCGCCGACGTGCTCGCTGCGACGGCCTGCAGCGCCTCGATCTCCTCCTCGCGCCACTCGCGCGGCTGCTCGGCGTAGACGGCGAGGACTCCGGCGACCGCGCCTTCGGCCGAGCCGACCGGAACGCCGAGGAAGGCGGAGTGCCCCGCGGCGAGCATCGGGTCGAGCGCGCGGAGACGTTCGTCGGAGCCGGCGTCCGGCAGCACGACCGCGACTCCCGACTGGACGACGTCGCCGGAGAGCCGACCGCTCGCCGGGCTCCGCGACTCGAGCGCCGCGTCCGCTCCGTTCCCCTCCGCCGCGGTGACTACGAGCTCGTCGCCGTCGACGATCCTGAACGCCGCAGCCTCCGCATTCACGAGCGCCGGAGCCTGCTGCACGACCTCGTCGAGGACGGCCGCCGGATCGAGCTCGCTCGTGAGGAGCCGTCCCGTGCGCGTCAGCTGCTGCGCGACGGCGCGCGCGCTGCGCTCGGCCTCGAACAGCTCGCTCCGCTCGAGCGCGCCGCGCGTCGCGTCGCCGAGATGCCGCGCGACCTCGAGGTCCTCGTCGCTGAAGGCGCGCTCCTCGGCGAAGAAGATGAGGACGAGCCCGTGGCCCGCGTCGCGCGGCGCCTCGACGGGGACTGCGAGAAGCGAGCGGTAGCCGCTTGACACCGCCGTCTCGCGCAGCTCTTGCAGGAGCCGCTCGTCGTCGGCGATCGAGCGCGAGGCGACGATCCGTCCCTCAGTCGCGGCCCGGAAGAGCTGTCCGTCCCGTGTGGCCGCGTGCTCCTCGAGGGCCTCTGCGAGTGCGTCCGGCAACTCGTACCCGCCGACGGGCTCGAGCCGTCCATAGGAAGGAACGATCACCGCGGCCGACGCGCCTCCCAGCGCCTCCGCCGCCGCCTGCGAGACGGCTTCGAGCGTCGCCGCGCGGGAAAGCGACTGGCCGAGCGCGGCCGCGATCCGGTAGAAGCCGCGCTGGATCCGCTCCTGCCGCGCGCTCTGCGTGAACGTCTCGGCGTTCCGCACCGCAAGCGAGGCGAGACCGGCAAACGCCTCCAGGACGCTCGCGTCGCCCGGGCGGAACCGGTGGCCGCCGCGACGCCCGGCCCCGAGCACACCGCGCACCTCCCCGCCCCACGACATCGGCGCCGTCGTCACGTCGGTGAAGCCCTCGTACGCCGGATGCGGGACGGGGTTCTCGATCCCGCCGTACGTGCTCTCGATGAGCGGCCTCCCCTCGCGGATCGCCGCGCCGGCGAGACCCTTGTCCATCGGGAACTCGAAGTCGAGCAGCGAGTCGTCGAAGCCGTGCACGGCGACGCAGCGGAACACCCAGCGGTCGCGGTCGAGGAGGTAGCAGTCGGCGGCGTCGGCGGCGAGCAGGTCGGCGAGCTCGTCCGCGAGCCTCTGCAGGACGACCGGAAGGTCGAGCTCGCTGCTGAGCGCGTGGGCCGCGCGGAGCAGGGCGGCCTGCTGCGAGAGCCGCTCCTCGTTCTCCGCGACCGCCTCCTCGAGCGCGACGCCGGTCCGCAGGCGCTCGAGCGCGACGGCCGCCTCGGAGGCGAGCGTCTGCATGAGCGAGAGGTCGTCCGCCGAGAAGACACGACGCTCGTCGGCGGTCGCGATGGAGATCACGGCGATCACGCGCTCCTCGAGAAGCAGCGGGACGAAGGCGGCGCTCCGCGCGCCGGTCGCCTCGGCGAGCTTGGGGCTGACGACGTTCGACTCGGCCGCGTCGTAGACGGCGAACGCGGTCGCCTCGAAGACGGCGCGCGCGACACCCGACGGCTCGTTCTCGAGGTCGACCCGTACGTCCCGCCACCAGTCGACGTCCTTCCCGTGCGACCGCGCGAGATAGCCGACCGCCTCGCGCCCGCCGTCGGAGACGAACGTCAGGCCGGCGAACGAGACGCCGAACGTCGCCGCGATCTCGTCCAGGAGCGTGCGTGCGACGCCCTCCACGTCGGCGGTCCGCGCAAGCTCGCTCGCAACGCGACTGACGCTTTCGAACTCTCTGCCGCCGCCGGCTGCCCGGCGGTTCGGGCGAAACCATGGGATCCTCACTGGGCACGGGGATTCTACGCTGCCCTTCCATCGTCGGAGATTCGTGTTCCGACGCTTCCTGTTTACAAAGATGGGCCGGATGGCCCATTGTCCGCCCGGCAAACGGGCCGTAGCCTCCGTTGCACTGGGCGATGCGAACCGCGGCGCGTCCTCGACGTTTACGCGGCTAGCAACAGGAAGAGCCCGCCGCGCCGACCCCCCGAGCGGCGGGCTTTTCCCCTTTCCCTCACGGACTGCTAACGCGGCGGCGGTATCGTGGCCCCGTAGTGGTGAAGCGTGTCCTCCTCGCCTCTCCGCGCGGCTATTGCGCCGGCGTCGAGCGGGCGGTCGAGACGGTCGAGCGGGCGCTCGCGCTCTACGGCCGCCCCGTCTACGTCCGCAAGCAGATCGTCCACAACTCGCACGTCGTCCGCGGCCTCGAAGCGCGCGGCGCCGTCTTCGTCGACGAGCTGACGAGCGTGCCGGAAGGGGCGACCGTCGTCTTCTCGGCGCACGGCATCGCGCCGGCCGTGCGGGCCCAGGCGGACGAGCGCGGACTCGCGGCGATCGACGCGACGTGCCCGCTCGTGACGAAGGTGCACACGCAGGCGCGGCGGTACGCGGAGGCCGGCTACGCGATCGTCCTCATCGGCCACGCCGGGCACGAGGAGGTCGAGGGAACGCTCGGCGAGGCGCCCGAGGCGATCGTCCTCGTCCAGTCGGCGGAGGACGCCGCGCACGTGACCCTTCCAGCCGACCGGCCGCTCGCGTACATCACGCAGACGACGCTCTCGGTCGACGAGACGAGCCAGATCGTCGCGGTGCTGCGCCACCGCTTCCCGCGGATCGAGGAGCCTGCGCGCGAGGACATCTGTTACGCGACCTCGAACCGCCAGTGGGCCGTGAAGGAGCTGCTCGAGAAGATCGACCTGCTGCTCGTCGTCGGCTCGCGCAACTCCTCGAACTCGAAGCGGCTCGTCGACGTCGCACGCGGCGGCGGAGTCGACGCGTATCTCGTCGACGACCTGGGAGCGATCGACGAGAGCTGGCTCGAAGGACGCGAAACGGTCGGGCTCACGTCGGGAGCGTCGGCGCCGGAACGGCTCGTCGCGGAGGTCTGTGCGTGGTTCACCGAGCGCGGCGCCGTCGTGAGCGAGCACGCGCCCGTGCACGAGGACGTGAGCTTCAAGCTGCCGGTCGAGCTGCGCCGCGCCGAGCGGGCTGCGGCTTAGCTTTTCGCGGCGGCAAGCTCGCCGCCGATGCGGATCTCGGTCGCGAGCACGTCGTCCTTGATCCAATCGCCGTGCGCTCGGACGAGTGCGCTCATCTCCTCCGGAACCGTGAGGACGATCCGGTCGCTGATCTCGAAGCCCTGCTCCTTGCGGAGCGTGTTGACGCGGTGGATGAGGTCGTACGCCTCTCCTTGGACGAGCAGGTCGTTGTCGAGCGACAGGTCGAGCGCCACGGTGACCCCGTCTGCGGAAGCGACCGCCCAACCCTCGCGCCCACCGCGCTCGACGAGCACTTCGTCCGGCTCGAGCTCGTGGCCGAGGACGCGGAAGCGCCCACCGTCGAGCTCCTCGAACTCTCCCGCCGCGAGCGCGGTTCGCACGGCGCCGAGCTCCTTGCCGAGCTTCGGTCCGAGCGCCGGGAGGTGCGGCTTCACGTGGAGCTCGACCGCGTCCACCTCACCGAGCTCGACCTCCTTGACGCGGAGCTCGTTCGCGATCTCCGCGAGATGCCCGTCGACGCGCGCGCCGTCGACCACGAGGCGCCGCAGTGGCTGCCGGAGCTTGATCCCCGAGCTTGAGCGCGCCTGCCTCCCGAGCTCGACGACGTGCCGCACTTCGGCGATCTCGTCGAGGAGCGCGCGATCGGGCTCGGCCACCTCCGGCCAGCCGGCGAGGTGGACGGACTCCGGCCCGTCGAGGACGAGCGTCCGCCAGAGGTCGTCGGTTACGAACGGCATGATCGGTGCGAGCACGCGCAGCGTCTGGACGAGCGCGTACCAGAGCGTGGCGAGCGCGGCCTCGTCCTCGTCCCAGAACCGCCGTCGCGAGCGGCGGATGTACCAGTTCGAGAGATCGTCGAGATACGCCTCGAACTCGCGGAGGACGTCGGTGGCGAGCCAGCTCTCGTAGCCGGCGGTCGCGTCGGCGACGAAGGCGTGCGTCCGCTCGACGAGCCAGCGGTCGAGCGTGAAAACAGCCACGGGGACAGGTTCGCGACTTTCCGAGTCACCGCGCTGTTCCGCAAAAGGCTCGAACCTGTCCCCGTGACCTTCTTTATCGGGCTCGAGGTTCATCCACTCCGGCCGGAACTCCGCGATGTTCGCGTAGTCGACGAAGAACTTGACCGAGTTCCAGAAGGTGAGGAGCTTGCGCTTCACCTCTTCCGCCGGGCCGTAGCCGAACCAGAGGTCGCGGTCGGGCGGCTGCGCCGCGAACTGCCAGCGCATCACGTCGGCGCCCATCCGGTCGAAGGCGTCGTTCGCCTCGATCGTGTTCCCCCACGAGCCGTGCATCTCGCGGCCGTTCTCGTCGAGCATCTTCTCGTAGCCGAGCACGCGCTTGAACGGCGCCTTCCCGGTCAGCACGACCGACATGAAGAGCTGCGAGTAGAACCAGAGCCGGATCTGCTCGCGCATCTCGCTCACCCAGTCGGCCGGGAACCACTTCTCCCAGTACGCATGGTCGGGCAGGTCAGCGGTCGTCAGCCCCTTCGCCGCGCCCGTTCCGTAGCCCTCCGGCACCCACTCGTCGTTCTGCCAGCCGAGCGTCGAGAACGGGACGATGCCCGCGTCGAGCCAGACGTCGCCGACCTCCTTGACCCGCTCGACGGGCTCGCCGCACTCGGCGCACCGGATGGGGACGCGGTCGATCCACGGGCGCCGCAGTTCCTCGAGCTGGTCGAGGCCCGCGACCGCGCGCTCCGCGAGCTCCGCCCTCGACCCGATCACGTTCAGGTGCCCGCACGCGCACGGATAGAACGGCAGCGGCAGGCCGTAGTAGCGGCGGCGGGAGATGTTCCAGTCGCCCATGTTGCGGAGCCAGTCGTCCATGCGCTTGCCCATGTACTCGGGCGTCCATTCGACCGTCGCGTTCGCGTCGAGCATCTGCTGCCGCAGGTCGCGGACGGAGATGAACCAGTCGTCGGCGATGCGGAAGATGAGCGGCGTGTGGCAGCGCCAGCACTCCGGGTAGCGATGCTCGTGCAGCCCCGCCTCGACGAGGATCCCCTTCTCCTCGAGGTTGCCGATGATCTGCTCCGCCGCCTCGGTCGTCGAGAGCCCGTGGAGCCAACCGAAGCTGTCGTAGAAGCGGCCCGACTCGTCGACCGGCTGGATGACCGGCAGGCCGTTCGCGCCGGCTAGCTCGAAGTCCTCGGTGCCGCAGCCGGGGGCGATGTGGACGATGCCTGTGCCGTCGTCCATCGAGACGTCGTCCCACGGGACGACGCGGTGCTCGACGTCGACGATCTCGTCGAACGGGCCGCGGTAGCTCCAGCCGACGAGCTCCGAGCCCGCACGCTTGTCCGCGAGCTCCTCGTCGGGATAGCGCGCGGCTGCGACCCACTCGCCGTTCGCGCGTCGCCCGTACTCCGCCTCGGGGTTGACCGCCGCGGCGACGTTCGCCGGCAGCGTCCACGGCGTCGTCGTCCAGATCACGAGGAACTCGCCGGGCCGGTCGGTCAGCGGGAAGCGGACGAAGAGGGACGGGTCGGCGCGGTCGACGTACGAGCCGATCAGCTCGTGCTGCGAGATCGACGTGCCGCAGCGCGGGCACCACTCGGTCGAGCGGTGGCCGAGGTAGAGCCAGTCGCGGCCGTGGACGGTCTTCAGCATCCGCCACACGTACTCGATGTTCGTGTCGCTGAAGGTGAAGTAGTCCTTGCCCCAGTCCATCCACTGGCCGAGCCGCTTCGAGCCTTCCCAGAGCTGCTCGGAGTACTTGACGACCGCCTCCCGGCACTTCGCCGCGAATTTCTCGAGGCCGTACTCCTCGATCTCGTGCTTCGAGTTGAGCCCGAGCTCGCGCTCGACGCCGACCTCGATCCAGAGCCCCTGGCAGTCGAAGCCGTTCTGGTAGCGCTGGTCGAAGCCGCGGAGCGCCTTGTAGCGCTGGAAGACGTCCTTCAGCGTCCGCCCCCATGTCGTGTGGATGCCGAGCGGCTTGTTCGCGGTGACAGGCCCGTCGATGAACGAGAACCGCGGCCCGCCGGCGTTCTGCTCCCGCAGCTTCGCGAACGTCCCCTCGCTCTCCCAGCGCGCGAGAACCTCCTCCTCGAGGCGAGGATGGTCGGGTTTGTCCGGTAGAGGCTGGAAGATTGGCTTTCCCATCGGGAAGTCAAGTCTAGGCAGGAGCGTTCGTACCATTGGCGGCTGGGTAATCAGCCCTGAAGACGAAAGGAAAGAATGGCAACAGACGTAACCGACGCCACCTTCGAGACAGAGGTGCTCCAGGCCGCCGAGCCCGTGCTCGTCGACTTCTGGGCCGAGTGGTGCGGCCCGTGCCACGCGGTCGCGCCCGTGCTCGAGCGGATCGCCGAGGAGAAGAACCTCAAGCTCGTGAAGGTCAACATCGACGAGAACCAGGATCTCGCAATGCGCTACGGGGTTCAGTCGATCCCGAACATGATGCTCTTCGAAGCGGGCGCTCCCAAGGCCGCAGCCGTCGGCGCGATGCCGAAGGGGATGCTCGAGAGCCAGCTCGGGCTCGCTTCGTAGCGAGGAGAACGGCGGCGACGAGAACGCGGCGGAGTGCGCGACCCAGTCGCCCTCCGCACGCCCTCGTTCCCAGCGACGACGCTACTCGGCCGCAGTTTGAGTAGCTTCGCGCGCTGCGAGGAACCGCAGGAAGTCGGCGTGCTTGGCGAGGAACGCCTCGATCTCGGCGAGCCCTGCGCCCGCCCAATCCTCGAGCCAGGTGTCGGCGATGTCGTCCTCGATCCGGTGGAAGCCGGGTTCGCTCATTTTCCGCTCCGCCGCCGGCCAAGCCGGCGTCTCCGCTCTTTGTTGAGCTCCGTCGAGCCTACGCTCATGGCGGGATAATCGACGCGATTGCGGGAACTGCCTATGGGCCGTTCGGCTCAACTTCTCGGCCGCCGGGACCCATAGCCGGAGTCTCATCGAGTACCGCGTCACTGAACGCGGGCCACGCGTCTTTCGCCCAGTCGCCGAACGGCCGGCCCGTGAGGACGCCGCACGCGAGTCCGGCGTCGGGATCCACCCACAGGAAGGTGCCGCTCCGGCCGAAGTGCCCGAACGTGCGCGGCGAGTTGTGGGAGCCCGTCCAGTGCGGCGACTTGCCGTCGCGCAACTCGAACGTCAGCCCCCAGTCGTTCGGCTCCATGCTGCCGAGCCCGGGCAGAACCCCGGTGAGGCCGGGAAACTGGACGGTCGCTGCTTCGGCGATCGTCTCCGGCGCGACGAGCGTCGGCGTCAGGAGCTCGCGCCCGAGCGCGAGGAGGTCGGCGAGCGGGCCGCTGTAGGCGTGCGCCGGGGAGCCGGCGAGGCTGCCGCGAAGCCCGAGCGGCTCGGCGACCGCGTTCGCGAAGTAGTCCGCGAACGGCATTTCAGCCCGCTCGGCGAGGAGGTCGGCGGCGATCTCGATGCCGGTGTTCGAGTAGATGCGCCGCCGCCCGGGCTCGGTCATCGGCTCGGCGCCGTCGAGCGGCAATCCGGAGGCATGCGCGAGGAGATGCCGGAGAGTCGAGCCCGGCGGCCCGGCGGGCTCGTCGAGGTCGACCGTCCCCTCCTCGAGCGCAACGAGGAGCGTGAGGCCCGTCAGGAGCTTCGTCACCGACGCCCACGGCTGGACGGCGTCGACGGCGCCGCGAGTCGCGACGACCTCGTTGGGCGAGACCACTCCCGCTGCCGCCTCGGAAGAATCCCAGCCATCAATGAGCCGCAGTGCCTCCACCACATCGATATTGGCGCAACGAGACATGTCCGGTGTCAGACACCGGACATGTCCGTCGGGGACAAGTCGGCTGTCTGTACAAGCCGTCGCGGGAGCCTGGACACGTCCTCAACAGCCACGTCCGGGCGTCAGACGCCTGGACGTGGCCAAGACGGACATGTCTGTGCACACTTGGCCCGTGGAGCGACGCCTTGTTCCGGCGGTCTCGGCGTTCGCCGACACGGTCGGCTACTCGCGGGCGGTCGGCGTGGGCCGGCACGTGTACGTCTCGGGAACCGCGCCGGTCGGATGCGATTCCGCCGATGCCTACGAGCAGGCGAAACGGTGCCTCGAGATCGTCGTCGCCGCGCTCGCAGAACTCGGCGCCCGGCCCGACGACGTCGTCCGCACGCGGGTCTTCATCACCGACGCCGACGACTGGGAAGCCGTCGGGCGCGCGCACGGCGAGGCCTTCGGCGACGTGCGGCCCGCCTCGGCGATGCTCGTGGTCGCCGGCCTGCTCGATCCGGCCTGGAAGGTCGAGATCGAGGCGGACGCACTACTGCCGGAGTGAAGGGCTCGATGCTTTCCTCCTGCAAAGCGAGGGAATAGGGTCCAGCCCATGACGGACTCGCTCATCCCGCCGTCGATCACCGGGAAAGGCTCCCGCTTCCCGCCGGGCGGCAGCGTGCTCGATCACGCCTTCGGCCAGAGCGACCCGTACACGCTCGGCGTCGAGGAGGAGTACATGCTCCTCGACGGCGAGTCGTTTGACCTCGTCCAGCACATCGACACCGTCCTCGCCGCGGTCGCCGGCCACGAGCTCGAGCCGCGCATCAACTCCGAGCTCATGCAGTCGGTGCTCGAGGTCGCGACGCCGGTCTGCCACACGCCGGCCGGCGTCCGGCAGCAGCTCCTCCGCATCCGCGCCTACGTGTGCGACGTCGCGCGGGAGAAGGGCCTGCGCGTCGGCTCGGCGGGCACACACCCGTTCGCGCTCTTCGAGCGCCAGCGGATCACCGCGAAGGATCGCTACCGCGCGCTCGTCGACCAGATGCAGTACCTCGCGCGGCGCGAGCTCATCTTCGGGATGCACGTCCACGTCGCCGTCGACGACGCCGAGAAGGCGATTCAGGTGCAGAACGGCCTCATCGCCCACCTGCCCGAGCTCGTCGCGCTCTCGGCGAGCTCGCCGTTCTGGCGCGGCGAGCCGACCGGCCTCCGCTCGTCGCGCCACATGGTCTTCGCGGCGTTCCCCCGCTCGGGCCCGCCGCCGCGCTTCCGCGACTACTCCGACTACGCGAAGGTCGTGAACCAGCTGGAGAAGACCGGCTGCATCCAGGACTACACCCACATCTGGTGGGACATCCGGCTCCACCCGCGCCTCGGCACGATCGAGATCCGGATCTGCGACGCCGTGACGCAGCTCGACGACGTGATCGCGATCACCGCGTACTGCCAGGCGCTCGTCAAGCACTACGCGGAACTCGTCGACCGGGGCGAGGAGATCCCGTCCTTCCACCGGATCCTCACGACCGAGAACAAGTGGCTCGCCGCGCGGTATGGGCTCAGCGCGCCGGTCATGGATCTCCACACCGGCAAGCGGAACCGGCTACCCGTCGCCGCGCTGATCCGCCGCACCTTGAAGACGCTCGGCGGGCATGCGCGCGAGCTCGGCTCCGAGGAGGAGCTCGCCGGGATCGAGGAAATCCTCCGCCGCGGCAACGGCGCCGACCGCCAGCTCCACGTCTACAACGGCAATCGCGACATCGTCGAGGTCACCCGCGAGATCGCGGAAGCGACCGAGGTGGCCGCTGAGCCGGAACCCGCGGCCGCGTAGGTGATCGGGCTCCAACCCGCGCGGGAGCTGCGCGAGCTCGTCTCGGCGGTCGTCGCCGACCGGGCGGCCGAGATCGGACGGCTACTGCCCGAAGCGGAGATCGTTCACACCGGCGGAACGTCGCTCGACGACGCGCTGACCCGCGGCGATGTCGACCTCCACGTCCGCGTGCCGGCCAGCGACTTCCCCGAAGCGGTCGCCGCGCTCGAGCGACGCTACGAGCCCTATCGCCCTGAGATGTGGACCGACGCCTTCGCGGCGTTTCTCGTGCCCGAGGAGCGGCGGCTTCCGACCGGAGTCGCGCTGACCGCGCTCGGCGCCGAGCACGACCGCCGCTTCACGCGCGGCTGGGAGCTGTTGCGAACGCGGCCGGAGCTGCTCGCCGAGTACAACGCGCTCAAGCAGCGGTTCGAGGGGACGAACGACGAGGACGATTACGGCGCTGCGAAAACCGCCTTCTTCACGCGACTCGAGACCGGCGCATAGGATCAGGATCGTGTTGGAGGTCGGAGAAAGGGCGCCGCTCGATGTGGTCGTGTGGACGACGCCCCGCGAGCGCGCGTCGATCGGGGACCTGCTCCACGACCGGCCCGTCCTGCTCCTCTTCTATCTCTTCGACTGGTCCTCCACCTGAACGAGCGAGCTCGAGCTCCTGCGTGACAGGAGAGAGGAGCTGCAGGCGGCGGGGGTCGAGCCGTACGCAATCTCGCGCGACTCGCCGTACACCCACGTCGCGTGGATGCAGGCGCTCGACCTCGACTTCCCGCTCCTCTCCGACTGGAACGCGGAGGCGACACACGGCTTCGGCGTGGGCTTCGAGCACAACGGGATGCGCGACGTCTCGCGGCGGAGCGCCTTCCTCCTCGACAGCGAAGGTGTGATCCGCGGCGCGTGGGGCTACGCGAACGACGAGCTGCCCGATCTCGACGAACTGATCGCAGCCGCACAGGCCTTGTAGTCGTCCGCCGGATCGCTTTTACTTCCGCGGCATGGAATCCACTTCAGCTGTCCAAGTTGCCGAGCGTGGGCGGAGTTGGATCACGCCCGCAATCGGCCTCGCACTCGTCGGCGCCTTCCTGCTCTTCGCCTTCAAGGCGACCGACACCTCCACCACGTGGTTCGGCATCTTCAAGCTTGTCCACGTCGCAGTCGCCGTCTTCTGGGTCGGCGGCGGCGTGCTTCTCACCGCACTCGCCATTCGCGCCGAGCGCGCGGACGATCCCGAGCAGCTTGCGACGATCGCGCGCCAGGCGACGTTCGTCGGGGAGAAGCTGTTCGCTCCTTCGGGCGGCATCGTCTTCGCGATGGGGATCGCAATGGTGGTCAACCAGCACGTCGGCTTCGGCACGACATGGGTCGACATCGGGCTCGCGGGTTGGGCGATCTCCTTCATCACCGGGATCGGCGTGCTCGCGCCGCGCGCGCGCCGGCTCGTCGAGCTCTTCGACACCGCCGGAGCCGCGGCGCCCCAGACGCAGGCCGCGATCAGGGAGATCCTGCTGATCTCGCGCGTCGACGTCGCCGTGCTGCTCGTCGTGGTCGCCGACATGCTGATGAAGCCGTTCAGCTAGAAATACCGCGAGACCCGAAAGAGGAGCCGAGATGCCGAAGACACTGCTGACCGTCGCGACCCGCAAGGGCGCGTTCCTGTTCGAGAGCGAGGACCGGAAGACGTGGACGATGAGCGAACCGCTCTGCGAGGGCTGGCCGATCTACCACGCGATCTACGACGCGAAATCCGATTCGATCTACGCCGCGGCGGCGAGCGAGTGGCACGGCTCGGGGATCTTCCGCAGCCGCGATCGCGGCGCGACGTGGGAGATGTCGAGCGAAGGCTTGAGCTATCCCGACGACGACGGCCGGAAAGTGAACAAGGTCTCGACACTCGCCCGCGCCGGCGACCGGCTCCTCGTCGGCGTCGAGGCGCCCGGCATCTTCGAGAGCAAGGACAACGGCGAGACGTTCTCGCTCCTTTCCACCCTCTCGGGCCAGCACGGGAGTGAAATGTGGGACGACCCGGCGAACCAGGCTCCGGGCCACCTCGGCATCTCGGGCTTCGTCACCGACCCGGACGACTCCGACAACTTCTTCACGATCGTGCAGGGCGTCGGCGCGTTCGAGACGACCGACGGCGCCTCGTCGTGGACGCCGCGCAACAACGGCCTGCGGCGCGACTGGCCGCCGCCGGAGAACTACGACGACGTCGGCTTCTGCGTCCACAAGCTCGTCCGCTCATCCGACCCGCAGCGGATGTACCAGCAGAACCACGTCGGAGTGCACCGCTCCGACGACGCCGGCCAGTCGTGGACGGAGATCACGGAAGGCTTGCCCGGCGACTTCGGCTTCGCCGCGGCCGTCCATCCCCACGACACGGAGACGTTCTACGTCATCCCCGTCGACGGCGGCCACGGCCGGACGATGCACGAGGGCAAGGCGACCGTCTATCGCACGCGCGACGCCGGCTCGAGCTGGCAGCCGCTGCGCAACGGCCTGCCGCAGGTGGACGCGCACCTCGGCGTTCTCCGCCAGGGAATGGCGATCGACAAGCACGACACGCCCGGCCTGTACTTCGGCACGAGCACCGGCCAGGTCTTCGTGAGCGCCGACGAAGGCGACAGCTGGACCGAGATCGCGAGCTACCTACCCTCGATCTCCTCCGTCGACGTCGCGATCGTCGACTGAGTAGTGGCCGACGTCCGCCTGCCGGGCACGCTGTCACCGCTCTTCCCGGGACTGCCGCGCCGCCTCGAGATCGAGGCGGCGACGGTTCTCGGCGCGATCGACGAGATCGAGAGGCAGTGGCCGGGACTCCGTGACCGTCTCGTCGCCGAAGGCCCGACGCTGCGGCCGCACATCCACACGTACGTGGACGGCGAGCGCTCGGCCTTGGACGCTCCGCTAGCGGCAGGATCACGCCTCGACGTGATCGCCGCAATCAGTGGTGGTTGAACGCTAGGGCTCCGGAGGCGCGAACCCGTGCGTATCAGACGACCGCAACTCTCGGGTGGGCTCGCGCTCGCGAATGTCTCCTGAGCGGTCTTCAGTGCAGATCGTCAGCTGCCGGCGCGCTCACAAATGTGTTGCGCACTCTGCGCGAACGCAAGAAGTAGGCGATCGCCACGATTCCCGGAAGCGAATCAACGACAGTGCCAACTGGAGACTTCGCGCTCAGGCAGAACCAGACGATCAGGAAGCTGATGGAGAGCGCGTTGAAGAGGATGTTGTGCGCGATCGCACTCCGCCGCCCCCTCGACATCAAAACAAAAAGCACGGCTCCGTATGCCAGGAGGCCGAGGTTGCTCACGACGTAGATCAGCAAGCCCCAGAGAGGTATGAGCGAATGGAGACCCGCCAGCGAAGGATCGACGTAAATGACAAGCGAGCCGATCGTCAGTGCAAGGCCGTGCGCCAACTCGATCGCTAAGCCCACCATGTAGACCAGCAGCCAACCGCGGATTCCCACCAGCCGAGCCTCGGCTCCGGAGCGGATCGCCGTCGGTGAGCAAACGCCGAGCGTATGGGTTGCGATCTCAGCGCGCCGAATGCGCACCACGTACACCACAGCCGCAGCGACCGCGGCGAGAAAGATGAACGGCACAAGAAGATGCTACTCGCAACGAGCGAGTCGCACACTCCCTTGCCTCAGTGCTCACGAATGTCCCTGAGCCGGGCCCGGTCAGTCCGACCGCTCTACGACTCTTCCTGCCTTTGTCTTGTACAGACAGACGAAGCGCGGTGGGAGCCACCTGAAGTGAACGTTGCTGTCGACAGGTGAAAGGCCGGGATACGGCGCGAAGCATCCGTTGCGAAGGACGCGAACGTTGCCGATCGTCCCCGCGTAGACCACGATCGCGGCGAGCGCCGCTACCGTCGTGAGACCGACGCGCATTAGAAGTCTCAAAGCCCTCACCCTCGATCGGGAACGCGCTCAGTATGAACTGTCACGGGAGGCGCGTGTGGGCTGGGCGAGCTCTGCCTGTCGCCTGACGACGGCCCGCTACATGCCCATGGCGTGGTACCCGGAGTCGACGTAGAGCGTCGTCCCGGTCACGTTCACGGCGCCGTCGCCCAGGAGGTAAGCGGCGGCGGAGCCGACGTCGTCCGCGGTGACGTGGCGGCGGAGCGGCGAGCGCTCCTCGACGATGTCCTCCATCGTCGTGAAGCCCGCGATCGAGCGCGCCGCGAGCGTGCGGACCGGGCCGGCGGAGACCGCGTTGACGCGGATGTTCTTCTCGCCGAGATCCCACGCGAGGTACTTCACGCACGAGTCGAGAGTCGCCTTCGCGACGCCCATGACGTTGTAGTGCGGCACCGCGCGCTCCCCGCCGAGGTACGTCATCGTGAGGATCGAGCCGCCGCCGGTCTTCTCCATGAACGGCTCGGCCGCGCGCGCACACGCGACGAGGGAGTACGCGCTGATGTCGACCGCCATCCAGAAACGGTCGCGCGGCGTGTCGGTGAAGCGTCCCTCGAGGTCTTCGGCCGCGGCGTACGCGACCGAGTGGACGAGGAGATCGAGCTCGCCGCCGAACGCGTCCGACACCTCGCCGAAGACGCGCGCGATGTCGTCGTCCGAGCGGACGTCGCACGCGGTCACGAGCGGGGAGCGGACGGTCTCGGCGAGGTCGCGCACCGACTTCTCGATGCGCTCGCCCTGGTACGTGAAGGCGAGGCTCGCGCCGCCGTCGGCGAGCTTCTGCGCGATCGCCCACGCGATCGAGCGCTTGTTCGCGACGCCCATGATGAGCCCGCGCTTGCCCTCGAACGGTCCGGCCATGCGGCGATCCTAGAGGGTTGATGTGAAAGGTGGCCCGGTTGTGGGCGCGGCAGACCAAGGAGGACGCCGCGGCCGGCCGGACGGCGTAGCAGCAGGCTACGGCGGCCGGACGGACGTGGCGGAAGCGACCGCATCGCGGTCGCTGGCCTGCGCCGCGTCTGACGCGGCCACGACCGCGCCACATTTCGCATCAGGCCTCTCTAGTAGCGTCTCGCCATGGGCGTTGCGGTGGTGACCGGAGCCTCCTCCGGATTCGGCGTCGAGATCGCGCGCAGGCTCGCAGCCCGTGGCGATCGCTGCGTCCTGCTCGCCCGCCGCGCCGACCGGCTCGAGGCGCTCGCGGCCGAGATCGGCGGGGAGGCGGAGCCGTGCGACGTCTCCGACCGCGCCGCAGTCGACGCCGTTGCGGCGCGCGTGCTCGAGCGCCATCCGCAGATCGACATCCTCGTCAACAACGCCGGGATCCCCGGCCGAACGAGCTTCATCGGCGGCGACGTCGAGAAGATCGAGCGGTTGATCCAGACGAACTACCTCGGCGGCGTCTGGTGCCTCAACGCCTTCCTGCCCGGCCTGCTCGCCGCGGCGCCGTCCCACGTCGTGAACGTCGTCTCGGTGTCGGGCGTCGTCGCCGGCCCGCCGAGCGGCCCGTACTCGGCGTCGAAACACGCGCAGCTCGCGTTCTCGCGCACGGTCGCGGCCGAGCTGCGAAGCCGGGGCGTCCGTGTCCACACGGTCAAGCCGGGCTTCGCCGAGACGGAAGGCTTCCCGCAGAAGTGGCTGCCGAAGCTCGTCCAGCGGATCGTCATCGGGCCGGAGGAAGTCGCCGCCCATGTCGTCCGCTCGATCGAGCGGAACCGCGGCGAGACGACCGTGCCCTGGTTCTACGGACCGCTCGGCGCGCTGCAGGACATGCTCCCGAACGTCTTCACGGTTGTCCTTGGCCGCGCGCCGAAAGCTCCATAGAATCGCGGTATGAGCCTAGAGGCCGACCCGGGCCGGCCGTCGGTGGCCGACGTGATGGCCGTCGCCGACTTCAGAGCCGCGCTGCGCCGCTTCCTGCGGCGGAGCGAGCGGATCGCACGCCAGTCGGGCCTTACGCCTCAGCGCTACACGCTGCTGATGATGATCAAGGGCTCGCCCGGCGGCAAAGAGCAGTCGACCGTGACCGAGCTCTCCGAGCGGCTGCAGCTCGCGCAGAGCACCGTCACCGAGCTCGTGCGCCGCGCCGAAGAGGCAGGGCTCGTCGAGCGCGAGCAGTCGCAGAGCGACGCGCGCGTTGCTCATCTCCGGCTGACGGTGGAGGGGGAGCGGAGGCTGTTGCAGTCGTTCACCGAGCTCGCGAAGGAGCGGGACCAGCTTGCGGCCGCGTTCTCGCAGCTCGACGGCGGGCTGACCGGCTAGCCGACGGTGCGACGGCTCGCGCGTTCCGGCGAGCTGTTGATGCCGCAGGCGATCTCGTAGCCGATCGTCCCGGCCTGCGCCGCGTGGCGCTCGATGAGGAGCCCGTCGCCGACGATCGTCACCGGCGTGCCGACCTCGAGCTCGCGGGCGAGCTCGACCGCAAAAGCGTCCATCGAGACGGTGCCGACGGCGCGGCACGGCTCGCCGTCGACGAGGACCTCCGTGCAGGTCATGTCCCGGCGGAAGCCGTCCGCGTAGCCGAGCGGAACGATCGCGATCCACGTCGGGCGCTCGGCGACGAAGCGGCGCCCGTAGCCGGTGCT
>DATKRA010000088.1:0-17237 GCA_035532455.1 Gaiellaceae bacterium | reverse complement strand
TCGATCCGCTTGCGCTCGCCGACCGACGCCTCCCAGCGCTGGACGTGCCGCTCGCGGCGCCGCTCGCGCTCGGCCTCGTACTCGCTCCAGCCGCCCGCGTACTCGGTGGCGCCGCGCGTCCACTCGTCGAGCTCGACGATGCGCGTGACGACGCGATCGAGGAAGGCGCGGTCGTGGGAGACGACGACGACCGAGCCGGGCTGCGACGCGAGCTGCCGTTCGAGCCATTCGATCCCGGCAAAGTCGAGGTCGTTCGTCGGCTCGTCGAGGAGGAGGACGTCGAACTCCTCACGGAGCACCGTCGCAAGCGCCGAGCGGGTCTCCTCTCCGCCGGAACGGCTGCCGGAGCGGCGCTCCTGCGCGAGATAGCCGACCGCGAGCGACGGCGGCGAGCGGCGGACGCGTCCCTCGTCCGGCTCCTCGAGCCCGGCGAGCAGACGGAGGAGCGTCGACTTGCCGGTGCCGTTCGGGCCGACGAGGCCGATCCGTGCGCGCGGCGGCACGACGAGGTCGACGCCCCCGAGGACGACTTCCGATCCAAACGACTTCGTGATTCCGGACGCGACGAGCGAGCCGGCAAGGCGAGACATGCGCAACGACCTCCAACGACGTGGAACGACAAGAGCCGGGGGTGAGATCGGGTCAGTTGCGCATAGAACGGCGCCGAGCGCCGGGGCGCAGTCTAGCGGCGAACGGGCACGACGAAGACGCCGCTCTCGTCCTCGATCACACGGACGTTCGCCCCGTAATGCGCCGCGACATTCCCCGCGGAGAGGACTTCCGCGGCCGGGCCCTCCGCAACGACGGAGCCGGCGTCGAGCAGGACGACGTGCTCGGCGTACTGCCCCGCGAGCGTGAGGTCGTGCATCGTCGTGACAACCGTGAGACCGTCGCCGCGGAGCTCGTCGACGAGCTCGAGGACGAGCTGCTGGCGGCCGAGATCGAGGGAGGTCGTCGGCTCGTCGAGGAGCAAGATGCGCGCCTCCTGCGCGAGCGCGCGCGCGAGCACGGCGCGCTGAAGCTCCCCGCCGCTGAGCGAACCGAGCCGCCGCTGCGCGAACTCCTCGAGGTCGAGACGGCGTAGGGCACGAGCGGCCGCCTCCCGGTCGCGCTTCCCCTCGCCGCCGAGGTACGAGATGTGGGGCGTGCGGCCGAGGAGGACGTACTCCGCGACGGTGAGCTCCGGCGGCGTCTCGGGCTTCTGCGGCACGAAGGCGACGAGGCGCGCGAGCGCGCGGCGCCCGAGACGGCGGACGTCCTGCTGCTCCACGCGAACCTCGCCGTCGAACGGGACGAGCCCGGCGAGCGCACGCAACGCCGACGTCTTCCCCGCGCCGTTCGGGCCGATGAGCGCCGTCCAGCCGCCGGTCTCCGCGCGCAGCGAGAGACCGCGCACCGCCGCGACCGGTCCGAAGCGCACCCACAGGTCGCGCGTCTCGATCACCGCATGCTCCTCGACGTGCGGAGGACGACGGCGAAGAACGGCGCGCCGAAGAACGCAGTGACGACGCCGATCGGCAGCTCGGCCGGCGACAGGATCGTCCGCGCGAGCACGTCGGTGAGAACGAGGAAGCCCGCGCCGGCCGCGAGCGAGAGCGGGATCACGGCGCGGTAGCTCGTCGAGACGAGGAGCCGGATCGTGTGCGGGACGATGATCCCGACGAACGCGATGAGCCCGCTGACCGACACTGCTGCGGCGGTCCCGAGCGTCGCCGCGACGACGATCGTCAGCCGCGCGCGCGCGACGTTCACGCCGAGGCTTGCCGCCTCGTCGTCGCCGAGGCTCAAGACGTCGAGCACGCGCCGGTGGAGGAGAAGCACGAGCGAGCTGAGCGCGATGTACGGGGCGCAGAGCGCGACGTCGCTCCACGTCGACGTCGAGAACCCGCCGAGGAGCCAGGCGTAGACGTTCTGGAGGACGTCTGTGTGGCGTTGCTGGACGAACGTCTGCACCGCCGCCGTGAACGTCGCGACCGTGACACCAGCGAGGACGAGCGCGCCGGTCGTGCGCGCGGCGCCGGCCGAGCGGCCGAGCGCGTACGTCAGCGCGACCGCCGCGATCGCTCCCCCGAACGCCGCGAGCGGCACGGCCCAGCGTCCAGCGGCCGCGCTCGCCGCGTAGATGATCGCGAGCGTCGCGCCCAGGCCGGCTCCGCCCGCGACGCCGAGCAGGTACGGATCCGCGAGCGGGTTCCGGAAGACGCCCTGGTACGACGCCCCCGCGATCGCGAGCATGCCGCCGACGAGCGCGGCGAGCGCGACCCGCGGCGCTCGGAACTGCCAGACGACGACGTGCGGCCTGACGCCGAGCGGGTCGTGGACGTGGAGGCCCGGAACGTACGCGAGAGCCGAGCGGAGGATCGCCTCGAGCCCGATGTGCCACGGCCCGACCGCGAGCCCGACGACGAGCGCGACGAGGAGGAAGCCGGCGGTGACGAGACCGGCGCGAATACTGACGCCGCGGGCCTCGACCCGCGGCGCTGCCTCAACCCTCTCCGCCGCGATCGCCACTAGCCGCGCCTGGCGACCTGCGCGACCTTGGCGGCGAACTCGACGATCCTCGGTCCCCACCGCGACGCGATGTCGTCGTTGACCCCGACGACGCGGTGATGCTCGACGGCCGCGATCGTGTTCCAGCCGGGCCGACCCGCGACGGTCGACTCGGATTGGCCACAGCACTTCGTATCGGCGAGGACGATGATCTGCGGGTTCGCCTCGAGGATGTACTCCTCCGACAGCTGCGGGTACTGCGTGCCGGCGCTCTGTCCAGGCCCGTCGGCGATGTTCGAGAAGCCGAACAGCTTGTAGATGCTGCCGATGAACGTCTTCGACGTCGCGGAGTAGTACGTCTGGTCGAGCTCGTGGTAGACGCGGAGGTGCCGGCGGCCACCGGGAACGCTCGCGACGATCTTCGCCATCCGCCGCCGCATCCGCCGCACGACCGAGGCGGCGCCGGCCTCATGCCCGACGAGCCGGCCGAGACCGGTGATCTGCCTGTAGACCTGCGTGAGGTTCGCGGAGGCCGGCTCCATCACGACCTTGATGCCGAGCTTGCGGAGCTGATCGGCGAAGCCCTGCGGGTTGAAGGAGATGAGGACGAGATCGGGGTGGTAGCCGGCGATCGCCTCGACGTTCGGCGTGTAGCCGGAGAGACTCGTCCGCGGCGCGCGGGCCGGGTAGTTCGAGTCCTGGTCGACGGCGACGACCTGCTTGCCGGCGCCGATCGCGAACAGATCCTCCGTGATCGTCGGCGAGAGCGAGATGATCCGGTGATAACGGTGCGCCTTCGCCACCGGAGCGGCCGCCGCCGAGAACGAGACCGCGACGAGAGCCCCGACAAGAGCGACGCCGAGAGCCACGAGGAATGCAGAAGCATTGCGATGCACGAATCCTCCTTCCGCGAGGGGTTCGGGGTGTCGGCGGGCGACAGGTCTTCTGACTCGGGGCTCCCTCCTCGCCGCCTTCCCGGGCCTCGCGGCCCAGTGACGTCGTGGCGAAAGAGCGTCTCCCCTCACAGCGGCGGGACCGTCCCGGATTTGCACCGGAGTTCCCTCACCGCTCGCCGGTATGTGGCGGGAATCTAGCATCGAAGGTCGTGGCCGGAATCGCGATCGCCGTGGACCTCGACGCCGTGCTCGCGGACACGCGGCCCGTGTGGAACGCCTGGCTCGAGGATGTGTCCCGGCGCACGCGCGTGGAGCTCGCCGTGCCGGACGACCGCACGGCGGCGGCACCGGTGCTCGACTCGGCGCTCGGAGAGTGGCGCCCCCTCCTCGACCGGTTCGCCGCCGACCGCGCGCCGCTGTGGTTCCGGCCGCGGGCCGACACAAACGCGGTGCTGCGACGCCTGACGGCCGCCGGCAGCCGGGTCGGCGCGTTCACCGACGCGCCGCGCGAGCTCGCCGAGCTCGCGCTGGCGCACACGGGCGCCGCGCGCTACGTCGAGACGATCGGGACGCTAGCCGAGGTCCGTGCCGAGCTCGGTGACGGCGCCGTCGTCGTCTCTTCGCGCGAGGAGTTCGCGGAATTACCATGACTCCCGTGGAGCACGATCTCTCCGACCGCCGGTTCGACCTGATCCTCGAGCGCCTCGACCGCATCGCCGACGAGCTCGCGAAGACGAACAAGCGGCTCGACAACGACGAGAACTTCCTCCGCATCAGCAAGGAGCTCGCGACGCTCAACGAGTCGCTGCAGGCGCTCGCGTACGCCGCGCTGGGACAACAGGCTCCGTCGGTTCGACGCCGCCGCCCCGCATAGCTCGCGAAGGCGCAAAGGCCGGAGCGGAAGACAGGCTCAGCCGGCTTCCGCGGAGGCCCGACGGAGGCGCGCCGCCGCTCCTGCGCCGCAGGCGCACGACCGGCCGCGCCACGAACGAACTGTTCCCGCATACGAAGGCGCCGGCAAGCCCTGAGCACGGAGCCGACCGGAGACCGCGCTCTCCGGCCGGCGCAGTTCCATCAGCAGCGAGCAAGTCCGAAGGACTTGCGAACTCCCTTACCTCCAGATGTCGAGGACGCCCGAGGTGGCGTGGCTGTTCGCGTTGCCTTCCGGCAGTGCGACGATGCCGTCCGTCGCGATCGGGCTGTTCCAGTGCCCGCCGCCCGCGGTGAGCGTCGTCACGAGCTTCCCGCTCGCCGGCTTGTAGACGTTGAGCCCGCCGTCCGGGTTGTAGACGTACAGGAGGCCGCCGGCGACGACCGGGCTCGTGCCCGGGACGTCGTTGTGCCAGACGGAGTGGAGGCGGCCGTTGCGGAGCTCCCATGCCTGCGTCGCGCCGTTGTCGGCAGCGATGAGCCACGTCTTGCCGCTCACGCGCCAGACGGCCGGCGCGGTGAAGAGGTCGGAGCCGGACGGCGTCGAGACGATCTGGAGCTCGCGGCCCTTGTGCGGCGACGTGCCGCGCAGGCGTGCGAGCGAAAGGAGGCGGATCTTCCCGTCCTTGCCGCCCTGGGCGATGAGCGTCTTCGTGAGGTACACGGGCGAGGTCGAGCCGATGTCCGTGTCGGTGGCGTTCAGCTCCGCAGTGTTCGTCGGCGTGTAGTTGCCAAGCATCTTCGCCAGTGGGGACAGCTCGAGCACCGCATCGCCCCAGTTCGCCTTGCCGTTCCACGGCCCGTTCCCGGTCGCGACGAGGAGGTTCCCACTGCCCGGCATGACGACCGCGCCGGCGCGCCCCCAGATCGCCGAGTCGCTCGCCGGGCACGTCGACGGGACGATGAGCCCGCGCCGGCCCGAGCAGAGCGAGTTCCAGACGTCGAGAAGCTTCCCGGCCGGGGAGATGACCGCGACGTGCCCCTGGTACGGCGGCGCGTCGCCGACGTACCCGCCGGTGGTGGCGATGACGTGACCGTTCGCGTAGTTGAGCGACGCGGCGATCTTCTCCCGCGACGGGAGCTTCGTGATCGAGACGCGCCAGGCGGCGTGGCCGTTCGCGACGGAGAGTTTCTCGATCTTTCCGTCCGGCGACGCGGCATAGATCCACGTGCGGCTCGGGTCGGCGACCGGCGTCGCCGTCGTGATCTGGGCGCTGCCGGCGAACGACGAGTAAGTCGGCGGCTTCCAGTGCCAGAGGATCGAATCGCTGTGCGCGTCGATCGCGAGCGTGATCCCGTACGTCGTCGTGACGAAGAGCGTGTCGTGCGTCGCGCCGCCCACGCTGACTCCCTTCAGATAGATCGCCGACGCGTCGACAGTGCCCGGCAGGTGCACCTGATGCCGGACGAGCGAGGCGACGTTCGCCGCCGTGATCCCGGTCGCGTTCGGATCGTCGCTCGAGCGGCTCGCGTCGTAGCCGAAGCGCGTCCAGTCGGCGCTCGCGGACGACCGGACGCCCGCGGCGCCACTGCCGGCGCAGCCCGCGGCGATGACCGCCGCGAGGACGACCGAGACGACTAGCGACGAAGAAGGATGCGGCGAAGCTCGTCCTCCTTGCCCGGCTCGAGGATGGCGAGAACCTGGTCGCCCGCCTCGAGCACGGTCGAGCCGACGGCGATCTCGGCCCGGCCGCCGCGCATGACGGAGATGAGCCGCGAGCCCTCGGGAAAGGCGAGCGCTTCGACGCTCTTGCCGACGGACGGCGAGTCCCCGTCGATCTGCACCTCGACGATCTCGAGGTTCTCGCGGCGCAGCTCGAGGAGGTGGATCATGTCGTGCTCCGGCACCTCGTGCTGAACGAGGGCCATGATGTTCGACGTCGCGCACACGGTCGGCGAGATGCCGAGGAGGTCGAAGTGCGCCTGATTGCGCGGGTCGTTGACGCGGGCGATGACCTTGGGGACGCCGTACTTCTCCCGCGCGATCTGGCCGATGATCATGTTGTCCTCGTCGTCGCCGGTGAGCGCGAGGATGATGTCCGGCGGCCGTGCGATGCCGGCGCGCTCGAGCACATAGAGCTCGGTCGCGTCGCCGCGCTGCACCTGGTGCTCAAACTCGTCCTCGAGCGCTTCGTAGCGGTCGCGGCGCTGCTCGATGAGCGTCACCTCGTGACCGAGATCGAGGAGGGAGCGCGCGACGTTCGCGCCGACCTTGCCGCCGCCCGCGATGATGACGTACATCAGTGCGCCGCCCGGTGGTAGGCACGCGCGCCTGGCGAGCGAAAGACAAGCGAGGGAAGGACGCAGGGAGCCTCGATGGCCACAGCTATCGAGGCGACTGAGGACGCACCATCGCGCCGGCTTGCAGCCGCCAGGCGTGCCCTGACTATCACCGGGTGGCGCACTACTCGCTCTCCGCCGCTACTGGGGCGAGTGCGCACGTGCGGGCGGCTTCCATCAGTCGGTCGATTGAGACGCTGGTCGGGCAAACGACGTCGAGGCCGCGCCCGGAGTAGAACTTCGCACGCGCCGGGTCGAGAACGCGGACGACGACGCAGCGGACGTCGAACCGCTTTTGCGCGACCTGGCCGATGATGATGTTGGTGTTGTCGCCGTCCGTCGCAACGACTACGGCGTCAGCGTCCTCGATGCCCGAGTCGCGCAGGAGGTCGGCGTCCATGCCATGCCCGACGATGAACGTGCCGGGCCAGCCGTCACCGAGACGCGAGAGCGCATCCTCGTTCTCGTCCACCACGGTCACGTCCCAGCCCTCTCGCTGGAGCTCGAGCGCAACCGAGGCGCCAACACGTCCGCAACCGATGACGAGCGCCTTCAGCACTCGCGGAGCGTAGCTTTCTACGCGTCTTCGAGCACGCCCTGGGGAAAGGCGACGACGAGGACCTCCGCAGGCGCTTTCCGCAGGACGTAGTCGACCGTCGGCGAGAAGAAGCGGGACTGGCGGCGCCAGCGGGGCGACGAGCCGAGGAGGATGAGATCGGCGCCGGTCTCTTCCGCGGCGTGGACGATCGCTTCGCCGATCGATCGCGCCCGGATCGCACGACCCTCGACTTCGACGCCGAGGTCGGCGCCGAGCTCGGCCGCCTCGGCGAGGGAAGCTTTCGCGCGCTCCTCCTCCTCGGGCAGGTCGGCATCGAGCGGCACGTCGAGGGGGACGCGGATGACGTGGATCGCGACGACGCTCGCGGCGCGCTCCTGCGCGAGCTTGATCGCGGTGGCGACCATCTCCTCCCCGATCTCGCCGAGCTTCATCGGCACGAGGATCTTCGAGAACGCCGCCTCGGGCAGCTCGCGCTCGGTCGTCGCCTCGACGTGCTCGAGCAACCCGGTGCCGCTGCGCCGGCGAACGAGGAGATAGACGACCAGGCCGACGAGCAGCCACGCCGGGCCGGCGTAGCGGGCGCCGATGTGCGTCGCCATCGCGGCAACGAAGACCGCCATCGTCGCCGCGATCCCGAGAAGTGTCGGGATCGGGACGTCTCCGCCCTTGATCCGCACACTGAGCGGCACGCGATACGGGCGCTCGACGTCCGGCATGCTGAACCGGAGCTTCACGACCGCGAGCTGCGCCGCGGTGAACGCGACGAGGACTCCGAAGCTGAAGAGGCTCGCGAGGAAGGTGACGGGATTCGTGGTGAACGCCGTTGCGACGAGGAGCGCCATCGAGATCCCGGCCGCCGACAGGACTGCCGCCGGCGAGTGCATGCTGCGACGGCTCAGGCGGGCGAACGCACGCGGCAGCTGGCCGTGCTCGCCGAGCGAGTGCGCGAGACGCCCGAAACCCGAGTTCGACGTGATCGCTGCGGTGACGAGGATGAGGGCTCCGGTCAGGCCTACGTAGACACGCAGGACGTGCTCGATGATGTAGCCGAGGTGAGGCCCGAGCGCGTAGACGATCCCCATCAGCGGCGCGCGCTGCCACCTCGTTCCGAGCACGGTCGTCCCGTGGTGGGCGGGGAACGCCGAAAGCCCGACGAGCGCGATGAGGACCGTGACGAGCACGACGGCGCCGATCGCCGAGAAGAGGCTGCGCGGCAGGTCGCGACCCGGCTCGCGGGTCTCCTCCGCGAGGTTCGCGACGGTCTCGAGACCGGTGTACGCGAGCAGTGCGAGCGGAACGGCGAAAGCGAGCTCGTGCCATGACGGGTGCGTCCCGAGGTTGAGCCCGTGCCCGAGCGCGTGCGGCGAGAAGAGGAACGCGAAGCCGAGGACGACGAGAAGGATCTGCGTGACGAGATCGAGGAGCGGCACGACGAGGCCGATCGCGTACAGCTTCGTGCGGGAGACGAGGCGTGAGACCGCGATCACGCCGATCACTCCGCACGCGACGATCACGTCCCCCGGATGGCGCGCGATCGAGTGGATCCCGAGCGCCAGCCCGAGGTAGTGCGGCGCGAAGAGCGCCGAGAGCGCGATGACGATGAGGTAGTCGAGGAAGAGCGCCCAGCCGGTGAGGAAGCCGGCGAAGTCGTTGAACGCGACGCGCACGAACGCGGCGGCACCGCCGGTTCCGGGGATCGAGGCCGTCCCCTCCGCATACGACGCGGTGACGACGAGGAAGAGGAGCCCGACGAACGCGAGCACGACCGGTGTCATCCCGAGCGCGTGCAGAGCGACGATTCCGAGCGCGAAGTAGAGCGAGGAGGCGACCTCGCCGTACGCGACGGATGCGAGCGCCGGCGCGTCGAGCACCCGTTGGAGCCGCGGGAGCTTCCTAGCCATGCGCGGAGGCTAGCCTCAGTTAGCGACGGCGCACGAGGTACAGGCGGCCGATCCCGAGCGCGAGGAAGAGCACGCCGAGTGCGTAGCCGACCGAGCCGCCGCCCTGCGCGCCGGTTTCGACCAGGAGCGCGAGCCCGACTGCGATCGAGAGCAGTCCGAAGACGACGGTCGAGCGCCGGTAGAAGCCTAAGCCGCTCACGCGGCCTTCTCGCCCGCCGTCGCGACCATCACGCGGCACGGCGCGTGCCGGAGGACGAAGTCGACCGAGTCGCCGAAGATCTGCCGACGCCCGCGCTGGAGCTGCACGCGACGCGGTCCGGCCATGACGATCACCTCGGAGCCGCGACGGATCGCCTCGTCGACGATCGCACGGCCGATGTTGCGCGTACGCGCGATGCGGCCCGTGACGCGCACGCCGTACGACTCGCCGATCGCGCGTGCCTCGTCGAGCTGCGCGTTCGCCTCCTCCACCTCCTGGGGCAGGAGCGTGTCGAGCGGCAGGTCGAGCGGAATCTGGATGGCGGTGACGGCGACGATCGAGGCACGCCGCTCGGCAGCGAGGCGGCACGCGAAGTCCATCGCCTCGTCCGACGGATAGCCGGGCGCGATGGGGACGAGGATGGTGCGGAACTCGAGCGCGGCGGCGCGGCCGTACTCGACCGGCGCGCGCATCGTCTCGCGCAGCGGCACCTTGAGGATCTGACGCCGATAGATGACGTAGACCACGAAGCCGAATCCCAGCCAGCCGAGGCCGGCGTACCGGGTGCTCGGGTACTGGATCACGACGTCGACCCACGACAGCCCCGTCCCGAGGACGCCGATCACCGCGAAGAGCGGCCAGTCGACTCCGCGCCAGCGGAAGTTCGGCCTCGCCCGCCACGGGATGTCGCCGCCCGCCTGCTTCCGCCGGAGCTGGATCACCGACGCGTGCGCGATCGTGAACGAGAGCATCGCGCCGAACGAGTACATCGTCCCGAGGAAGTTCGTCTTCCCGGGAAGCAGGACGAGGATCGAGATGAAGCCGGCGAACACCACGAGCGCGATCCACGGCGTCTTGAACTTCGGGTGCAGGCGCCGGAAGATCGTCGGCAGCTGGCGGTAGCCCGCCATCGCGTACGTGATGCGCGAGGCCCCGATCACGCCCGCGTTCGTCGCGATAAAGAGGATCGTGGCCGCAAGCAGCCCGACGTAGATCTTGAGCACCGAAAGAAGGGCTCCGCCGATGCCGAGGTGCTCGACGACGCCGAGCACCGGGTCGGCGGCGAACGTCGTCCCGAGCACCGTCACTCCGTGGCGCACGGGCATGGCCGAGAGGGCGACCAGCGGCAGCGTGAAGTAGATGGCGAAGACCGCGATGGCGACCATGAGGATCGAGCGCGGGACCGTGCGCACGGGGTCGCGCGCTTCCTCCGACAGGTTGGAGACGGTCTCGATCCCCGTGTACGCGATCATCGCGATCGGGATCGCGAGCAGGAAGTGGCTCCACGTCGGCGCCGTTCCGAAGTGGACGTTGTGGACGAGCGTGTGCGGGCTCAAGACGAGAGCGAACCCGAGGAGGACGAGCAGCACCTGGGTCGCGAAGTCGATCGCCGCCAGGCTGATGTTGATCTTCGCCGACTCCTGGATGCCGACGATGTTGAGGGCGACGAGGACGACGATGACGGCGGCGCCGCCGATGATGTCCCACGGGTTCGTCCGCAACGGCGCCCAGAAGATCGAGAGGTAGTGCGGCACGAAGAACGCCGAGATGGCGATCGTGATGATGTAGTTGAGCATCTGCGCCCACGCCGCCCCGAACGAGACGAGCTCGTTGTAGGCGTGGCGCGCGAAGCTCGACGAACCGCCTGCCTCGGGGAAGCTGACCGTTCCCTCCGCGTACGTCGCGGCGGTCGCCGCGAAGAACAGGCCCGCGATGACGAAGACGATCGGCGTCAGGCCGAGCGCGAAGAACGCAGTTACGCCGAGGGCGTAGTAGATCGACGAGCCGACGTTGCCGTACGCGGTGGCGAAGAGCGCGTTCGCTCCGAGAACCCGCTCGAGCTCGTGTGCCTGCCGTCTCCGTCTAGCCACGGCGGGACTGTAGTGGTCGACCCGGCGCCGAGCCGACCACTAGTCCCGGCTCCGGCGACCGGACCGGTCGCGATCATCACGCGGCACGGCACTGCGCGCAGGAGGAGCAGGACTTCGCGAGGGAACGCGCGCTTGAAGCCGCGCCTCGACTCGACCGGCGCGCCGACGACGACGAGCTCCGCGCGGCGCTCCGCGACGATGCGTGCGACCTCCTCGCCGAACAGCCCGGAGCGCGTGCGGACGATCTCGCGCCGCACGCCGACGCCGTACGACGACGCGACCGCCACGGCCGACTCGAGCCGGTCGCGCAGCGCACGCAGCTCGCCGTCGAAGCTCGCGTCGAGCGGCAGCTCCCGGTCGACCTCGAGCGGCGCGACGAGGACGACCCGCGCGCGGCGGTCTGCGGCGAGCCTGCACGCGAGGTCGAGCGCATGCTCCGTCTCCTCCCGCTCCAGTAGCGGCACGACGATCGTCCGGTAGGCGATCGAACCGGCCCGACGCGCCAGCCGCCGCGCTCGATAGTGCAGAACGCGAACGTCGGGCAGCCTCATCGAACGAGCGGATAGGGAACCGAAGCGAGGAGGACGTGCGGCTCAAGCAGGAGGAGGCGCTTGACGTAGAGCGCGCGCTGGTTGTGGAGGAGCCGGCGCCAGCCGCGGAGGATGAGCTCCGGCAGAACGACGAGCACGTCGTCCCCCTCCGCCGTGAGCTCGCGGAGGTAGGCGAGCATCGGGTCGCCGATGTCTCGGTACGGGGCGGCGAGCACTTCGAGCCGCACGCCCGCGCTCTCGGCCTTCCACTCGCGGCGAATCGCGGCGGCCTCCGTTTCGTCGAAGGCGAAGTTGACGGCCTTCGTGTTGGGGACCGCGACCGCCTGCGCCCAGTTGACGGCGCGCATCGAGGCGGCGTTGGCGCCGGAGACGAAGATCCGCACGGCGAGCGCGCGCTCGGCCGGCGGCGCCTCGTCCACGGTGGGCACGTCGAGGACGACGACGCTCGCCTCGGTCAGCAGCCGCAGCTTCAGCGCGAACTCGAACGGATGCCGCGCCTGCTCGATGAGCGAGCGGCGCCGGAACTGCTCGGGGATCACGACGGTCACGAAGTCGGACTCGCCGCGCGGCAACCTCCACACCTGGTCGAGAACCGTCTCGACCGCGCCGCCGCGACGGTCGAGCTTCTCGAGAAGCGGCGTTCCGCCCGAGAAGTGGAACCACCGCGGGCCGATCCCCGAATCGGTGCCGTGGCGCGGGACGTGGATCGCGCGAAGCCCGTCCGGCGAGATGTGGCGCGCGAGCGCGAGGCCGCGCTCCGTCGCCTCGTCGAGGGACTCGACGACGAGGAGCGTGCGGTTCCGCGCCGCCGGCGCCGCGGCGACCGCTGCCGCACCGGCGCGGAGCCGCCGCGCGACCCGGTCGTAGTGCCGCCGCACGCCGAGCATCGCCACGACGAGGACGGGGATCGCCACGGTCACGAGCCACGCGCCCTCCGCGAACTTCGTCCACACGACGATCACCGTCACGAGCCCGGTCGCCGACGCGCCGACCATGTTGACGGCCAGCTTCCTCTGCCAGCCCGAGCCGCGGACGCGCAGCCAGTAACGCACCATCCCCGCCTGCGAGAGCGTGAACGCCGTGAAAACGCCGATCACGTAGAGGTGGATGAGGCTGTTGGTGTTCGCCTTGTAGATGACGAGCAGCGCCGTCGCCGCTGCGGCGAGCACGAGCATCCCGTTCGAGAAGACGAGGCGGTCGCCGAGGTTCGAGAACTGCCGCGGCGCGAAGCGGTCACGGGCGAGCAGCGCCGAGAGCCGCGGAAAGCCCTGGAACGACGTGTTCGCGGCGAGCACGAGGACGAGGAGCGTCGTCCCCTGCACCGCGTAGTACATGAACCCGCCGAACGTGCCCGGCTGGAACACCGCTCGCGCGACTTGCGAGACGACGGAGTCGGTCGAGCTCGGCAGCGCGTGGACGTGCACGGCGAGGAACGAGACGCCGAGGAACATCGCGATCGCGAGGCCGCCGAGGACGGCAAGCGTCTTCGCGGCGTTCTTCCCCTGCGGATGCCGGAAGGCGTTGACGCCGTTCGCGATCGCCTCCACGCCGGTCAAAGCCGTCGAGCCGGACGAGAACGCACGGAGGAGGACGAACACCCCGACCGCCCCGAGGCCGGCAGGCAAGGGATGCGGCACGACGGCGCGGTGCAGGTGGCCGGTGACGTCCTGCACGAGACCGACCCCGACGAGCACGACGATCGAGGTGACGAACGCGTACGTCGGCAGCGCGAACAGCAGTCCCGACTCGCGCACGCCGCGAAGGTTCGCGAGGACGATGACGAGGAGGCAGAGAAGCGAGAGCTCGACCTTGTCCCCCTGCAGCGAAGGCACGAACGACGTGATCGCGAAGATCCCGGCGGAGATCGAGACGGCGACCGTCAGGACGTAGTCGGTGAGGAGCGCCGCCGCGGCGACGAGGCTCGGCGTCGTCCCGAGGTTCTCCCGGGCGACGACGTACGCGCCGCCGCTCGTCTCGTAGACGCGGACGGTCTGACGGTACGAGAGGACGACGATGCCGAGCAGGAACGCGATCCCGATCGAGATCGGGAAGACGAGATGGGCCGACGACGCGGAGACCGCGATGAGGACGACCAGCGCCGACTCCGTCGCGTACGCGACCGACGAGAGCGGGTCGGACGCGAAGATCGGGAGCGCGAGCCACTTCGGGAGGAGCGTCTCGTTCATCTGCCCCGTCCGCATCGGCTTCCCGACGAGGACGCGGCGGAGGCGCTTCGGCTCGAGCGCGGCCTCCTCGGTGACGGTCATGCCTCGAGCTCCGCGACGGCCGCGGCGATCGCGCGGGCGAGCTCACGCTCGCTCGCTGCGTCGTAGAGAGGGCTGCCCGGCTCGCGCAGGAGCCGTTGGAGCAGGAGCATCCCGCGGGCGGTGACCGGCCGGTCGTCGAGCATCCGCTCCTCGAGGCGCTCCAAGAGATCCTCGTGGCGGCGGGCGGCGATCCTGCGCAGAGGCGACGCCGACGGCATGGCATCCCGGTCGAGGTGTCGCAGGGTCTGCGCCAGCTCTCGCGCGAGCGCACGGCGCGATGCAGGGGCGACGAGCTCGTGGCTGCGCCAGCGGACGATCTCCGACGCCTCCTGGCCGGGCGCGTCCGCGAGGATCAGCCGGTCGGCCGAGCGCCGGATCCGCCCGAGCGCGACTCTCGCGTATGCGATTCGCACACCGGCTGCGACGGCGAAGCAGCCGGCCGCTGCAGCGCCGGCCAGCCGCAGCGCCGGATCGGCCTCGAGGACGAGAGCCGCGAGCGCGAGCGCGAGGAGCGGCAACGCGGCGCGTCCAGGACGCGGCAGCTCGAGCAAGCCGAAGCGGTGGGCATGAGACGCCATGCCTAGACGGTAGGACCGCCCGGATCAGCACGAGGTCAGGATTCGGCTGCTCGCCTCAGGAAGTGCTCAAGACCGGCTCGGCCAGCCGATACCCCGCTCCGGGCTCCGTGAGGATGTAGCGCGGGCGGGCAGGATCCGGCTCGAGCTTCCGGCGCAGCTGCGAGACGTAGACGTGGAGGTAGTGCGACTCCTCGCCGTATCCCCTTCCCCACACCTCGCGCAGCAGCATCGTGTGCGTGAGGAGCTTGCCCGGGTTGCGCGCGAGCACGCGCAGCAGGGAGAACTCGTGCGGCGTCAGCTGCACCGGCTTGCCGCCGACCGAGACCGCGCGCTTCTCGAGGTCGATCCTCAGCTCGCCGATCACGACGACCGGCTCCGCGGGCGCGTCGACCCGCCGCAGCGCGGCACGCAGCCGTGCGAGCAGCTCCTCGATGCCGAACGGCTTCGTCACGTAGTCGTCCGCGCCCGCGTCGAGCGCCGCGACCTTCTCCGTCTCGTCGCCGACGACAGAGAGGACGATCACGGGAGCGCTGCTCCATGTCCGCAGCTCGCGGCAGACCTCGATGCCGCTCGCGTCCGGCAGCACGAGGTCGAGGACGACCGCGTCGGGCGGGTTGGCGGCGAGCAGCGTCAGCGCCTGCTCGGCGGTCTCCGCGGTCTCGACCTCGTAGCCGGCGCCGCGCAGGCTCGTCCGCAGGGCGCGGAGGATCTGCGGCTCGTCGTCCACGACGAGGACGCGGGCGCTCATACGCGCACCGGTGTCGGCCGCTCGGCCAGCGGCAGCGACAGCACGATGTGCCCGCCGCCCGGATCGTCCTGCGCCCAGAGCCGTCCGCCGTTCGCCTCGGCGAAGCCGCGTGCGATCGCGAGGCCGAGCCCTGAGCCGCGGCCCGTCTCGCCACGCCGGAACGGCTTGAAGAGCGCGTCGCGTTCCTCCGAAGGCAGACCCGGCCCACGGTCGACGACGTGGAGTCGGAGCTCGGTGGCGCCGTGCTCGGCGCGGACGATGACGCCAGATCCGCTCGGCGAGTAGCGGAGCGCGTTCTCGAGCACGTTCGCGAGCACGCGCTCGACCTGCGCCGCGTCCACCTCGACCGGCGGCTCCTCGGGAGCGATCTCGAGCCGCACGCGCTCCGCCGTGTCGCCGAGACCGGCGAGTGCCTGGCCGACGAGCTCGTCGACGTGCCAGAGCTCGCGATGCGGTGCGGCATCGCCGGCCTCGAGTCGCGAGAGGTCGAGGAGCTGCGCGACGACGCGGTCGAGCCGCGTCGCCTCGTCGCGAATCCCCTCGGCGAGCCCGAGCCGGTCGCTGTCCTCGAGCACGAGGCCGGGGCTCGCGAGCGCCTCCGCGGACGCAAGGATCGCGGTGAGCGGCGAGCGGAGATCGTGCGAGACCGCGCGGAGAAGCGCAGTCTTGAGCGCGTCGCTACGGCGCAGCGCCTCGGCTTCGAGCGCTTCGGACTCGAGGTGACTCCGCTCGACCGCGACCGCGAGCAGCGCCGCGAGAGAGGGAAGGAACCGCTCGCGCACCGCGTCGTCGACGATCGCCTCCTCGTCGACAAACAGCGTTGCAACGGCGCGAAGGCCGACCTGGACGGGCAGCGCCCGCTCACCGTCGCCGGCAGGGCGCTCGCCGAGCTCGAGGCGCGCGGCATCGACGCCGAGCACGTCGGCGGCGAGCGATGCGAGACGGCCGAGCTCCTCGTCGAGCGTCCGCCCGCGCAGCAGGTCGAGCGCCGCCTCCGCCAGGGCGTGCGCCTCGGCGCGCCGCTGCTCTGCGTCCTCCCGTCGCGCGCGCGCCCGCGCCGCGAGAGCGCTCACCGTGAACGCGATCGCGAGGTACACGACGAGGGCGAGCCAGTTCGTGCCGTCCTTCAGCTGGAACGTGTGGAACGGCGGCAGGAAGAACCAGTTGAAGACGAGCATGCTCGCCACCGCGACCGCGGCCGCGAGTCCCGTCCCCCAGACGACCGCGACCGGGAGAACCGCGAGGACGTACAGCGCGCCGAGACTGACGACCGGGACGTGCCCCTTCAGGAGCTCGACGACCGCGCTGACGAGCACGACCGCGCCCGCGCTCGCGAGGATTCCGACCAGGAGCTCCGCTCTCGCCCTCACGGACGAGAACGGTACTCCTGGCCGCTGTGTCCTAACCGTGGATCGAGATGATGAGCGGAATGATCAGGATCGCGACGATGTTCGTGATCTTGATCATGGGGTTGATCGCCGGACCGGCGGTGTCCTTGTACGGATCGCCGACGGTGTCACCGGTAACCGCGGCCGCGTGGGCGTCGGAGCCCTTGCCGCCGTAGAGGCCGTCCTCGATGAGCTTCTTCGCGTTGTCCCACGCGCCACCCCCCGCCGTCATCGCGATCGCGAGGAAGAGACCGGTCACGATCGTCCCGATCAGGAGACCGCCGAGCATCTGCGCATTGATGATCCCGACGATGATCGGGAAGGCGATCGGCACGAGGGCCGGCAGCATCATGCTGCGAATCGCCGACTTCGTGACGATGTCGATCGCCGGGCCGTACTCCGGCCGCTCGGTGCCCTCCATGATCCCCGGGTGCTCGCGGAACTGGCGGCGCACCTCCTCGACGACCTCGCCGCCGACGCGACCGACCGCCTGCATCGCGAGCGAGGCGAAGAGGAACGGCATGAGACCGCCGATCAAGAGACCGGCGATGACCCAGGGGTCGTTGAGCTGGAACGTGA
>DATKRA010000087.1:0-4339 GCA_035532455.1 Gaiellaceae bacterium | reverse complement strand
GTCCTCTGCGCGCCGACCCAGCGCTCCAGCAGCCCCCGCTCCTCCTCGCAGATCCGCGTCTCGAGCATCGCCGACGCCACGCGATGGACGCTACTTCATCCCCAACTATCTGTCAAGCTATATTAGAGACACTGCACTAGGAGCTAGGGGCGAGAGCCCGCCAGACGGCGGGAGTCATCTCGTCGAAGTCGTAGAGGCTGAAGCCGAGCAGCTTCGTCTGCGTCACCGCTCGCATGAAGCCGGCGGTCGCCTGGGGGCCCATCTTCCCGCTCAGGCCGCCGATGAGGTGAACCGGGAACCTCGGATGGCCGCTCGCCGCGCGGATCTGCGAGACGGTCGACGTGAGGAACGCGCTCGCCCCGGACCGGCTATGGATGCCACGCATCGTGAAGTACGCCATCGGCAGGAACGCCTTGTAGTAGCGGGTGAGCGAGCTGTACGGGATGTCCGGCCAGAAGTAGGGCGACATCCCGACCGGCGAGGGCGTGATCGCGCCGAGCGGGTACTTGCTCGGCACGGAGAGGTGGAGCCGCGTCGACAGAAAGAGGAGGCGGTGGTCGCGGAGCGCGAGCGACCGAACACTCGTCGCCTCGATGTCGAGCGCGAACCCGTCGAAGCGCTCGCCGGTCGCGCTGCGGAAACGGATCGCGCCGAGCGCTCTCCGTAGGTCGCGCCGAACGTTGAGAAACGCCGGGAGGTACCAAGCGACGACCCGCAGGCCGGCCGCGTGGGCCGCATCGATGAACCTGCTCGCCGCGTCGGGCCACACGACGGCAGCGTTATGGCTGTAGTTGCCTGTCTCGAAGTACAGCGTCCGAACGCCGTGCCTCGCCATCGACGCGACTGCGGCTTCCGGATCGCTCAGCGCCGTCGTCGAGTAGATGTCGACCCACGTGCCGAGCCCGGCGAACGGGCTGGAGCGGTGAGGGGACGCGGCGCCGCGGGACGACACCGCCGACGTGAGCATCGCGAGGAGAACGACCGCGAGCACGAGCATGCGTGCCGACCCCCGAGACATCATCTCTAGACCGGAGTCAGCTCCGGGAAGCCGGACTGCGCGAGCCACTCGACGATCGCATCGCGCGAGGTCTTCTCGTCGTCCCAGGCGAGCGAGACCTGGCCCATGAGGTTGGCGTTCGCGGCCTCGAGACCGTCGAAGCCTTCGAGGACGTGGGCGAGGCGCATCACGCAGCGCTCGCAGCGGACGCCACCGACCTGGATCGTGTCGCTCTGCGTGGCCATCCCGTCCAGCGTAGCGTCGAACCGGTTCAGCGGCCGCCGCGAATTAGGCGCGATGCGCCGCCCGGCGCTGAGACCCGACAGGAGGCAAGTCGCATGACCGAAACGACCCGCGCGCAGTTCCTCGCCCGCGGCGCCAAGGGTGGAGTCGCGCTCGTCGCAGGCGGCTCGATTCTCGCGCTCGCAGAAGGAACGGCCTTCGGCGCAGCCACGTCCGACGCCGGCATCGCCAAGCTCGCAGCGACCGCGGAGCTCCTCGCGATCGACTTCTACAAGCACTCGATCGCCTCGAAGAAGCTCAAGGGCGACGAGCTCGGCTACCTCTACGCGGCGATGGCCAACGAGAAGGCGCACTACGCGGCGCTCAAGGGCGTCCTCAAGTCCGCCACGCCGAAGGGGCTGATGTTCAAGTACCCGAGCGGCTCCTTCGCATCGCGGAAGAGCATCGGCAAGCTCGGCGAGGCGCTCGAAACGGCCTTCGTCGGCGCGTACATGGGCGCGGTCACCGCGTTCAAGAGCAACGAGCTCAAGGGAGTCGCTGCCGAGATCGGCGCCTGCGAGTCCCGGCACCTCTCCGTCCTCTCGAACATCGCGGCGAACGGGATCGTCGGCGCGCCGAACCTCCCGAAGGTGCTCACCGCGGCGCAGGCACGAGCCGCGGTCAAGCCCTTCATCGCGTAGGACACGTGCGGCGGGGCGGTCGGGGCTCACCACGGCCGGCCCGCCGCTTTCCCTTTACGCCTGCGCGCCCGCGAGCGAGGGCCGGACGGCCCGCCGTTCCGCGAGCACTGCGAGCCAGATCGAGCCCTCGAACAGGACCCACATCGGCAGGAGCTCGAGCAACGTCGTCACCGGATCCGGGCCCGGCAGAGCGAGCGCGATCACAGCGACGACGAAGTAGCCGCGCCGCCGGTTCCGCCGCAGCGTCCGCGACGTCAGCACGCCGACGCCGGCGAGAGCGAGCACGACGAGCGGCAGCTCGAACATGCACACGACCGCGAGCAGCACCGAGGCGACGAACGAGTAGTAGCTGCTCGCGCGAACGAGGAGCCGGAAGTTCGTCGTGTCGTAACCGGTGAGCCAGTGCATGGCCCGCGGGAGGAGGATCCTGTAGCCGAACACGAGGCCGGCCGCGGCGAGCACGAGCCCGAACGCGGCGAGCGCAAGGATCCTCCGCTCGACCGCGGCGTCGATCGCGGGCGTGAGAAACGACCACGCCTGCCAGAGGACCACCGGCAGCGCGAGGACGAGGCCGGCGTACACGCTCACCGTCACCGAGACGGTGAACGGCTCGGTCACGCCGAGCGCGACGAGGTGCCGGTGCGCGGGCGGCAGCGGCCGCGCGAGCAGCGTGAGGATCGCGCCGTGGACGACGTACGCGGCCACGGCTCCCACCGCCACCGCGCCGAGCGCGACGATGAGCCGCCGGCGCAGCTCCTCGAGGTGGTCGACGAGCGGCGCCTCCTCGCCGCGGGCGAGCCGACGCTGCCGCATCAGTCGCCGTGCTCGATCTCGGTCATCTCCGGCAGCGGCTCGTGCGCGACCGACGCCTTGAACTCGCGCATGCCCGAGCCGAGCGAGCGCCCGATCTCCGGCAGGCGCTTCGCGCCGAACAGGAGCAGGGCGATTCCGAGCAGAAGGATGAGATGCGTGGGACTCGTCAAGCCGACCATTGGGAAACCTCCTCGATCGTTGGCAGTGCCGTCGCGAGGCATTCGGCCCGGCCTCCGGAACGGTTTGCGTTGAACCGACCGGCCGCCGACAGCGAATATCGGGACAGTGAGCCGCCAACTCGCCCACCTCTCCGACGAAGCGCTCGTGCTCATGGCCGCGCGCTCCGAGGAGTCGGCGCTCGCCGAGCTGTACGACCGCTACGGCCGCGCCGCCTACGGCCTGGCGCTGCGCGTCGTGCGCGACCCGGCGCTCGCGGAGGACGCGGTGCAGGAGGCGTTCCTCGCGCTCTGGAACTCGGCCGCCCGCTTCGTGCCCGAGAAGAGCAAGGCGAGCACGTGGATCCTCACGCTCGTACACCGGCGCGCCGTCGACGCCGTGCGCCGCGAGCAGCGGCGCCGCGCCGACTCGCTCGACCACGCGCCGGAGCCGTCGGTCGGCGGCGTCGACGAGGACGCGTGGCTGCGGCTGCAGCGCGAGCGCGTACAGGCGGCGCTGCGCTCGCTCCCCGACGCGCAACGCGAGGCGCTCGAGCTCGCGTACTACGGCGGCTTCAGCCAATCCGAACTCGCCGAACGGCTCGGCCAGCCGATCGGCACGATCAAGAGCAGGATGTTCGCCGGGCTGTCGCGCCTGCGAGAGCTGCTCGGCGAACCGGGGACGGAGGTGTCATGGACGTCCACGATCTGACTGCCGCGTACGCGCTCGACGCGCTCGAGCCGGCCGAGGCGGAGGCGTACGAGGCGCATCTCGGCCAGTGCGAGGACTGCCGCGCGCAGCTCGCGGAGCTGAACGAGTCGGCGGCTGCGCTCGCGTTCGGTGCCGTCGCCCCTGCTCCGCCGGCGCATCTGCGGGAGTCGATCCTCGCCGCGGCGGCCGCCGAGCGCTCGAACGTCGTCCCGCTCTTCCGCCGTCGCTTTGCGCCCCGCGTGCTCGCCGTCGCCGCCGCAGCCGCCGCCTGCGTCGCCGTCGGCTTCACGGTCGCCGCCCTCCGTCCGGGCGGGACGCATCTCGTCGCGACGGTCGTGCTCGCCGCCGACCGGACGGCAACGCTGCAGGTGGATGGCCTCGCGCACGCGCCGCAGGGCAAGACGTACGAGGCGTGGGTGATCCCGGCCGGAGGCGCGCCGCGGCCGGCGGGGATCTTCACGGGGGGCGGTCTGACCTTGCGCGGCAAGGTGCCGGCGCATGCCGTGGTCGCGGTGACGCTCGAGCGGGCGGGCGGCGTCTCCGCCCCGACGACGACACCGCTCGTCGAGGCGCGAACCTAGATGGTTGCATCAACCATCTAGTGACCTGAGTTATTGATTCGCTGGCAGTAGGAGGCGAGGCTGTCGAGGATCTCGTCTGCGGTCTTGTGCCAGACGAACGGCTGCGGGTTGTCGTTCCAGTTGGTGATCCAGCTGCGGATCGAGGCGACGAGGTCACG
>DATKRA010000086.1:0-14053 GCA_035532455.1 Gaiellaceae bacterium | reverse complement strand
ATCCCGACGATCTCGGCGATGGGGAACCTCCCGATCGTCAAGGACCTCGTCGTCGACATGGATCCGTTCTGGGCGAAGTTCAAGTCGGTCCAGCCGTGGCTGCAGCCCGGCTTCGACCGGCCGACCGACGGCAAGGAGTACCGGATCTCGCAGCAGCGGATGAACGTCATCCACAAGGAGTCGCTCTGCATCAACTGCGGCTGCTGCGTCTCGGAGTGCAACGCGATGGAGTCGGATCCCGAGTTCCTCGGCCCGCAGGCGCTCGCGAAGGGCATGCGCTTCGTCGGCGACCCGCGCGACGGCGCGACGGTCGAGCGGCTGGAGGAGTACAGCAAGGAGCACGGCATCTGGGACTGCACCCGCTGCTACTTCTGCAACGAGCGCTGCCCGAAGGGCGTCGACCCGCGTGACGCGATCGCGAAGCTCGGCGCCGAGGCGATTGCGCGCGGCATCGACCGCGATCCGGGAGCGAAGCACGCGAAGTGGTTCGTTCGCTCGTCGGAGACGACCGGCTGGCTCCGTGAGGAGGAGCTGATCCCGAAGACGAACGGCTACGTCGCCGCGATCAAGCAGCTGAAGTTCGGCTACACGCTCGCGAAGCACGGCAAGGTGCGCCCGATCCCGATCCCGCACACGGCGAAGGACGTCGGCGAGGCGCGGAACCTCCGCAAGCTCGTCCGCGAGCAGGATCGCGGCGGCATGCTCGGGCACGTCCAGGGCGAGCACGCGCTGGAGCGGCTCGCGCACGCGCACGCGCTCGGCGGCGAGACGCTCGAGGAGATCTACGCGCGGCCGAACGCCGCGCCCAAGCCATGGCTACCGGAAGTGGAGGAGGCAGCAGCAACGTGAGCACCACCACCGAAATCGCGACGAAGCGCGTCGCCTACTACAAGGGCTGCCTCGCCTCGCTCTCGGCGAAGGAGCTCGACACGTCCACGAAGGCGCTCGCGCCGCGCGTCGGTCTCGAGCTCGTCGAGCTCGAGTCGGTGACGTGCTGCGGCGCCGGCGACATCCACGAGGCGGAGCCGGACTACTACGTCCACCTCAACGCGCGGATCCTCGCGTACGCGGAGGCGACCGGCTGCGACACGCTCATGACGGTCTGCAACGTCTGCACGCTCAACCTCCGGCAGGCGAACCACATGCTGCAGGGCGACTCCGAGCTGCTCGCGCGCGTCAACGAGAACCTCGTCACGGTCGGCGTGCCGCCGTACTCCGGCAAGATCGAGGTCCGGCACCTCCTCTGGGAGATCGCGGAGGGCGAGGGCTACGAGCTCCTCCAGCAGGCGGCGCACAAGGGGCTGAAGGGCCTGAAGGTCGCGCCGTTCTACGGCTGCCAGATCCTCCGCCCGTCGAAGATCATGGGCTTCGAGGATCCCGACCGGCCGTGGTCGCTCGAGCGGATCATCACCGCTTGCGGCGGCGAGCCCGTCGACTACCCCGCGAAGATCAAGTGCTGCGGCTTCCCGATCATCGCCGCGCGCGAGGAGACGGCGATGGGCGAGCTCATCCAGCCGATCTCGCAGGCGATGGAGGCCGGCGCCGACGTGATGGTCACGCCGTGCCCGCTCTGCCACCTCTCGCTCGACGCGTGGCAGCAGAAGCTCGAGGCGTCGACCGGGAAGAGCTTCGGCCTGCCGATCCTCCACCTCGCCCAGCTCGTCGGCGTCGCCGCGGGGCTCGAGGAGTCGGAGCTGAAGTTCAAGCGGCACATCGTCGATCCGCGCCCGGCTCTCGAGCGGCTCGAAGTCTGAACCGCCACTTCCCAAGTAACAGACTGTTACAAGCGTTGTCTGGCGCTGTCGGCGCCGGACTCGTGTGGGGACTCGCCGAGGCGGCGCGGCTGCAGTTGCGCGAGCTCGAGGTCGAGCTGTCCGGACTGCCCGCGGAGCTCGACGGGCTCCGCATCGCGCACCTCTCCGACTTCCACTTCGGCGTCCCGTCGCCCGGGATCGGCGCTGCGTGGCAGGCCGCCGTCTGGGCGCGCGAGCGCAAGCCGGATCTCGTGGCCGTCACCGGCGACCTGCTCACGCACCCGCGGGGCGAGCCGATGCTGCGACGGCTCGTGCGCGTCCTGCCACAGCCGACCTTCGCGGTACTCGGCAATCACGACGTCGCGATCAGCCGCGACCCGCAGGCGAAGGCGTCCAATCTCAGCGAGCTCGAGCCGGCGACGCTGCTGCGCAACGAGGGACGGATGGTCGAGCTGCACGGCCGGAGGATCTGGATCGCCGGCGTCGACCCGTTCCTCGTCCTCCGCGGCAAGCCGCGGCTCGACCCGAACGAGCTCGCGCCGCCGCCGGAAGCGCGGGCCGATCTCTCGATCCTGCTCTGCCACTATCCGGAGGTGCTCGACCTGCTCGAGCCGGGCCGCTTCGACCTCATCCTTGCGGGCCATCTCCATGGGGGTCAGATCTGCATCCCCTATCCCGGCGGGAAGATCCTCCTCGCGCACCCAACCGCGCCGTACAGGTCCGGGATCTACCGGACGGCCGCGGCGACGATGCACGTCTCTCCCGGCCTCGGCACGACGTTCGTCCCGTTCCGCTTCGCGGCGCCGCCCGAGGCGACCGAGCTGGTTCTGCGCCAGGGATAACCTGGACGCATGGCCAACCAGGCCTCGATCTCGACCGACATCCTCGCCCGCTACGCCGCCGATGCGGCGAAGGAGGTGGAAGGAGTTCGCCGCGTCGTCGACCGCCCGATCCCCGGCCGGCGCGGCGTGCGCGTCTCGGGCAAGAGCGGCGCGGTGCGCCTCGAGCTCCACCTCGTCGCGGGGCGCGACGCCTCGCTGCCCGCGCTCGGCAAGGAAGTCCAGGCCCGCGTGCGGGCGTATCTCCGGAGCATGGCCGACGTCGAGCCGGCCAGCGTGGACGTCGTGGTCGACGCGGTGGAGCGATGACGAGGATCGCCGGGCTCACCGGCGCGACGCTCGAGACCGCGCCGGCGGTGTGCCACGAGTGCATCTGGTGGCAGACGCGTGGGGGCCGCAGCATCGACAAGCGCAAGTGGATCCGCGAGACGGAGGACGACTGGGGAGCGTGGGGCGCCGTCTACCACGACGAGGACGGTCGCCTGCTCGGCTCGATGCAGTACGGGCCTGCCGATCTCTTCCCGCGTGCGCGGGAGCTGCCGGCCGGCCCGGCGAGCCCCGACGCCGCTCTCGTCACGTGCGCCTACCTCATCGATCCGTCACGCCCGTGGGTCATGCAGTCCCTCTTCCTCACGGCGATCGGCGACGTCCGCGAGCGCGGCGCCCGCGCGCTCGAGGCGTTCTCGTACCGCTACCCGGACGGCGAGTCGCAGGTCGAGCGGTTCCACACGCATCGCACGATCTTCCCGTCCGACTTCCTCGCCGACTTCGGCTTCGTCCCGGTTCGCTCCGAAGGACGCGTGGAGCTCGCGCGCCTCGAGCTCGGCGGCTTGCAGCCGGTCGAGGAGGGAACGCGGGAGAAGGTGCTTCAGGTCGTGCGCGACGCGTTCGTCCCGGCGCCCGCGCCGCAGCGCCCCTAGATGATTGATGCCACCATCTCGCGTGCCCGGGTCGCGATCTGGCACGCCTGGGCCGCGCAGCCCCCGGCTGCGGCCGGCGGAGCCGACCTCCGCCGGGCCTGCGCTTCGCCACGTCGCCCGCTTCCCGCTGCCACCAGCAGCGAGAAACGTCCGCCGCGACGCCCCAGACGCACCAGCTCACGCCCCGGTGCAGACGATCTCATGGCATCAACCATCTAGACGACGCCGTTCCGATGCGTCAGACTCGGGTCGTGCGCCTTAGGGGAGCCGCACTCATGGCAACGGCCGTGACCGGAGTCTCGGCCGTGGTGACGGTTGCGAACCGCTTCGGTGAGCTGCCGCTCTCGTCGCTTGCCTCGAGCCCGGCGGCGGTGGGGGAGGGCAGGGTCTGGCTGCTCGTGAGCAGCGCCGTGATCGCCGACAGGCCGGCAGTTGTGTCGTTGCTCGGCTTCTGGATCGTCGGCTTCGCCGCGTTTGCGATCTGCTCGGCACGGGTCATCGCCGGCGTTGCGGCCGGCGGGCATCTCTTCTCGGCGCTCTGCATCTACTGCCTCATCGGGCTGGGGCGGCTCACGCGCCCCGACGCGTTCGCGTCCGTGATGCACGTCTCCGACTACGGTTTGTCGGCGATCATCGCCGCCTGGATCGGGGTGATCGCGAGCGTGATGTGGAGGCGCCATCCGCATGCAGCAGGACGCGCGCTCGTCGTCGTCGGCTCGCTCGTGTGTGCCGGAGTGGGGCTTCTCTTCCGGCCCGATCTGACCTTTCTCGACACCGAGCACCTCGTCGCGTACGCGTTCGGCGCCCTCCTTGCGAGCGAGCGGGTTCGTCGCAGCCTCGCACGCTCCCCGCAGCGGCTTGCCGCGGCGGCCGCGAGCCTCATCGCTGCCGTGTCGTAGCCGGACTCGGCGTCAGTCGTCGCAGACTTCTGCAGTTCTGCGTAGAAACGGGACGCGAAGCCTTCCTCAACCTGGACGCCGGCGCGCGTGGTTTGGGTTACGCTCGTCGCGCTTTGCGGCGTCGCGTTGGCGGGATTCTCATAGCGGTCCTGGCTCTGGGTGCGCTTCTGGCGAGCCAAGAGGTCAGGGGGCTGTCGACTCCCGCGTCCGCGCCGCGCTCCGCGCTTCCGGACGGAACGCCGCTGGGGATCCACAAGATCCGCCACATCGTGATCATCATGCAGGAGAACCGGTCGTTCGACTCCTACTTCGGGACGTATCCGGGAGCGGACGGGATCCCCGGGCTCGCGGGCAATCCTGGCAGCGTGCCGTGCTTGCCGGATCCCGACCGTGGCCACTGCATCCGTCCGTATCACGACACGAGTGCGACGAACTTCGGCGGCCCGCACACGCATGCGAGCGCGCTGGGCGACATCGCGGACGGGCGCATGAACGGCTTCATCGTCCAGGCCGAGCAGGGGAGGGCGAAGGCGTGCCGGCAGTTCGCCGCCCCGTCGTGCTCGCGGCACCCGAAGAAGCCGGACGTGATGGGCTATCACGACGGTCGCGAGATCCCGAACTACTGGGGCTATGCCGGCGAGTTCGTACTTCAGGACCACATGTTCGAGGCGGACTCGTCCTGGAGCCTCCCGGAGCATCTGTATCTCGTCTCCGGCTGGTCGGCGCGCTGCGCCAAGACGGGCGACCCGATGAGTTGCCGGAGCGCGGTGCAGAGCCCCGACTCGCCCCGCGGCAATCCAGGGAATACGACGAACAAGCCGCCCGACTATGCGTGGACGGATCTCACCTATCTCCTGCATCGGTACAGAGTCAGTTGGCGCTACTACGTCCAGGCAGGCGGCCAGCCCGACTGTGCGGACGACCAGATGTTCTGCGCGCCGATCCCGCAGAACTCGTGGACGGCGGGCATCTGGAACCCGCTGCCCTGGTTCGACACGGTGCGCAACGACGGCCAGCTCTCCAACGTCGAGGGCTTGGGCCACTTCTTCACAGCGCTGCAGGCCAACGCCCTCCCGGCGGTCTCGTGGATCGTGCCGGGCGACAGGAACAGCGAGCATCCGCCGAGCAGCGTGAGCGTCGGCCAGAGCTACGTGACCGGACTGATCAACTCCATCATGCGGTCGAGCGCGTGGAGTTCCACGGCGATCTTCCTCTCCTGGGACGACTGGGGCGGCTTCTACGACCATGTCCGGCCGCCGACCGTCGACGGCCAGGGCTACGGGCTACGCGTTCCGGCGCTCGTCATCAGCCCCTACGCGAAGTCGGGATACATCGACCACCAGATCCTCAGCTCCGACGCGTACCTCAAGTTCATCGAGGACGACTTCCTCAACGGCCAGCGGCTCAACCCTGCGACGGACGGCCGGCCGGACTCGCGTCCCGACGTCCGCGAAAGCCAGCCGATCCTGGGAAACCTCGCGAAGGACTTCAATTTCGACCAGACGCCGCTGCCGCCGTTCATCCTCCCGCTGCACCCGGCGGTCTCGTAGCGGCGGACTACTAGGCCATCTCGCGGCGGCCGGAGAGCGCCCGGCCGAGCGTGACCTCGTCCGCGTACTCGAGGTCGCCGCCGACGGGCAGGCCGCTCGCGAGCCGCGTCACACGCACGCGGTCGCGCAGTCGTCCCGCAAGGTACGACGCGGTCGCCTCGCCCGTCGCGTTCGGGTTCGTCGCGAGGACGACCTCGACGACGCCGTTCGCCTGCACGCGCTGCATGAGCTCGTCGATGCGCAGATGCTCGGGCTCGACGCCGTCGAGCGGGGAGAGCGAGCCGCCGAGCACGTGGTAGAGGCCGCGGTACTCCGCCGTCCGCTCGAGCGACACGAGGTCGACGGGCTGCTCGACGACGCAGATCGTCGTGCGGTCGCGCCGCGTGTCGACGCAGATCGAGCAGAGCTCCTCCTCCGTGAGGTTGCCGCATTCGCGGCAGAAGCGGACGCGCTCCTTCACCTCGCCGATCGCCGTCGCGAGCGCGAGGGCCTCCTCCTTCGGCACCTGGAGGATGTGGAACGCGAGCCGCTGCGCCGTGCGCCCGCCGATCCCCGGCAGGCGCGTCAGCTGCGCGACGAGGTTGTCGACGGACGGGCTGAGCATGAGGCGGAGGGTACTGGTCCCCTCCGGACACGACGGGGTCTGACCCCGGACATGTCCAGGACGTACGATCCCCGTATGGCCGACCCCGTCTCCTGGCTCATGATCCGTCCCGGCTGGAAGGTCTACGCCTCCGACGGCACGGAGGTGGGCGCCGTGGACGAGGTTACGGGCGACGACAACGCCGACATCTTCGACGGCCTGGCGATCGCGCGGTCGACGTTCGCGAAGCCGACGTACGTCCCGGCGGAGAGCGTCGGCCCGATCACCGAGGGCCGGATCGAGCTGACGCTGACGACGGCGCAGGTCGACGCGCTCGGGGAGTACCTCGAGCCGGCGTCGAGCGAGATCATCGAGCCGGACGACCATCGCGGCGTCGGTGAGCAACTCGGTGCCGACGTCCGCGAAGTCGAAGGGAAGGCGTTCGCGCCGACGGAGAAGCACGAGCACTCGATGAACGTCTGGCGCCGGGCGGCGTTTGCGCTTCGCCGGCTGTTCCGCTAGCGCTTGAGCGGAGCGGCGGTGCGGACGAGCGGCTTCTTGCTGTCGTTGTAGAAGAAGCGGACCGTTAGCGGGCGGTGCACGTCGACCAGCTTCGGATCGATCGTCAGCACCATCGGCGTCGTCCCGTAGTCGGCCGTGCATGCGCCGCCCGGCGGCGCCTGCGCTACGGGCACCCGGTTGATCCAACTGCCCGGGATCAGGTGGATGCGAATTACGTGTCGGCTGATCACGACGAGCTCGTCGGGAACGGACGGGCACGAGCTGCTTCCCCCGGTGGTGATCGCGAGGCGCGTCGGCGAGATGAATTGGACGAAACCGCTCATGCGGACCCCAGGCGGCTTCGCCTCGATGCGCGGTAAGTGGACGACCACCGGGTAGTGCGACCGGGATGTCGGGCTCGATTTGTGGCTCGTTCCACAGCCCACGAGGACGATCCCCGCAGCCGCGATGAGCGCGAGTCTCCTCATCTCACACTCGATACGGCACCGCGTGCGCGAACGTCACAGCTGGCGCGGGCTCGGCGAATGGCTCCCCGGTTAGTCCTCGAGCGGGGGGCTGTCCGGACGTCCGACTTCCCGCCGTCGTCACGTATCGCCCACGCGCCTCGGGATCATCACGTGGTTGCGAATTGCGCGAAGCCGCTTCACCGCGGGCTGAAGTCGAAAGCCCAGCCCCAGATCACGACGCCGATGAGGGCGAGGACGAGCGCCGCCCAGATCCAGTTGGGGAGCTCGCGCACCGGCTAGGTCTCCCGCTCGCGGGCAGCCAGCTCGTCGGTGAAGATCCCGAGGATCTCGTCCTCGCCGGCCGGCTCCTCCGGCGCGGCGGGCGGGGTGGCCCCCGTCTCCTCGCTGAGCTCGAAGGCGACCTCGAGTCGGCGGCCGGTCACGTCGTAGAGCGCGTCGACGAGGAGCGTCGCGTTCTTCGGATCGCGCGCCTGATCGAGGTGGAACCGCGCGGCGGGCGGGAAGGCGAGCGTGAGCGTGTCGCCGCGGAGGTCGGACGGATGCGCCTCGCGCAGGATCGACGCGGTCGGGATGCCGCCGCGCTCCTCGACCGCCGGCAGCACCGTGTGCATCCAGGCCTGCTGCAGGTCCGTCAGCTCGATGCTCGGCGCCGCGGGCGGAGCCACAGGAGCAGCCGGCGCCTCCTCCGCTTGTACCAGACTGTTACTTGCAGGGGTGGGGCTTGCGGGGACAGATCCCTGCTCGAGCCGCTCGAGGCGGAACGCGACCGATTCGCGTGAGAGATCCGCTGCCGGGCGCGTGACCTTCACGAGCGCGAGCTCGAGCGGCAGGCGCGGGTCGCCGCCCTGGCGCATGTCGTCGACGGCCACCGCGAGGAGGTCGATCAAGTGCAGCACCGTCGGCTCGCCCATCTGGTTTGCCTGCGCGAGCAGCCGCTCGCGCGTCTCCTCCGTGACGGGCATCGCCGCGGGAACCTCGCCGAGGTGCTGCACGAGCATGAGCTGGCGCAGGTGCTCGAGGAGATCCATGACGAGACGGCCGAGGTCGTGCCCGCGCTCGGAGAGTTCCTCGATGAACGTGAGCGCGCCGGCGGTGTCGCGGTCGATGACGAGGTTGCAGAGCGTGAAGAGCGACTCCTCGTCAACGGTCCCGAGCAGCTCGAGCACCGCCTGCACAGTGATCTGCGAGCCGGTGGAGGAAGCGAGCTGGTCGAGCGTCGACTCGGCGTCGCGGTACGCCCCGCGCGCGCCGCGCGCGACGAGCGCGAGCGCCTGGTCGGGCACGTCGATCCCCTCGGCGTCGGCGATGATGCGGAGCTTCTGAACGATGTCCTGCAGTCGCGGCCGCCGGAAGACGAAGGTCTGGCAGCGCGAGCGCACGGTCGGGAGCACCTTCGAGAGATCCGTCGTGCAGAAGACGAAGACGAGGTGCGGGGGCGGCTCCTCGATGAGCTTCAGGAGCGCGTTCCAGGCGGCATCGGTCAGCTGGTGCGCCTCGTCGAGGATGTAGACCTTGTAGCGCCCCTCGACCGGCTGGAGGACGACGCGGTCACGGATCTCGCGGATGTCGTCGATGCCGCGCTGCGAGGCCGCGTCCATCTCGACGACGTCGAGCGACGTGCCTGCCGCGATCGTCCGGCACGGCTGGCACGTGCCGTCGGGCGTCGTCGTCGGCCCCTCCGCGCAGTTGAGGCACTTGGCGAGGATCCGCGCCATCGACGTCTTGCCGGTGCCGCGCGGCCCGGCGAAGAGGTACGCCTGGCGGACGCTCCCGCTCGTGATCGCGTTGCTCAGCGTCCGGACGACCGCCTCCTGCCCGACCACGTCCGCGAAGCTCTGGGGACGATATTTCCGGTAGAGAGCGGCCATTGAACGATTCAAGCAGAACGCGCCCTCGCCGTCCGTCGCCGCGCCCGACCTGCGCGGGCGCGGCCCACCCCCGCCAGCCGTCAGCACGCGAGCGGCGAGAGCCGCTCGCACACGAGCGAGCGGAAAGCACAGCGCAGGGTGCGCCGAGCGAAGCGAGGCCCGCACCAGCGAAGCGGGCGAAGCGGGAAAACGGGTCAGGCCGACCGCACACCTGGAAGGGACCACTTAGCGCTGCTTCCTTCCGGATCTGACGCGGTTCGCAGGCTCCCATCGCGCGGGGCCTGACCCGCCGGAAGGGTAGCCTGCCGCCCGATGCCCGACGACGCCCGCCGCGCGCTGCTCTCGCACCTGTTCGACCACGCGCCGATGTTTCCGCCCGCGCGCATGGAGCTCGCGGCCGCGGTGGAGGAGGATCGCCGCGCGCAGGCGAGCCCGCACGCGTGGCTGCTCGGACGGTTCGTCGTTCCCGCGGGGACCGAGGTGCCCGGCCGCGAGCTCGCGGAGGTCGGCGGCGGGGAGGAGCGCCAGGGCGACGCTATCTACGTCGAGGGTGCCCCGCTCGACGAGATCGCCGCGCGCGGCGTTCGCGCGAAGATCCGCTGTGGCGGCGAGCGCGTGCCCTCGGTCGAGGAGGTCGCGAAGTTCATCCGCGGCTGCCGCGACCGCGGCATCGTCTTCAAGGCGACGGCCGGTCTCCATCACGCCTATCCCACTGCAGCGCGCGAGCACGGCTTTCTCAACGTCCTCGCAGCGGTGGTGTTCGGCGACGAGGAGGATGCGCTTCGCGCAGCGCCGGGCGCGTTCGAGCTCGACGCGGAGTCGTTCCGCTGGGGCGACCGCGCCGCAACACCGGCGCAGCTCGCCGACGTCCGCCATTCGCTCTTCCACTCGATCGGCAGCTGCTCGTTCTTCGAGCCGGTCGGCGGGCTCGAGGAGCTCGGAATCCTGTGACCGGGTTCGGCGCGGGTGAGAAGGGCCTGCTGTGGCGGGACGGCGACGAGGCGGTCGACCTCTCGGCGCTGGGCGGCGTCTTCGCCCAGCCGACGCTCAATCCGCTCATGGCCGCCGGTCCCGCCGCGTGGAAGCAGGCGATCGAGGCGGCGCAGAGCCACGACGGCCCGCGCCTGACACCGAGCGCGGCACGTCTCCCGTTCGTGGTCGCGGACTACGTCGACTTCTACTCCTCACTCGAGCACGCAACGAACCTTGGGCGGATGTTCCGGCCCGACCAGGAGCCGCTGCTGCCGAACTGGCGCTGGCTCCCGGTCGGCTACCACGGCCGCGCCGGCAGCGTCGTCTTCAGCGGCACCGACGTCGTCAGGCCGAACGGCCAGCGGAAGGCGCCCGGCGAGGACGCGCCGACGTTCGGCCCCAGCCGCCGCCTCGACTTCGAGCTCGAGCTCGGCTTCGTCGTCGGCGTCGGCAGTGAGCTCGGCGAGACGGTGCCGGTCGATGCATTCGCGGACCACGTCTTCGGCGTCGTCCTCGTCAACGACTGGAGCGCGCGCGACATCCAGGCGTGGGAGTACGTGCCGCTCGGGCCGTTCCTCGGCAAGTCGTTCCAGACGTCCGTCTCGGCGTGGGTGACGCCGCTCGCGCTGCTAGAGGACGCGCGCGTCGAGGCGCCCGCGCAGGATCCGCCGCCGCTCGACCACCTCGCCGGCGGCCACGACTGGGGTCTCGACGTCGCGCTCGAGGTCGAGCTCAACGGCGAGACGATCTCGCGCGGCAACGCGAAGACGCTCTACTGGACGATGCCGCAGCAGCTCGCGCATGCGACGTCGAACGGTGCGCCGCTCCGCACCGGCGACCTCATGGCGAGCGGGACGATCTCCGGTCCCGAGCCGGGGAGCGAGGGCTCGATGATCGAGCTGTATCGCGGCGAGCGCTTCCTCGCGGACGGCGACGAACTCGTCCTGCGCGGGCGGGTCGCCAACGGCGTCGAGCTCGGCGAGGTACGCGGCCGCGTTCTTCCCGCCCGAGCGTCGTAGCGCGCTGACACGGCTCGTTTCCGACGCTACTCTTCCGGCCGTGAAGCGGTCGGTCCTCGCGGCAGTTCTTGCCGGCGTCGTCGCCGTGGGCGTCGCGGCGGCCTCGAGCGGCACGTCGCTGCTCCACCCGTCGTCGCTCCACAAGAAGGCGCCCGCCGTCTTCAAGGCGAAGTTCCGGACGACGAAGGGCTCTTTCGTCGTCACCGTCTACCGCAAGTGGGCGCCAAAGGGCGCGGACCGGTTCTACAACCTCGTCTACTACCACTTCTACGACAGCCAGCCGCTCTTCCGCGTCGATCCGGGGTTCGTCGTGCAGTGGGGGATCAGCGGGACGCCGGCGATCGCGAAAGCGTGGCAGGACGCCAACCTCAAGGACGATCCCGTGACTCGCCAAAACCTCAAGGGCACGATCACCTTCGCGACCGCGGGCCCGAACACCCGGACGACTCAGGTGTTCGTGAACCTCGTCGCGAACACGCAGCTCGACAGCATGGGCTTCGCCCCGTTCGGCACCATCACGAGCGGCTTCTCGGTCTTTGGCCGGCTCTACCACGGCTACAAGGAGACGGCGAGCAACCATCAAGCGGACATCGCGAACTACGGCGCGCAGTGGGTCCGCAAGCACTACCCGAAGCTCGACTGGATCAAGACCGCCCGCATCGTTCGCTCTTAGCCGTCGACGAGCAGGCCGCTGAGCGGGCCGCGCAGCACGTTGGCGCGGCGGGAGACGTTCGGAAGGGCGTGGAGACGGTGCGTGTAGGGACGCCCCTGCCGGCGTAGCTCGAGCTGCTCGTTCGCCAGCGGCCGCCAGCGAAGGTCGATGAGCTCGGCCGGGTCGCCGGCGACGTCCTCGCTGGGGCACTCGAGGTGCTCGCTCCAGAGGCGCAGCCGCGTTTCGCGCGCGATCGCGGGGTCGGCGCAGACGACGTTCATCTCCGTGTCGTTGAAGAGCGAGTGCTCGTTGAGGTTCGCAGAGCCGATCGTGAGCCAGCGGTCGTCGACGATTCCGATCTTCGCGTGGACGTAGACGGGCTTCGCGTCGTCGCCGTGTTGGTGGAGCGTGCAGGCGAGGAAGCGCTCGGGCGCGGCCGAGGTGGCAGCAACGAGGCGGCCGAGCTGGCCGCGCGTGTCGTCCGCTCCGTTGTTCGGCTTCGCGGGGAGCAGCACGAGGAGGCGGAACCGCTCGTCGGGCGGGTTCCGGAGCTTGTCGGCGAGCACCCCGACGAGCTCGGGCGACCAGAGGAACTGGTTCTCGAGGTAGATGAGCCGCTCCGCCGAGCGGAGAGCGGCGAGGTACGACTCGAGGATCGAGAACTCGCCCTGCGGGAGCGCGTCGTAGATCTTCTCGGGCACGGTGCGAACGATCTGCAGCTCCGTGGCGCCGGCCGCGGCCAGGATCGGAGGCTTCGGGAGCTGCTCCCCGGTCACTTCGTGCCAGCGGAGCCGATAGTGCTCGGCGACGTCCGCCACGGCCGGGCCGACGATCCGCGTCGCCGCGTCGTGCCAGCCGAGCGATCCGCGAGCCGGGTGCTCGCCGCCGTCGAGGCGGTCTCCGGCGTACGACGTGAGGTCGATCCCGCCGACGAATGCGACGTTGCCGTCGACGATCACGAGCTTCTCGTGGTGGCAGTGGAACGGCCGCTCGTGCGCGTCGAGCGCGACGCGAATGCTCGTGCCGGTCGCGAACTCGTCGCGCACCTTTCGTGCCTGGGAGCGATCGGGATGAAAGAGCGGGAGCGGCGCCCCGGCCCACGCGAGGAGCCGGACGTCGAGCCGTCCCGCGAGATCCGCGAGCAGATCGCAAAGCGTCCTCTCGCTGTCGGAGCGCAGGCGGAAGTCGGGGGAGAAGAACCAGCCCGCGAGCCAGACCGACGAGCGCGCCGACTCGATCGTGGCGGCGATCGTCGCCAACGCCTCGGCACCGTCCACGAGAACCTCGAGCTCGTTGCCCTGGCGCGGCGCAGTGGCAGTCGTGGCCCAACCACGCTCCGCGCGCAGAGCACGCTCGTGCCCGAGCTTCGCGAGCCGGCTCCGATGGTGCGCGACGATCTGCCGCTCCACGTGCGCGCCGACGAACGAGTCGATCCGGGTCGAGAGATCTGCGGGCTTCACTCCGTAGCTCTGCTTCCGCCGGGCACGGCGGATTCAAACCTCCTCGCTTCGATCCCGGCGCCGGCATCAGGAGTGCGTCCCGGTCGACCAACCGTTCAAGGTGATTGAACGGGTCCAGGCTTTGGGGTGGTGTCGACTAGCCGATTGGATGGGGCGCGTTGGTGGGCTACCGGAGTACTTGTAGGCGTGTATGGGACTCATGCTGGGATAGGAGTGCGCTTCTGCCCGGGGATAGATCGAGAGAGGGGTACGTAGATAATGTTTCGTGTCGTCTTTCAGCGTCGTTTGGGGAAGGGTTCGCTTGTTGTGCTTGCTCTTCTGCTGGTGGTTGTTGCGGGCACAGCGAGTGCGGTGCGGCCGCTCAACGTTTTTGCGTCGAGTACGGATACGTGCGGCTATAACCCGGCTGCGGCCCCATCGCCGAATGGCGGCACCGTCATCTTTGACGAGAACACCGTCACCCGCGCGATCGATTTCTTCGGGGTTGGTTTGGGCGGGCACGTCGGCGTCTTTGCGAACGACGAGTCTGGACTGCTGATCGGTAGCGG
>DATKRA010000085.1:0-6628 GCA_035532455.1 Gaiellaceae bacterium | reverse complement strand
CACCGACGTAGTAGTAGGTGGTGGCGCCGCCGTCCTCGGAGTCCTCGATGCAGTAGCCGGCGTTCGTGTTGACCGCAACGGCCTTCACGTTGGTGCCGACGCCGGGAGCCGCAGTGCGCAGCGCGGCGCCGCTCATGCCGGCGTAGTTGCCGTTGTTGACGTTGAGCTGCTCCGCAGCCGGGATGGCCGAGCGGATGTTCGACTTCGCCGCCGCCGTCTGCGCGCTGCCCTTGAAGCTCAGGTAGGCAGGCACCGCAATGGCGACGAGGATGCCGAGAATCACGATGACGACCAGAAGCTCGATGAGGGTGAAGCCCTCCTCCGAGGCCAGGCGCGTCTTGATGCGATCGAACATTGGTTGGGTCTCCTTCCGAGCGGGATGAAAGGGATTGCGATGTAACAACCCCACCGTCATCGGCGCGAAAGGCGTCGACCTTTAGCCCTCGAATCGAGGGACGGCGACCCTCTAGTGCTTGGTGCCGGAGAGGATGAAGGCGACGAGATCGTCGATCTGCGCCGGCTTGAGGCTCGTGCCGAACGTCTTCGGCATGATCCCGTCGCTGTAACCCTTCGCGATGTACGCGCTCGGGTTGACGATCGACTCCTTGATGAAAGCTGCGAGGCTCATGTTCCCGTCGTTCGCCGCGTCAGTCGCAGGCGCCGTGTCGAGGTTCGGGCCGATTGAGCCGCTCGAGCCAGCCGCCGTGAAGGTGTGGCATGCGGCGCAGCCCGAGGAGCTGAAGAGCGCCCTGCCGGCCGCGATCTGACCGCCCGACGAACTCGTCGTCGTCGTGGCGGAGGTCGTCGTCGGCGTGGTGACCGTGCCGCCGACGTTGACGGTCACCGTCGCGGGCGGCTTGCCGAGCGACGTGTAGTGGCCCACCGCATACCCGGCGAAGGCGGCCGGGAAGATGAGCGCGACGAAGAGGATCCAGAGGAGGACCTCGCTCGTCGAAGTCCACGGATTCCTCGGTTTCCGGCGCGCCACGATCGGGAGGCTATCCACTCGCGGCGCACCGCGTCGCAACTAGATTCGCGCTCATGTTGGAGCGCTGGACGACACCGGCTGTCGGCGTGCCCGTCGACGTCGAAACCGCTCGCCGCATCGCGGTGCGGGCGCAGGGCCTCGACGGCCGCCAGAGCGACGTCCTCGAGACGGTGCGGCGGCTCGGCTTCCTCCAGCTCGACCCGATCTCGTCGGTCGCACCGCCGCAGCACCTCGTCCTCTGGAGCCGCCTCGGGAGCTTCGATGTCGCGGAGCTCGACCGTCTCCTCTGGGAGGAGCGGACGCTCGTCGAGTGGAACGCCTTTCTCTACCCGAGCGAGGATCTCCCGCTGCTCAAGGCGTTCATGCGGCGTAACGACAGGCCGATCGACGCGCGTCGTCGCGCGTACCTGCGGGCGAACACCGCCTTCAGCCGATACGTCCTCAAGGAGCTGCGCGAGCGCGGGCCGTTGCTCTCGCGCGAGATCGAGACGCACCAGAGCCGTGCAGGGCACGATCGGCACGAGTGGTGGGGCGCGCGGCAGATGGGCCTGATGCTCGAGGTGCTCGCAGAGGTCGGGAAGGTCGCCGTCGTCGGCCGCCGGGGCAAGCAGCGAGTCTGGGACCTCGCCGAGCGGTGGTATCCCGAGACGCCCACGCTCCCGCTGAGGGAAGCCCTCGCGATCTACGAGGAGCAGCGCTTCCGCGCAGTCGGCGTGCGGCTCGACCGCGGGCGGCTCGTGGCGCATCCCGAGGCTGCCGACGGCCCCGTCCCCGGCCGGATCACCTTCCTCTCGCCGTTCGACCGACTCATTCACGACCGCAATCGCGCCGAGGCGCTCTGGGACTTCTACTACCGCCTCGAGATGTACGTGCCGGCAGCGAAGCGGGAGTACGGCTACTACGTCCTCCCGATCCTCCACGGCGACCGGCTCGTCGGGCGGATCGAGCCCGTCTTCGACCGCCGCGAGAGCGTGCTGCGAGTCAAGGGACTGTGGTGGGAGGACGGCGAGAAGCCGGTCGATCTGGCGGAGCCACTCGCGAGCTTGGCCGAGTTCGTCGGGGCAGATAGGGTCGAGCGGTGATTCACCACGAGGTCGAAGGCGACGGCTTCCCGCTCGTCCTGCACACGGGCGGAGGCGGTGACCTGCGGATGTGGCGCATGGCCGGCTACGCCGACGGACTCGAGGGCTACCGGATCGTTCTGGTCGATCACCGCGGCCGCGGCAAGACGCCGCCCGCGGAGTCGTACACGCCCGCGGACATGGCTGCGGACGTGCTCGAGGTCATGGACTCGCAGGGCGTGGAGAGCTTCGCGTTCTGGGGCTACTCGATGGGGGCGCGCGTCGGGTACGAGCTGGCCGCGACCGCGCCCGCGCGTGTGGCTGCGCTCATCGCCTCGGGTGGCGTCGAGGGGCCGGACGACGACCCGGCCGGCTGGCACGAGACGGCGGCCGCAGTGCGCACGGGCGGCCTCCGCTCGCTCCTCGGCGACGCGCCGTCACCCGCCTGGCTCCTCGAGCATCTTTGCGAGACCGACGACGAGGTGTTCGCCCGCAGCTGCGAGGACTTCGCGGGGCGGAGCCCATGGCCGCTCTTCCCCCGCATCGGAGCTCCGGTCCTGATCGTCGCCGGCGAGCAGGAGGCGGAACACGTCGACGCCGCCGTCGCCGCCCTTCCTGACGGCCGGAGCGTCATCCTGCCCGGGCTCGGCCACATCGACGGCTGGGCACGGAGCGACCTCGTGCTACCTCACGCTCGGCGCTTTCTAGCCGAGGCGCTCGCCTAGACTCAGCGGGTGGACTTCGAGACGCGCGCCATCCACGAGGGGCAGGAGCCCGACCCGGCAACCGGCGCGATCATCACGCCGATCTACCAGACGTCGACGTACGTCCAGGACGCGGTCGGCGAGCACAAGGGCTTCGACTACTCCCGCGTCGCGAACCCGACGCGGAAGGCGCTCGAGACCGCGCTCGCGTCGCTCGAGTCGGCGGAGCACGGCGTCGCGTACTCCTCCGGGCTCGGCGCGACGACGACGCTCATGCACTTCCTCGACCCCGGCGACCGAGTCGTCCTGATCGCGGACGTCTACGGCGGCGTCTACCGCATGACGTCGCTCGTCTACGAGCCGAAGGGCTACCGCTTCGAGTACCTGCCGGCGGAGGAGTTCGCGAATCTCGGCGCGCATCTCGACGACTCGACGCGGATGGTGTGGATCGAGAGCCCGTCGAACCCGATGCTCAACATCGTCGACATCGCCGCCGCCGCGAAGGCGACGCACGCCGCGGGCGCGATGCTCGTGGTCGACAACACGTTCGCGACTCCGTACCTCCAGCGCCCGCTCGAGCTCGGCGCCGACGTCGTCATGCACTCGACGACGAAGTACCTCGGCGGCCACTCCGACGTCGTCGGCGGGTTCGCGGCGACGAACGACGCGGCGATCGGCGAGAAGCTCCGCTTCCTCCAGAAGTCGCTCGGCGCGGTGCCCGGCCCGTTCGACAGCTGGCTCGTGCTGCGCGGGATCAAGACCCTCGCCGTGCGGATGCGGCAGCACTGCGAGAACGCGGTCGCGGTCGCCTCGATGCTCGAGCGGCACTCGCGCGTCGAGCGCGTCCTCTACCCCGGCCTCCCGCACCATCCCGGCCACACGATCGCGGCGCGCCAGATGCGGAACTTCGGCGGCATGGTCTCGTTCCTCGCCGAGTCGCCGGACGAGGCGGCGCGCATCGCCGGCGCGACAAAGCTGTTCCAGCTCGCGGAGTCTCTCGGCGGCGTCGAGAGCCTCATCGAGGTGCCGGCGCGGATGACGCACGCGGCCTCCGCCGACGCGCCGTTCGCGGCGCCGCCGAACCTCGTCCGTCTCTCGGTCGGGATCGAGTCGGCGGAGGACCTCCTCGCCGATCTCGAGAACGCACTCGCGCCATGACCGACTCGGTTGTCTTCGTCGAGATCCCGTCCGGCTCCAGGAACAAGTACGAGTTCGACGAGGAGCTCGGCGGCATCGTCCTCGACCGCCGGCTCTTCACCGCGATGGCGTACCCCGCCGACTACGGGTACGTCGAGGGAACGCTCGCGGAGGACGGCGACCCGCTCGACGCGCTCGTGCTCGTCTCCGACCCGACGTTCCCCGGCTGCCGGATCCGCGTTCGCGCGATCGGCGTCTTCCACATGGAGGACGAGAAGGGCCCCGACGAGAAGCTCCTGTGCGTGCCGCTCGGTGACCCCACGTTCGAGCGCGTCGCCGACATCCACGACGTCCAGAACGAGCTGCGCGACGAGATCGAGCACTTCTTCCAGCGCTACAAGGATCTCGAGCCGTCGAAGCGGACCGAAACGCGCGGCTGGGGGAACCGCAGCGAGGCGGAGAAGATCCTGACGGCCGCACGCGAGCGCAAAGCCGCCTAGGTACTTCCTACAGAGCCGTGCTCCGGAAGTCGCCGGACGCGGAACGAGGACGGCCGTCGTAGCGTCGACGGTGTGGACGAGTCGGCGTCACCCGGCCGGAACCTTGCCGCGACCGTCGGCGGCTGGAGCGCTCGCCATCGCCGCAAGGCTGTGCTCGGCTGGCTCGCGTTCGTCGTCGGCGCCTACGCCATCGGGATGGTGGTCGGCCAGAAGTACATGACCGACGTCGAGCAGACGAACGGCGACGCGCGGCAGGCACTCGCGACGTACGAGCAGGCGTTCCCGTCCCACTCGGGCGAGCAGGTCCTGCTGCAGGGGAAGGGCTCCCTCCGGATCGGCGACCCGGCGCTCGCCGGCGCGACCCGCTTCCTCGTCCGCCGGCTCGAGCGGATCCGGACCGTGACGCTGATCCGCTCGCCGCTCTCGCCGGCCAACCGGATGCTCCGCTCCGCGGACCGCCGGTCGCTGCTCGTCACCTTCAGCGTCGCCGGGGACTTCAACCAGGCGCAGAAGAACGTCGTGCCGGCACTCGAGGCGGCCGCGGCCACGGCGCGCGCCTACCCGCAGGTGCGGGTCGAGGAGTTCGGCGCCGCGAGCGCGAACCGTGCGCTCTTCGACGCCTTCGTCGGGGATGCGAAGACGGCCGAGATCATGTCCGTCCCGGTCACCCTGATCATCCTCGTCTTCGCCTTCGGCTCGCTCGTCGCGGCCGGGGTGCCGCTTCTGCTCGGCCTCACCGCAGTGCTCGCCGCACTCGGGCTGCTCGGGCCGCTGAGCCACCTCGTGCCGGTCAACGCGGGCCAGACCGACGCGGTGGTCGCACTCATCGGCCTCGCCGTCGGCGTCGACTACTCGATGTTCTATCTGCGGAGAAAGCTCGCCGAGCGCCGGGCCGGCCTCGACAATGAACACGCCCTCGCGCGTGCCGCGGCGACCTCGGGCCGCGCCGTCCTCGTCTCGGGCCTGACGGTGATGACGGCGATGGCGGGGATGTTCTTCGCCGGTAACGCGGTCTTCACCTCGATGGCGATGGGAACGATGACGGTCGTCGCGATCGCCGTGCTCGGCTCGGTCACCGTCCTGCCGGCGGCGATCGCCCGGCTCGGGGACGCCGTCGAGAAGGGCCGCGCGCCGTTCATCGCGCGCCGGCGGGAGGAACGAGGGGAGTCGCGCGCCTGGAGTTGGGTGATCGACCGCGTGCTCCGCTTCCCCGTCGTGTCGCTCGCGCTCTCGGGTGGACTGCTCCTCGCGGCCGCAGTTCCGGCGCTCGGCATGCACACGGTCAACCCGGGTCTCGTCGGGATGCCGAAGGGCCTCCCGATCATGCAGACGTACGACCGGATTCAACAGGCGTTCCCCGGCGGCCCGATCCCGGCGCTCGTCGTCGTCCAGGCGAAGGACGTGACGACGCCTCCGGTGCAGCGCGCGATCGCCCGGATGGGAAAGGCCGCTCTCGCGACCGGCGAGATGGGCGGCCCGGTCGTCGTCACCGTCTCCCGAGATCGCACCGTGGCCGCCGTCACCGTCTCGCTCGCCGGCAACGGCACGAACGCTCGCTCGGACCGGGCGCTCGCGACGCTACGGCAGTCGGTCATCCCCGCGACGGTCGGCGCGGTCCCGGGGGTACACGCCTGGGTGGGCGGAACGACGGCCGCCTCCCACGACTTCACCACGACGATGAAGACGCACCTGCCCTACGTGTTCGGATTCGTGCTCGGGCTGGCGTTCCTGTTGCTGCTGCTCACGTTCCGGTCGCTCGTCATCCCGCTGCTGACGATCGCGCTCAACCTGCTCTCGGTCGGCGCCGCGTACGGCGTCGTGACGCTCGTCTTCCAGCACGGCTACCTCCGGGGGCTACTCGGCGCCCAGGACCTCGGCGGAGTGATCGACTGGCTGCCGCTCTTCCTCTTCGTCGTGCTGTTCGGCCTCTCGATGGACTACCACGTCCTCATCCTCAGCCGGATCCGCGAGACACGCCTCGACGGGAGGACGAGCACCGAAGCGGTCGCGGAGGGGATCAAGTCGACCGCGGGCGTCGTCACGAGCGCCGCGATCGTCATGGTCGGCGTCTTCTCGATCTTCGCGATCCTCCCCGAAGTCATGTTCAAGCAGCTCGGCGTCGGTCTCGCGGTCGCGATCCTCATCGACGCGACGATCGTGCGCGCGGTGCTCCTGCCGGCCACGATGACTCTGCTCGGCGAGTGGAACTGGTATCTGCCGAAGCTGCCACGCTCGATC
>DATKRA010000084.1:0-29258 GCA_035532455.1 Gaiellaceae bacterium | reverse complement strand
CGCGGCACGCCGTCGACCTGGACGGTGCACGCGCCGCAATGGCCCTCCGCGCACGCGATCTTCGTGCCCGTCAGGCCGAGCCGGTCACGGAGGACCGAAGCCAGCGACGTCCCGACGGCCACGTCGAGGACGTGCTCCTCCCCGTTGACTGTCAACCGGACCTCAGACACTCGTCACCGCGATCAGGTCGGCGATCTGAAGGAGCCGGCCGGTCGTGCGCCGTGCGCCGCTCCGGTCGGTCTCGGCCACCTCCGGCAAGACCTGCCAGAGATCACGCGCGGCGACGAGCAGCTCCCGGATCTGGTCGAGCTCCTCACGGTGGAAACCGTTCGGCTCCTCCGTCGCGTTCAGAGGGAGGCCGAGGATTTCGAAGTCGTCGGGGCCGCCGGTGAAGAGGAGGGGGCGGGCCGTGGACAGATACTGGTGGATGCGCGCGTGCGGGAGCGGCTGCGAGAGTACCGGGGCCCCTGCCACGTGCGACGGCTCGAGCGGTTCACCGCCGCTTGTGATGCGCGCCGCCGTTCCGCCGAACATCTCGCGCATCTGCCGCTCGTCGTAACCGGCGGCGCGCGCGACTCGTAGCGCGAGGAGTAGCGCGCCCGGGAAGTTCCCGTATGGATAGTCCGAGGCGTAGATGATCTGCTCGGGCGGTACGAGGCGGAGCAGGCAGGAAAGGTCGACGGCGCTCCAGACGGACGTGTCGAAGAAGACGCCGCGCTTGCCGGCGAAGCGGAAGGCGAGGTTCGCGAGGTCCGCGATTCCCGCGTGGGCGAGGATGAGCTGGGTGCCGGGATTCGCGTCGACCAGGCGCTCGAGCCCCTCGGCGATCGGCGGCAGACCGCGACCGGCGTGGATCAGGATCGGGACGCCACGCTCCGCAGCGAGTGCGAAGATCGGAGCGAGCCGGTCGTCGTGGGGCAGAAACTTCTGGGCGCGGGGGTGGAGCTTGATCCCGCGCGCGCCGAGGTCGAGGCAGCGTGTCGCCTCTTCGACCGGGCCCTCCTCGAGGGCGAGGCGCACGAACGGGACGAGCCTGCCGCCGGCGCGCGCCGCGAACTCCAGTGTCCGGTCGTTGCCGAAGCGGAAGCCGGGCCCGCGCTCGGGCTCGTCGAGGCAGAACATGTTCGCGCGCGCGATGCCGTAGCGGTCCATCCCGCCGACGAGCTCGTCGTAGTCGCCGACCATCCCGTCGATGTCGTTGCCGAGATGCGTGTGCGCGTCGTAGATCTCGACGTCCGACGGTAGGCCCGCGCGGAGGCGCTCGTCCCAGCCCGCAGCGACCTCCCGTGCTCTCTCGAGCGCATCCACAGTGCGAATCTACCCGCCGCCTTCAGTCCTCGACCACCGCAGCCGATGTTTCCTCTATGGACAGGCGCGTCATCTGGCTTTGCGTCGGCGCCGGCTCGGTCGTCGGCGGGCTCGTCCCGGAGGCGTGGGGAGGGAGCGCGTTCGGCGGCATGTCGCTCCTGCTCAGCGTGCTCGGCGGGGTAGCGGGCCTCTGGTTCGCCGTGCGTCTCATGAGTTGACGTCCGCTCGTTGACGCCCGTGTAGTGCCTTCGCGCCAACTTCGCAAAGGACACTTTCGGCGCGCGAAGCAGGCCGGTACGACGGAGGCATGAAAAAACTCCTCGTGCTTCTCACCGTCATCGGCGTCCTCGCTGCGGCTTCGTCCGCGAGCGGCAGCGGCGCCGGCAGCATCGTCGTCTCGGAGGTCTTCGCCGCAGGCGGAAACTCCGGCGCTCCGTACGCGAACGACTACGTCGAGCTCTTCAACCGCGGCAGCAGCGATGCCTCGGTCGTGGGCTGGACGCTCCAGTACGCCTCAGCCACGGGAACGACGTGGGCCTCGACCGCGCTGGACGGTTCCATTCCCGCCGGCGGCCACTACCTCGTCGGGCTCGCCTCCGGCGGCGCCAACGGATCGGCGCTTCCCGCTTCCGACGCCACAGGGACGTCCAACCTCGCCACCTCCGGCGGCAAGGTTCAGGTCGTCAATGCCGGCGCGGGAGTGGAAGACCTCGTCGGCTGGGGCTCGGCCACGCAATACGAGGGCAGCGCTCCGGCGCCGGCGCTCACCTCGACCACGGCGCTCGTGCGTGGCGGATCGTCCTGCACCGACGCCGACGACAACTCCTCCGACTTCACCGCGGGCACACCGAACCCGCTCAACTCGTCCGCGGCCGCTGCGGCATGCTCAGGCTCGTCCGGCGGCGGCGGCGGCGGAAACCCGGGTGGCGGCACGGTCGGCGTCGACCTTCAGCCCGTCATCTCCGTCGCGGTCGACCACGACACGCTGAACTTCGGCTCCGTCATGCCGGGGACGACCCCCGCTCCGCTCGTCGAGCACGTCACCGTCACGAGCACCGACTCGAGCGGCTACTCGCTGACGGTGGACCGCACCGCGTTCACGCCGCACGACCTCCCGCTCGGCATCGGGGTCGACAACGCGGCGCTCGCAGCGGTGCCGGTTCCTCCCGATCCCGACCTGCTTCTCGGGACGACGAACGCCGTGAGCGCGACGGACGGCGACGTCTGGACGACGAACGTCGGCTTCGTGTCTCCTCTGCCGTCCCTGCCGTCCGGCCACTACGCGGCGACGATCACGTACACGGTGATCGCCCAGTGAAATTGCTCGGCGTCGCAGCGATCGTCGCGGCGGCTCTGATTCCCAGCGCGGCAGCCGGCAGAGTCCCGGCTGCCGCGCTCGGCGTCAGCCCCTTGCGACTCGAGCTGAAGGGGGCGTCGACCGCGTCGATCACGGTTCGGAACCCCGGCGCGCGGCCGCTCGTCGTCACGGTCACGCGCGCCGGCTTTGCGCGCACGCTGCACGGCAAGCCGCGGATCGAGGCGGCACGGGGCGCCGCTGGCTGGCTGCGGGCACGACCGCACCGGCTCCGTCTGGCTCCGCACGCGACCGCGTCGTTCCGGGTGACCGCGAAGCCGCCTGCGAGGGCGCGGCCCGGCGACCATCCGGCGCTCGTTCTCCTCACGACGCAGCCGCCGGCGAACAAGAAGGTGCACGTCCTCCTCCGGGTCGGCGTCGTCGTGCTCGTGCGCGTCGCGGGCACGATCGTCCACCACGTCGTGCCGCGGGCGCTCTCGGTGCGCCGCCACGGGGCGGCACGGCTCTTCTCGTTGCGCCTCGCCAATCGCGGCAACGTCGCCGAGCGGATCGGCGGCCCCGGCCTCGAGCTCGTCCTGAGCCGTCACGGGAAATCGTTTGCGACCCTCCGGGCGCGGCGATTCGACCTCCTGCCGCACAGCGCCGGCATCGCCCAGTTCGCCTACCGCGGAGCGGTGCGCGGCCGCGTCCTCGCCCGCGTCGTCCTCCGGCCGCCCGCGATCGGCCCGACGCGCTCGTTCGGGGTGACGCTGCGGTGATCTACGCCCGCGTGTGGAGCGATTCGATCGCCCTCTCGAGCTCGTCGAGGCGGGACGCGCCGAATTCACGGATGGTGCCGTCGGAGTCGACGATGACGTTCGTCGGCACGCCGCGCACACCGAGCTCTCGCGCGAGCGTCTCGTCGGGGTCGAGGAGGATCGGCCCCTTGATGCCCCACATCTCGCAGAAGCGGTCGACCTCGGGCCTTGGCGGGGTTCCCTCCCAGATATCGACGAGCACTACCTCGACGCCCGACCGGGCGGCCTCGGAGATCCGCAGTTCCTCGAGGAACGGCGCCTCCGCGTTGCACGGCCCTCACCAGCTGGCGAAGAAGTTGAGGATGTACTTCTTCTCGGCCCAGTCGGCGTTCGTGCGGCGCTCGCCCGTCCAGTAGTCCTCGAGGGAGAAGCTCGGCAGCCGCTTGCCGATCCACGGGCTCGGCTCGTCGGTCACCGGAACGGGCGGCCGGCCGGCGAGGAGGTCCTCGACGATCGAAACCGTCTGGCTTCCGGCGTTGGCGACGAGGATGCGACCGTCGTGCGGATCGACGGTGACGCCGCCGGGCCCGTTGCCGACGGGGATCTGCGTCCACTCCGTCCCGTCCGCCACTCCAATCACCGTGAGCGTGCCGGCGCCGCGGTTCGTCACGTAGACGCGGTCATGCGCGGGAGCGACCGTGAGGCCCACGGGAGCCTGGCCGGTGCGGATCTCCTCCACGACCTCCTGCGCGTCGAGGTCGACGCGCGAGACGGTGCCGGCGATCGAGTTGACGATGAACGCCTCGCCGCGCTCGGGCACGATGCCGATCGCGCACGTGCCGATCCCGAGCGAAAGGCGGCCGACCTCCTCGAACGTGTCGGTGTCGAAGAAGTTCGCCGACGCGGCGACGAAGTTGACGCAGACGGCGAGCTTGCGGGTCGGGTCGACGCCGATCGCGCCGGCTCCGGGCTCCGCCTCGAGGGTCGCGAGCGTCTCGAGCGTGTCGAGGTCGATGACGCTCATCGTCGAGCCGAGCGAGTTCCCGACGTAGAGGCGTCGCGTCTCGGCAGAGTGCGTGAGCCCGGACGGATAGCCGCCGACCGGCACCGTTGTCTCGACGGTGAGCGTCTCCGCACCGATGATCGTGACCTGGTCGGCGTGCGCGTCGGCGGAGAAGACGCGTCCGGTCTTCTCGTCGAAGCCGATGTCGATCGGCTCGGCGCCCGTCGCGATCTCCGTGACGACCTCATGCGTATCGAGGTCGACGACGGAGACGAAGTCGCTGCGCGAGCACGCGACGAAGGCGCGCCGCCGGCCCGCGTCGATTGCGATCCCTTCGGGGTCGAGACCGACCGGGATCTCGGCTATCTGCCGCCAGGGAGTCCGCGCGTCGATGCGGCACGCCGCACCGACGGGGAAGGTCACATCCTCCATCCTGTGAGTATCTCCGTTCCCACCTGAGGCACGGATGGGAACTGTCCGACTAGGATCGGCCCGTGCCCGATCTCCTGATCTGCGCCGACTCGATCCGCTCGGCCGACATGCGCCACGCGGTGCCGCTCGCCGTTCCCGATCCGTTCCTCTACGCGGAGGCCGGCGGCGCGCGCCACGTCTTCTCGAGCTCGATGGAGGCGGGGCGCCTGCGCGCGCTCGGGCTGTTCGAGGTGCACATCTCCGAGGAGTTCGGGATCGACGAGCTGATCGGGCAGGGACTGCCGATCCGCGAGCTGCGCGCGCAGCTCACCGTGCGCGCGGTCGCGAGTCTCGGCTCGAAGAGCTTCTCCGTCCCCGAGGGCTTCCCGGTCTGGCTCGCCGACCGGCTGCGCGCGGAGGGCTTCGAGCTCACCGTCGACCAAGACGTTTTCGACGACCGCCGCCGCGCAAAGACCGACGCGCAGATCGCCGGGATGCGCCGTGCGCAGAAGGCGGCGGAGGCGGCCATGGACACGTGCCGCGACCTGCTGCGCCGCTCGGAGATCAACGGCGACCAGCTCCTGCTCGACGGCGAGCCGCTCACCGTCGAGCGCGTCAAGGCGGCGATGAGCGCGACCTTCACGGCACACGACACGACGGCGGAGGACTACATCGTCGCGCCGGGCGCGCAGGGAGCCGTCGGCCACGACATGGGCTCGGGCCCGATCCCGCCCCATACGCCGGTCGTCGTCGACATCTGGCCGCGCGACAACGCGTCCGCCGCGTTCACGGACATGACCCGCACCTTCGTCGTCGGCGATGTGCCCGATGACGTCCGCGAGTGGCACCGGCTCTGCAAGGAGGCGCTCGACCGCGCCCTCGCCGAGACCAAGCCGGGCGCTGAAGGGAAGGCAATTTTCGACGGGACGTGCGAGATCTTCGAGGCGGCGGGGGAGCCGACCCAGCGGACGAAGGAAGCCGGCGTCGCGCTCGTCGACGGCTTCTTCCACGGCCTCGGTCACGGCGTCGGTCTCGAAGTGCACGAGGCGCCGGGGCTCGGGATCATCTCCGAGAAGGAGCTCATTGCCGGCGACGTCGTCACCCTCGAACCGGGCCTCTACCGTTCCGGGTACGGCGGGGTTCGCCTCGAGGACATCGTCCTCGTCACCGAGGGCGGCGCCGAGAACCTCACGAACTACCCGTACGACCTCGAGCCGTAGGACTTCCGGCAGCACTCGGTTCGTAAGCCGATGCTTGACGAGCGCATAGCCGGTAGGCGAGAGTCTCGCGGACACTTCGGCGTCGGGGGACGCTCCGAGGGAACGCTCACCCCGCGTCGGCCAATCGAGGAGGGTGGATGAGCACGCTGTCTTCCGATCGGGGCGTGACGATCGTCGAGAGCACGCCGGCTGCCGACCCCGCGCCGCTCGGTCTCGCGGGATTCGCGTTGACGACGTTTCTGCTCAGCGGGCATAACGCGTCATGGATTCCGGACTTGATCTGGATCGGCCCCGCAATTTTCTACGGTGGCCTCGCTCAGTTCGCCGCGGGGATGTGGGAATTCCGCAACCGGAACGTCTTCGGTGCTACCGCGTTCTCGACCTACGGCGCCTTCTGGATGGGGCTCGGCCTGTTCGTCATGCTGGGCGTCGACACGTCGAGGTTCTTTGCCGGCTACACGGGCGGTGACCTGACGAGCGCGCTCGCGTGGTTCCTGTTTGCGTTCGCGATCTTCAACACGTACATGCTGATCGGCAGCATTCGTGTGAACAAGGCCGTCTTCATGGTCTTCCTGACACTGGAGATCACGGAGATCCTGCTCGTGATCGGCTTCTTCAACCTGTCGCACGGCGGCACGGCTTGGTGGCTCCACTTCGGCGGCTGGATGGGGATCGTGACCGCGGCAGTCGCCTGGTACACCTCTGCGGCTGGCGTGATGAACGGCGTCGCGGGCAAGACGGTGCTTCCGGTCGGCGCACCGATGATGAGCTGACCCAGGTAACGCACGTACGACGAGCAGAAAAAAGCGAGGGAGGCTCCCATGTCGACAGATACCGGGCACGCGATCGAGACGATGTTCCTCGAGGAGCGGCGCTATCCACCCCCCGAGGACTTCGCCGCCCAGGCGAACGCAAAGGCCGAGATCTACGACGCCCCGTTCGAGGAGTTCTGGGCGCGGGAAGGCCGCGAACGCATCACCTGGTTCGAGCCTTTCGACGAGCTGTACGAATGGGAGCCTCCCTACGCCAAGTGGTACCTCGGCGGGAAGCTGAACGTCTGTTTCAACTGCGTCGACCGGCACGTCGAGGCCGGGAACGGGGGCGTGGTCGCCTATCACTGGGAGGGCGAGCCCGAGGGCGAGACGCGCACGATTACGTACGCGGATCTCCAGCGCGACGTCGTCCGCTTCGCGAACGCGCTGAAGAAGCTCGGCGTGAAGAAGGGGACGCCCGTCGCGATCTACATGGGCATGGTCCCGGAGCTGCCCGTCGCGATGCTCGCGTGCACCAGGCTCGGGGCGCCGCACACGGTCGTCTTCGGCGGCTTCTCCGCCGACTCGCTCTCAGGCCGGATGAACGACATGAAGTGCGAGGTGCTGATCACGCAGGACGAGGCGTGGCGGCGCGGCTCGACGGTGCCGCTGAAGAAGGTCGCCGACCAGGCGATGGCCGCGGCGCCGGTGACGACGAGCTGCGTCGTCCTCCGCCGCACCGGCAACGACGTGCCGATGCAGGAAGGCTGCGACCACTGGTGGCACGAGCTCGAGGAGGACTGCTCCGACGATCCCGAGTCGTGCCCGTGCGAGCCGATGGACAGCGAGGACCTGCTCTTCCTCATGTACACGAGCGGCACGACCGCGAAGCCGAAGGGGATCATCCACACGACGGCCGGCTACCTCACCGGCGTCGCCACGACGCACCACTACATCTTCGACCTGAAGCCCGAGGACGTGTACTGGTGCGCCGCCGACATCGGCTGGATCACCGGCCACAGCTACATCGTCTACGGGCCGCTCTGCAACGGCGCGACGTCCGTCCTCTACGAGGGGACGCCGGACTACCCGGACAAGGATCGCTGGTGGTCGATCGTCGAGCGGTACGGCGTGACGATCCTCTACACGGCTCCGACCGCGATCCGCTCGCACATGAAGTGGGGGCCGGAGCACGCCGAGAAGCACGACCTCTCGTCGCTCCGCCTGCTCGGCTCGGTCGGCGAGCCGATCAATCCCGAGGCGTGGATCTGGTATCGCGAGCACATCGGCGGCGATCGCACACCGGTCGTCGACACGTGGTGGCAGACGGAGACGGGGATGGTCCTCATCACGCCGCTCCCGGGCGTCACGACGCTGAAGCCGGGCTCGGCGACGCGGCCGTTCCCGGGCGTCGCGGCCGCGGTCTACGACGAGCAGGGGAACGAGGTCGGCCCCGGCGGCGGCGGGTATCTCGTCCTGAAGAAGCCGTGGCCGGCGATGCTCCGCGGCATCTTCGGCGACGACCAGCGCTACCGGGAGACGTACTGGGCGAAGTACGAAGACGTCTACCTCGCCGGAGACGGCGCCCGCATCGACCGCGACGGCGACTTCTGGCTCCTCGGCCGCATCGACGACGTCATGAACGTCTCCGGGCACCGCATCTCGACGATCGAGGTCGAGTCGGCGCTCGTCGACCACCACGATGTCGCCGAGGCGGCGGTCTGCTCCCGTGCCGACTCGGTGACGGGCGAGGCGATCGTCGCGTACGTGACGTTGAAGGGCGGCGCCGAGGGCTCCGTCGAGAAGCTCGAGGAGCTGCGCAACCACGTGGCGCAGAAGATCGGCGCGATCGCGAAGCCGGCGAACATCGTCTTCACGCCGGAGCTTCCGAAGACGCGCAGCGGCAAGATCATGCGCCGCCTGCTCCGCGACGTCGCGAACGACCGGGCGCTCGGCGACACGACCACGCTCGCCGATCCAACGGTCGTCGACGAGATCTCGAAGCGCGCGGCAGATGAAAAGCAGGAGGAGGGCTAGGCGCCGTCAGACCGAAGTGGTATGAACGCACCTTCTACGGACGCGACGCGGGTCGAAGGCACTCCAACGGGCGGATCCGGGACAGGTGCCAACTGGACCGCCGACCTGACACACAAAGCGCCGCACTCCGCGGTTAGTTCGAAGCGCCGGGCCCTCGAGGGTCGGCGCGCGGTCCCGTACTCCCGCCGGACGATGGCGCGTCCACGCGTGTTCGACGAAGCTCCCCATGTGGCCGAGCCGCTCATCACGCGGGACGAAGTCGTTGCTCTACTCGTCAACGTCAGCGACATCGTGGTTGGCGTGGATGCGATCGTCCACCTGCTGGAAGGAGGCGACGATGAGGAAGAAGAGGAAGCTGACCGAGACTGAGCGGGCCGAGATCGCCGCGTGGAGCGAGCGCGCGAGGGCGAACGCGCAGCGCACCCGCGAGCTCGCCGAGCGCGCTCAGGCGAAGCTCGACGCCGAGCGCTCCGGCCGCTGACGGGCTGCGGCCCCGAACGGGCTCGATTTCACATCAACCCTCTAGCTAGGAATCGTTGGCGTCGATGTGGGCGTAAGCCGACACTTTGTGCTTGGCTCCCGCGACCTCGAGCTTGAAAGCCTCGGCCGGCTCTTTGCGGTGATCGAGAAGCGTAGGGCACGATACGAAGAGCGGTCCTGTGACTCCTGCGTCGAAGGTAACGGTCGATGCGCTCAACGGGCCATAGCGTGCAGCCTTTGCCGTGGCCGGCACCAGCCGGAGTTTGAGTGTCAGGGGGCGGTCCAGCGGCTGGGAGAGTGCCAGCGAGAAGTACGCCGGTGCGCCTTCTGGCACCGTCGAGCCGACTGCGTGCACCGTGGGGACGTCGTCGTTGAGGATGTCCACCTTGGTGGTGGCGGTCGGCCCGAGCACCGAGCTCGACGGTGACGACAATTTGACCCGGAAGTACTCGTTGGCGGCGAGCTTTGTATCGCCGTAGATCGAGACCGGCACAACGGTCGAGCTGGACCCTGCAGGCACGGTTCCCTTGCCGGATGCCGCCTTGTAGTCGTGGTCGGAGGCCTTGGCAGTCCCGTCGACCGTCTTGAAGCGGAAGTGCACGTCCAGGGTCGAAGGCGAGTCGAGCGTGACCGGGACGTCGATGACATGGGCACCGTGCTGCCCTTCGGCAACGGGCAAACTCGCCGGCACGGCGATGGTCACGGTGCCGAACCCCTTCACGGTGAGGAAGGGCTTGGGAATCGAATCGTTGATCGCTTCGTCCACGATGGGGTGTATCTGGTCCGAGACGAGACCGATCACGGCGTCGACGAGCACGGTCGGCAGCCCGATCAGGGAGGCGAGCTGCGCGGCGACGGCGTTCAAGATCTCGCTGTAGCCCGACGTGACCGTGAGCCCGGCCGAAACTCCGTCAGTTAGCGCCCCGCCGTGGTGGGGAGCAAACTGGACGCCAACGGTGCACGTCGGCGTGGTGGCGCCGTCGGCACCGGCGCAGTTACCGGAAAGGACGAAGTCGGCTCCGCTGTCCATTGAGATCGCGGCCACCTTGACCGCCAACACCGTCGAGTCCGGAAGGCCGTCGAGTGCGGCGGTCGCCACGGCCTTGACCTGGGCGCCGGTGAGGATCACCACGTTGTTGTAGACGATGTCGGGTATCACGTTGGCGGGGTTGTTGATGACGGACTCGATGAGGCTGCGCTGAGCGCCGATGGTGGTCGCCAGCGGGAAGCTCGTCGTCTTGACGGGACTCTCCTGGCCGAGACGCAGGCTCCCGAAGTCGAAGGACGTCGCGCCGTCAGTCGCGGCAGTCCTCTGGTTGGATGCACCGGCGACCATCGTCCCCGCAGACGTGGCCCCGAGCGCGAGGACTGCGATAGCGGCGAGCATTGGCCGGCTCCGGCGAGGGAGGATCACCGTCCACCGCGGGTCGTGGGTGGACGAGCTGTTGCCTGACCGTGATCTCATCATCGGTTCCTCCCGACCCCAGCCCCGAACTTCAGGGCGCCAGCCGAGCGCCCTGCGGATCGCATTAGGATGCGCTATCAGGCGGCCGGGGTCAAGACCCTCCGCACGATGGGAGACGTGAATCGGTCAGCCGTCGAGGAGCGTCTCGAACCGGGCCGGATCGTCGAACGGGCCGATGACGGCCAGGCGGAACCGGTCGTCTGCGATCAGTTCCCGCGCGACGCGCGAGACGTCCTCGCCGGTCACGGCGTCGAGCCCCGCGAGCACCTCGCTCGGGTCCGGCAGGCGCTTCTCCAGCACCTCGCGCCGCAGGCCGAACATCATCAGCCCCTGCGGCGTCTCGAGCTGGAGGACGAAGCGGCCCTTCGCGAAGCTCCGCGCCTTCTCGAGCTCGTCGGTGGGAATCGGCTCGGCCGCGATCTTCCGCAGCTCGCCGGCGATCGTCGCGACCGCGTCGTCGATGCGCGCGATGTCGACGCCCGCCTGCGCGTACAGCGTCCCGGCGTCCGTGTAGCTGTGGTTCACGCCGTGGACGTAGTACGCGAGCCCGCGCCGCTCGCGTACCTCGGTGAAGAGCCGTGACGACATCCCGCCGCCTAGCGCTGTCGCAAGCAGGGAGAGGGCATAGCGGTCGGGGTCGTCGAGCGGAAGGCTGTGGACGCCGAGGCAGACGTGCGCCTGGTCGGAGGCCTTCTCGAACACGCGCACGCGTCCGTTCGCGTACGGCGCGACCGGCTCGGGCTCGCCGGTGGGCTCGTCGGGGAGATCCCCGAGCAGCTCCTGCGCCTTCTCGAGCAGGCCGTCGCCGATCCGCCCGGCGACACCGAGCACCATCCGCGACGGCTTGTACCAGCGGCCGAGGTAGTCGAGGAACGTCTCGCGCGTCGCGCCGCGGACCGTCTCCTTGGTGCCGATGATGTCTCGGCCGAGCGGCTGGTCCCCGTAGAGCAGCTGCTCGTAGACCCCGCCGATCAGGTCCCGCGGCGTGTCGAAGTACATGTTCATCTCCTCGACGATCACGCCCTTCTCGCGCTCGATCTCCTCCGCGTCGAAGCGCGAGTGGCGGAGCATGTCGACGAGGACGTCGAGCGCGACGTCGCGGCTCTCCGCGGCGCACTTGACGTAGTACGTCGTCGACTCCTTGCCCGTGAACGCGTTGAACTCGCCGCCGATCGCGTCGATCTCGCCGGCGATGTCGCGCGCGCTCGGCCGCCGCTCCGTCCCCTTGAAGAACATGTGCTCGGAGAAGTGCGCGATTCCGCTCGACTCCGCGGTCTCGTACCGCGAGCCGGCCGCGAGCGTGATGAGGACGGAGACCGACTGCGCGTACGGGAGGTCGGCCGTCAGCACGCGCAGGCCGTTGTCGAGCACGTTGCGTTCGAAGACCGGCACCCCTCCTCGATCGTATAGACCTCCCTCTCATGCTCGGCGAGCAGACGAGACGCGCGATCGCGGCGCAGCCCGAGTGGCTCGCGCGGGTGCCGACCGACCGTCGGTTCCCCGACGGCGCGCGACTGCTCTTCACCGGCTGCGGGACGTCCTTCCACGCGGCGATGACCGGCGGCGACGCGGTGCAGGCGCTCGAGCTCGTGCTCCGGCCCGACCGCGAGGCGGATCTGCTCGTGATCGTCTCCCACGAAGGCGAGACGCCGCTCACGCTCGCGGCGGCGGAGGCGTGGAGCGGCCCGCGCTGGCTCGTGACCGGCACGGCCGACGGGCCGATCGCCGAGCTGTGCGACGAGGTGATCGTCTGCACGCCGGCGGTAGAGGAGAGCTGGTGCCATACCGCGAGCTACACCTGCGCGGTCGCCGCGATCGCGGCGCTCCACGGCGAGGACGTCTCCTGGCTGCCCGACGCGGTCGCGGCTGAGCTCGACGCGCCGCTCCTCGCGGTCGGCGACCAGGAGCGATTCGTCGTCGCCGGCGCGGGGCGCGACCTCCCGACCGCGCACGAGGCGGTTCTCAAACAGCGGGAAGGAGCGTGGGTTGCGGCCGAGCCATATGAAACCGAGCAGCTGCTGCACGGCTATCTCGCCGCGATCGACGAGTCCGTGCGCGCGTTCGTGCTCGAAGGAGAAGGTGTGGCTGCGCAGCGGGCTGCGGCCGCCGCCGCCGCGCTCCGGGTGCTGGGCTGCGAGGTCGACCTCATCCCGACGCGCCACCCGGTGGTCGACATCGTGCGCTTCCAGCGACTCACGCTCGAGCTCGCGGTGCGACGCGGGCGCGAGCCCGACCGCATCCGGCGCCACGACCAGCGCTGGGCCGACGCCGCCGCCGCGGCGAGGCCGACAATGCGTCGTAGCTAACCCTGCTCGAGCGGCGCGAGCGTCAGGCCGTGACCGCCGAGCTGCTCCCAGTAGAGCTCTGCCTGCTCCTTCGATCCCGACCAGACGATCGCGTGACCGGCGGTGTGGATCCGGTCGGCGAGCCGCAGTCCCGCCTCGTAGGAGACGCCGGGGATCACGCCCGACAGCGCGAACGCGACTCCCTCGAACGTGTTGTGGTTGTCGTTGAGGACGATGACGTTCCAGGGCCGGCCGAGCCCCGAGCCCTCGCCGCGGTCGAGCCGCTCGCGCGGCGGCGTGAGCGTGGTACTCACGCGCGGCCGTTCACGGTCCAGCGGTAGCTCGGTTTCGCGGTGAGCGAGGCGCCGATGAAGCAGTCGCGCTCCGCCTTCGCGAGCAGCCCGGCGAGATCCTCCGGTTCCGGCTCGACTGCAACCGCGAGCTCGACGTCCACCTCGACGACGGCGTAGCGCTCGTCGCTCTCGCGCTTCGTGACGAGGGCGCGGGCCGAGCCGGAGGTGTTGCCGACCGCGAGACCCGCGCGCTCCGCGTGGTGGCGGAAGCTCGCGAGCGAGCAGCGGACGAGCGCGGCGAGCAGGAGGTGCTCGGGCGTCCACTCCGCCGGCACGTCGAGCCGAACGGCGTTCTCGTCGAGGAGCTCGCCGGCGGGGCTGAGAACGACGGTGAAACGGAGCTCGCGGGCCTTGATCGCCATGGCTCCATCGTCGCAGAGATGCCGTCCGGGCCTGGTCGTACGCTGCGGTCCGTGCGGCGCCTGCGCACCCTGAGCGAGGCCGAGTGTTATGTCCGCTGCTACGGCGGCTGGGACCCGACGGTGACGATCGTCAAGATCGAGCCGCGCCGGCCGCGGTACGAGCTTCCCGTCACCGGCGAGGATCTGCGCCGCGACTTCGAGGCCCGCATCGACGCGCGGCCGGAAGACGCCGACGTCGAAGCTGCCCCGGCCGAAGCTGCATAGCGACGTCCCAGACGTCCTCGGCCCGAACCTCCGGATCGTCTTCGTGGGCATCAACCCCGGTCGCGTCTCCGCCGCCGCGCACGCCCACTTCGCGAATCCGCGCAACGACTTCTGGCGCCTCCTTCACGCGGCCGGCTTCACGTCCCGGCTGTACGAGCCGAGCGAGCAGTTCGCGCTGCTCGAGGAGCGGATCGGCGTGACGAACGCGGCTCCGCGCACCACGCCCGGCTCGGGTGACCTGCGGCGCGCCGACTTCGCCGGCTCGGCCGAGCGGCTCGAACGGATCGCGCGCGAGCTCCGGCCCGGCTGGCTCGCGTTCGTCGGCAAGGAGGCATACCGCGGCACGTTCGGCGAGCGTCCCGAGCTGGGCCTGCAGGAGCGGACGCTCGCCGACACGCGGCTCTTCGTCCTCCCGTCCACGTCGCCCGCGAACGCCGCCGTGCCGTGGGACGTGCGGCTCCGCTGGTTCGGGGCGCTCGCGCTCAGCTCCGCCAGCGGTTCGTGATCGGCGTGCGCCGGTCGCGGCCGAAGGCCTTCAAGCGGAGCCGGACGCCCGGCGGGGCCTGACGGCGTTTGTACTCCGACCGGTCGATGAGCGCGACCGCGCGCGCGACGACGTCGGGGTCGAAGCCGTCCGCGCTGAGCTCCTCGAGTGTCCGGTCCTCCTCGACGTACGCCTCGAGCACCCGGTCGAGCTCGGAGTAGGGCGGCAGCGAGTCCTCGTCGCGCTGGCCCTCGCGCAGCTCCGCCGACGGCGGCCGCTCGATCGTCGTCTCGGGAACGAGCTCACGGCCGGCCTGTTTGTTGAGGTACCGCGAGAGCCGGAACACATCCGTCTTGAACACGTCCTTGAGGAGCGCGAAGCCGCCGGCCATGTCGCCGTAGAGCGTCGCGTACCCGACCGAGAGCTCCGACTTGTTCCCGGTCGTGACGACGAGCCAGCCGAACTTGTTCGACAGCGCCATGAGGAGCGTCCCGCGCACGCGTGCCTGGAGGTTCTCCTCGGCGAGATCCGGCTCGCGGCCGGCGAACGACTCGGCCAGGACGCCCGTCGCCGCCTCGACGACGGGCTCGATCCCGAGCTCGCGGAAAGCGCAGCCGAGATTCTCCGCCAGCAACCGCGCGTCGTCACGCGTCGCCGTGGACGAGTAGCGCGACGGCATCGACACGAGGTGGACGCGCGCCGCGCCGAGCGCCTCGACCGCCAGCGCCGCGGTCAGCGCGGAGTCGATTCCGCCCGACACGGAGACGACGACGTCGCCGAAGCCGTTCTTCTCGACGTAGTCGCGGAGTCCGAGGACGAGGGCGCGGCGCATCTGCTCGAGGTCGTCCTCGATCGGCGCCAGCGTGGCCGTCCGCGGCTCGTCGAGATCGACGACGAGGAGCGTCTCCGCGAAGCCCGGTGCGCGCGCGACGACCGTGCCGTCGCGCTCGATGAAGAGCGAGTGCCCGTCGAAGACGAGCTCGTCCTGGCCGCCGACGGTGTTGCAGAGGGCGACCCGAACGCCGCTCTCCCGCGCGCGCGAAGCGAACATCTCCTCGCGCTCGCGCTCGCGGCCCACGTGGAACGGCGAGGCCGAAAGGTTGACGATGAGCTCGGCTCCGGCTGCGGCGAGCTCGGTCGTCGGCGGCCCGGGAACCCACATGTCCTCGCAGATCGTGACCCCGACCTTCGTCCCGGCCACCTCGATCAGCGTCGCCTTCTCGCCTGACGTGAAGTACCGCTTCTCGTCGAAGACGCCGTAGTTCGGGAGGTGCCGCTTGCGCGCGTACGTCTCGATCGCGCCGTCGCGGCAGACGGCGCACGCGTTGTAGAGCGCGCCGTCGAAGAGCGGCGTGCCGACGAGCGCGACGATGCCGCTCACCTCCGCCGCGATCGCCGCGGTGCACGCCTGCGCCGCGCGCACGAAGCCGGGGCGGAGGAGCAGATCCTCGGGCGGATACCCGGTCACCGCAAGCTCGGGGAGGACGACGAGGTCGGCGCCTGCGTCGCGCGCCTCGCGCACGCGCTCGAGGATCAGCGTCCGGTTGCCGTCGAGGTCGCCGACGACGGGGTCGATCTGCGCGAGCGCGATCCTCATGGTTTCAGCCTATCAGGCGAAAACCTCCGAGACCGCAGCATTTGCGTAGCGAAGTTAGCGCGCGCTAACCTAGTGGGCACTAACTTAGAGCTCCTAACGGAATGACCACGCGCTGACTGGGCGTGATGGGCGAGTGCGATGCAAGGACGCAGGGAGCGCGAATAGCAGAGCTATTTGCGCGACCGAGGACGCGGCAGCGTGCCGCCCAGCGCGGTCAAGCGGCCCGTGCTTCGTTGCGTTAGGAGCTCATAGCTCGGAAGGAGTCGCAGTGAAGGCACGCGTTCTGGCGGCACTGGTCGCTGAGGAAAATCGCAAGTGGTGGACGCTCATGGCCGTCTCGTTCGGCCTGTTCATGATCATGCTCGACAACACGGTGGTGAACGTCGCGCTGCCGACGATGGAGAAGGACCTCCACGTGACGCTTGCGTCGCTCGAGTGGGTCGTGGTCGCGTACGCGCTGACCTTCGCGTCCCTCATGATCACCGGCGGCAAGCTCGCGGACATGTTCGGCCGGAGACGCATCTTCATGACGGGGATCGTGATCTTCACGCTGGCCTCGCTCGCCTGCGGCCTCTCCTCGACGATCGACCTCCTGATCGCCGCGCGCGCCGTGCAGGGCGTCGGTGCGGCGCTGATGAACCCCGCGACGCTCTCCATCGTCGTGGCGACGTTCCCGCCGAAGCAGCGCGGCCAGGCGATCGGGATCTGGGCCGGCGTCTCGGCGCTTGCGCTTGCGATCGGCCCGCTCATCGGCGGCCTGATCACGCAGAACGTCAACTGGAACTGGATCTTCTTCATCAACGTCCCGATCGGCGCGCTCGGCATCGTCGTGTCCCGGCTCGTGATCCGCGAGTCGCGCGACACGTCGCATGAGCAGAGCATCGACCTGCCGGGTCTGCTCACCTCCATCGGCTTCCTCTTCTCGCTGAGCTACGCGCTCATCGAGGGGAACCGGCACGGCTGGGGCTCGCCGGAGATCCTCGGTCTCTTCGCGGCCGCGGTCGTCTTCCTCGTCGCGCTCATCCTCCTCGAGGCGCGGCAGCGGCTGCCGATGCTCGACCTGTCGCTGTTCAGGATCGGTGCCTTCGCCGGCGCGAACCTCGTGGCGATGATGGTCTCGCTCGCGATGTTCGGCGTCTTCTTCTTCGTCTCGCTCTACGTCCAGAACATCCTTCGCTACTCGCCGACGAAGGCCGGTCTGATCTTCCTGCCGATGACGGTGCTGATCATCCTCATCGCCCCGGTTGCGGGGAGGTTCTCCGACCGCATCGGCTCGCGCTGGCTGATGGGCGCCGGGATGACGCTGCTCGGCGTCTCCCTCCTGCTCTACCAGCGGATCGGGCTTCACTCGGACTTCTGGACGCTGCTGCCGGCGCTTCTCGTCGGAGGGGTCGGGATGGCGATCACGATGTCGCCGATGACGTCGGCCGCGATGGGCGCCGTTCCGGTGGACAAGGCCGGCGTCGGCTCGGGCGTCCTCAACAGTTTCCGCCAGGTCGGCGGCTCGCTCGGGATCGCGGTGATGGGTGCGATCCTCGCGTCGTACATCCATCATCCGCCGCACACGCTCGGCGCCGCGCAGGACTACGTCAACGGTCTCCACGCCGCTCTCGCGGTGAGCGCCGCGATCAGCTTCGGCGCCGCGATCGTCGCCGTCGTCCTCGTGCGGACGCGGCCGGCCGTCGAGCGGGCGCACGTGCTGGAGATGGCGGCATGAGCACGGCCGCTGCGCCGCGCATGGCGGCCGCCGGCCGTCGCGCGCATCTGCTCGAGACCGCCGCCCGTCTCTTCGTCGAGGGGAGCTACCGCGGCACGACGACGGCCGAGATCGCGCGTGCGGCCGGAATCTCCGAGCCGATCATCTATCGCCACTTCGCGTCGAAGCGCGACCTCTATCTCGCCACGCTCGAGCACGTCTGGGAGAAGGCGCGCGCCGGCTGGGAACAGGCCGTCGCCGCCAGCTCCGACGCGTGCGACGCGGTCGAGGCGATCGGCAAGGGGCACTTCTCCGTGCGCTCCGCGAAGCTCCAGCTCGCGGAGCTGTGGGTGCAGGCGCTCGGCGAGGCGTCGGAGGATCCCGAGCTCCGCAAGGCCGTGCGCCGGCACATGCGCGAGGTGCACGACTTCCTCGCGGGCCTGATCCGCAACGGCCAGGCGCAGGGCGCGATCGTCGCCGAGCGCGACGCCGACGCCGAGGCGTGGATCATGCTCGCGGGAGGGATTCTCGGGATGGTCGGCCGCCGCATCGGACTGCTCGACGACGGCGAGCTCCAGGCGATCCGCGCCGCGCGCCTGTCCTGGCTTCGCGCCTAACGCCGACCTGCTCGTGCCGTGCCGCGACCGACATGAGCGGGCGCGGCACTGGCCCGAGAGGAAAGCACAGCGACAGGGCACGCGAGCGAAGCGAGCCTGCCCCGAGCGAAGCGGTCGAGGGAAGAGAAAGGAAAGGCCCCGGCTGCGGCTCCGGGGCCTTTTCGTGAGGTGCGCCCTTCGCGGCGGGCTCGAGAAGCGGGTCTGCGGCGTCCCATCCCCAAGTTCTGCCGGAAGTACTGGCGCGCCCCCTGCAAACCTTTGCCTAGCGTCCGGGCGCAGGCTGCAAGGTGGCCTCACTATAGGGGCGTCGCGAACCCACGTCAAGTGACTCGGTCAAGTGATTTGCATCGTAATCAGTTCACTCGCTTCCCCAGTGGGCATGCCAAAAGATGGGTGTCTTGTAAGGACAACTTGCGCTGCGATGAAGTATGCGCTTGACTACGCATGTCAATGAGAGCGAAGGAGACGAAGACCCGTCCTGTCGCGCCCGAGGCGCTCCGGCTCGGCGAGCGGCTCCGGCAGTTGCGCTCCGCGGCCGGCCTCACGCAGAGCGACCTCGCCGGCGACCGCTGCTCGAAGGAGTACGTCTCCCAGATCGAGCGCGGAAAGACGCGTCCGACCCGCGAGACGATCGAGTGGCTCGCGGCACGGCTCGGCGTCGACCCGGGGTTCCTTGCCAGTGGCGTCGCAGCCGACGAGCGCAGCCGGCTCGAAGGCGCACTCGCCCGCGCCGAAGCTCTCTACGAGGCGGGCGACGACGCCGAGGCCGCGAGCGCGTTCGAGTTGCTCGTCCCCGCGGCGCGTGCGACCGGCAGTCTCGAGCTCCAGGTCAGGGCGCTCGTCGGCACGGGCCTCGCGAAGATGCGTCTCAGCGACCATCGGGTTGCGCTCGAGCTACTGAGCGAGGCGCGCGCGCTGACCGAGTCGGGACCCTTCTCCGATGTCGAGCGAGCCGACGTTCTGCTCCGGCTCGGCGGCTGCCGCTACCAGCTGAGCAGTACGCAGTCGGCGATCGCCCTCTTCGACGAGGCGCTCGCGCTGGCCGAGCGCTCCGGCATGCCGTGCGACGCCCTGAAGGCCGACATCTTCTCGTGGCGCGCTCGCTGCTGGCTCCGGCAGCGCGACTACGAAGCGGCGCGCGACGACGTCGAGCGCGCGCTCGAGCTCTCTCAGGGGGTGGACGACCTCCGCACGATCGGCGTCGCGTACTTCCAGGCATCGCTCGTCGCCGAGCGCCAGGGCCACTGGGTGCTCGCGCGGAGCTACGCCGAGCGCGCGAGGACGGCGTACGCGCAGCTTGCGGATCGCGTCCACGTCGGCGAGCTCACGAACAACCTCGGCGGTCTCAACTTCCTCCTCGGCAGGACGGAAGAGGCGATCGACCTGCTCAAGGAAGCGTTTGCGATCGGGCTCGAGACGGGCCGCAACGGCGACGCCGGCCGTGCCGCCTCGTCGCTCGCGCAGGTCAACCTCCGCACCGGTGACCCGGCGCAGGCCGAGGAGCAGGCGAGGCAGGCACTCCGTCTCCTCGACGGGCGCGTCGACTACGTCGACGAGGTCGGGAACGCGCAGCTCGTTCTCGGCAGGGCCCTGCTCGAGCAGGGTCGTTTCGACGAGGCCGAGGCGGTGTTCCGTGACGCCGAGCTGAGCTTCACCGAGCTCGGCTCCGGCAGCCACCGCGCAGCGGTCTGGGTCGCCCGGGGAGATCTCGCCGCCCGGCGCGGCGACCACAAGGCTGCCGCGGATTTGTACCGCGCCGCGGCCGAGGCGTTACAAGATGTGCGGTTCTAGGCATATGAGGGGAGGTGAATCGATGACGAAACTGAGGTTCTTCTCGGTTCTGCTGATCGCAGCGCTCGGGGTCTACCTCCTGGCCGCGGGTGCCGTCCTGGCGCCGCTGGGGATGAGCGACGGAGGCGGCTTCTAACCGGCGGCGACGAGCTCTGCTACGGAACGTCGCCGCCGACCGACCCCATCCGCTCGATCACGACCTGAGGGATGCGCGCCCTGGGACTGAGTCTCAGGCACATGCGCACGACTTCTGCGCAGTCCTCTGGCCGAATCATCTCTTCCTGCTCCAGACCCGACCACTGGGCCATCGGCGTGTCGACGAAGCCGGGGCAGATCGCGATCGCCCGCACGCCTGCCGCGTCGAGCTCCGCGTTGAGGGAGCGCGTCAGGCTGATCACCGCCGCTTTTGTCGCGCCGTAGGTCGCGAGGCCGGGCGTCGGCAGCGTCCCGGCGATCGATGCGAGGTTGACGATCCAGCCTTGCGTCTCCCGCAGCAGCGGGACCGCGGCCTGCGTGACGAGGAAGAGCCCGCGGAGGTTGATGTCGAGCTGCAGGTCGAGCTTCTTGAGATCGAGGTCCTCGACGAGGCCGCCGATCCCGACCCCGGCTGAGTTGACGAGCACGTCGAGGCGGCCGAAGCGCTCCCGATGTTCGGCGACGGCGCGCGCGCACTCGTCCGGATCCGCGACGTTCGCGGCGACGGCGGCCGCGCCGAACTCGGCAGCTGCCGCCTCGATCTTCTCCGGCTGTCGCGACACGAGCGTCAGCCCGTAGCCCTCGTCGCGCAGGAGCCGCGCGATTGCGAGGCCGATGCCCGACGAGCCGCCGGTGACGAGTGCGGCACGCTCCATTCGCCTACCCTAACCGTGTGGAAGCCACGGGTCTGACGAGCTTTGTCGCTCCTAACGCAGCGAAGCACGGGCCGCCTGGACGCGCTGGGCGGCGCGCTGCGGCGTCCTCGGTCGAGCGAATAGCGCTGCTATTCGCGCTCCCTGCGTCCTTGCATCGCACTCGCCCATCCCGCCCAGACAGCGCGTGGTCACTTCGTTAGGAGCTCTCACCGTCGGCGGCGGGTGCGCGGCGAAGTACTCGGCGGCGCGGCTCGAGGAGCTGCTCAAGGGCTTCGTCCCGACCGAGGCGGAGGATCTGCTCGTCGGCCTCGACCCGGCGGACGACGCCGCGGTCTACAGGCTCGACGACGAGCGTGCGCTCGTGTTCACGGTCGACTTCTTCCCGCCTCTCGTCGACGACCCCACGCTGTTCGGGCGCATCGCGGCGACGAACGCGCTCAACGACGTCTTCGCGATGGGCGGCGCTCCGCTCCTCGCGCTCTCGATCGCCGCGTTTCCGGAGGAGCTCGAGACCGACGTCGTCGCGGCGGTCTTCGCGGGCGCCGACGAGCAGGTGCGCGCGGCCGGCGCGATTCTCGCGGGCGGCCACACGATCCGCGACGTCGAGCCGAAGTACGGACTCGCCGTCGTCGGCATGGTCCATCCCAGCGGTATATGGGTGAAGAGCGGCGCCCGGCCGGGCGATGCGGTCTTCCTCACGAAGCCGCTCGGCACGGGACTCGTCCTCGCGAGCAAGAACGACAATGCCGAGGCGGCGCGCTGGATGACGACGCTCAACGCCGCGGCCGCCGACGTGCTGCGCGGCTTCGCGCCGAACGCCGTGACCGATGTGACCGGCTTCGGCCTGTTCGGCCACACGCACGAGACGGCCGACCGCAGCGGCGTGCGCATCGTCCTCGACGCCGGCTCCTTCCCTGCGCTGCCGGGAGCGCTCGAGGCCGCGCGCGCCGGGACGCGCACCGGCGGCGACCCGCGCAACCGCGAGTTCGCACCGGTCGACGCCGACGGCGTGCCGGAGGAGCTCCTCGCGCTCGGCTACGACGCGCAAACGGCCGGCGGTCTCCTCATCACGCTGCCGGCGGAGAAGGCGCTCTCGCTCGAGGCGGAGTTCCGCCGCCGCGACCTGTTCCTCGCGCGCGTCGGGTCGGTGGAGGAGGGCAGCGGCGTTGTCGTCCGTTAGCGTCCCCCAGCGCCGTCTCGGCCTCGGGCTGTCGCCCGTCGGGTTCAGACGCGTGGCACGGGTAACGGTCGGCGTGCTCGTCCTCATCGTGGCGAGCGGGGCAACCGTCCGGTTGACCGGCTCCGGCCTCGGCTGTCCGTCCGTGACCGTCGACCTCTCCGCGTGCGTGAAGGCGTACGGGGCCCGCGGCTATCACGCGGATATCGAGTTCTTCAACCGCGTCGTCTCCGGTCTCACCGTGCTCGTCGGGCTCGCACTCGCGGTGGCTGCGTGGAGGACGCGGGGCCTCGGCAGGCGCGCGAAGCTACTTGCAGTCGGCGCGTTCGCCGCCACCTTCGGGCAGGCGCCACTCGGAGCGGTCACCGTCCACTACCACCTCAACCCCTATCTCGTCATCTCGCACCTCCTGCTCGCGCTCGTGGCGCTCGGCCTGGGCGTGCTCGCCCTCCTCGAGGCCGACCGAGCGGTCGAGGGGGCCGGCGAGCCGCTGCCTCGACTTGCCCGCCTTGGCGGCGCGACTCTGCTCGCCGCCGTCACGGTCCTCGTGGTCTCCGGGACGCTCTCGACCGCGGCCGGGAGGTTCCCCGGCAGCTCGGGCTCGACCGTCGTGCGCAGGCTGTGGGACTTTCACTCCGCGGTCTACTGGCACGTTCGCGCGGTCGCGGTCTTCGGCGTCGTGCTCCTCGCGCTTGCGGCGTGGGCCTGGCGCGAGCGCGAGCGCTTCGCGTGGCTGCTGCGTGGATGCGCCGGCCTCCTCGCGCTCCTGCTCGCGCAGATGGCGATCGGCGAGCTGCAGTACCGCACGTACGGAACCGTGCCGTGGGGCGTGGTCGTCGTCCACGTCGTGCTTGCGGCGGCGCTGTTCGCGTGGACCGTCGGTCTCGTTGCGCGGCTCTGGCGTCCGGTCAGAACTGGCGCAACCTAGAAATCCGTGCGGAGGCGCCGGTAAGTGGCATTGCGACCGCGTGTCGGCGGGCCGAGCACGCCGTTCTTGCGGAGCTGCTTGAGCGTTCGGCGGATGTGATCGACCGACACTGCAGGACACGCCCGTTGTACCTCGGCGAATGTGAACTCGTCACTGATGGAGGACCGGACGAACTGACGGACGGACTCCTGCTTCGAACCGCGCCCTCCGAGCGCACCCACCCGATCCTCGAATTCGCGGTAAGCGCCGACGAGGATGCCGAGGAAGAAGCGGAGCCACGGGAAGATGTCCTGGTCGCCCTCGTCCCAGGCCGTAGTTGACGCAGCGAGGGCGTCGTAGTATGTCTCCTTCGTCGTAGCGATGAATTTCTCCAGGCTGACGAAGCGGCCGACTTCGTAGTTGTTCCGGTAGAGCAGAAGGAGCGTCAACAGCCGAGACATCCGGCCGTTCCCGTCACTGAAGGGATGGATGACGAGAAAGTCGAGAACGTAAGCGCCGGTCAGGAGGAGTGGGTGGTACGAGCTCGAGTTGGTAGCAGCCGTGTAGTTCTCGTGGAGCTGACGCATCGCCTCCTCCGTCCGCCACGCCGGGACCGGCGTGAAGCGCACTCGCTTGCTCCCATCGGGAAGTTCTTCCTCGACGAGGTTGTCCGTCGTCTTGAACTGGCCGTAGCCCCTGTCGGGCGCGAACGAGTAGAGCTGGGAGTGCAGCTGCTTGACGACATTCGGGGTGAAGGGAATTGCGTCTGGCCGCGTCGAGTGGATGAGGTCGAGCACGGTGCGGTAGCCGGCAATCTCCTCCTCCGAGCGATTCCGAGGCGTCGTCCTCTCCTCGACGAGAGCCTTGATTCGGGCCGAGGGAGCGGTAATCCCCTCAATGGCGTTAGAGGCCTCGGTGCTCTGTACACGTGCGATCTGCGTGAGGGCGTCAAGCTGCGCGGGATGCTGACGGCGGAAGGCCTCTTCGCGACCCTGGGCTTGATCCACCTCACGCAACAACATGAGCACGTCGGCCGGGACCCGTCCGAGGTGCTTCTGTAGGTCATCGAATGTGGGCACGACAAGGACTATATGGGTCATAACGGCGGTTATGACCTACTTGCGGGTCGGCGCCTTAAATAGGTCATATGCCGAGGTATGACCCATATCGTCCGGGAAGTGACCCATTACCGACGGACTCCGCCTGTCAGCTGTTTCGGAAGGATCACACCGCGATCCCGCATCCGGGGAGCACTAGACTGGCCGAATGTCGGAGCTGATCGTCTCCTCGCGCCCGAGCCTGCGCCGCCCCGTACTCCTCGCCGGCTTCCGCGGCTGGAACGACGGCGGTCAGGGCGCGTCGCTCGCTGCGGGCTTTCTCGCGCGCGAGTGGGGCGCCGAGGAGTTCGCGACGATCGACCCGGAGAACTTCTACGACTTCCAGCAGGTCCGCCCGCAGGTGTTGCTCGAGGAGGGGCTGACGCGGAAGCTCGAATGGCCGTCGAACACGTTCCTCCACGCGCCCATCCCCGGCCTCGACCGCGACGTCGTGATCCTGCTCGGCGTCGAGCCGAACCTCCGCTGGAAGACGTACTCGCGCCTCATCGTCGGGCTCGCGCAGGAGCTCGGAGTCGAGCTCGTCGCGACGTTCGGCTCCCTTCTCGCGGACGTCCCGCACACGCGCCCCGCGCCGGTGAGCGCGGCCGCGAGCGACGCGTCGCTCGTCGAGGAGATGGGCGTCGAGCCGTCCCGCTACGAGGGGCCGACCGGCATCGTCGGCGTCCTGCTCGACGACTTCAGGCGCGAAGGAATCCCGGCCGTGAGTCTCTGGGCCGCGGTGCCCCACTACGTCTCGCTCGCGCCGAGCCCGCGCGCGGCGCTCGCGCTCTGCCGCCGCTTCGGCGAGATTCTCGGCGCCGACATCGATCTCGAGGAGCTCGAGGAAGCCGCCGACGAGTACAGCCAGCAGGTGACGGAGGCAGTCTCGTCGGACGCAGAAACCACGGCATACGTTGAGGAGCTCGAGCGGCGCGTCGATCTGATGGAGGACGAGGAAGACCTGCCGTCGGGCGATTCGCTTGCGGCCGAGCTCACGCGCTTCCTCCGCGAGCGTGAGGAGAACGGCGACGACGGCGGCGATAGCGCCGACGGGCCGGCCTCCTAGCGGCTCGGTTCCGCCTCGGCGAGTGGCCGTTCGCCGCCTCTTGCTCTAGATTTCAACAATTAGCGGCGCCACGAGGCTAGGAATACGTGCACAAAGCTGAAATCCCAGCGGGGACGGCCGTGATCGAGTTCGCGCTCATCCTTCCGAATCCATGTTGACCGTGCGTCACCTGCTCAGGCTGACCCGGCTCGACCGTGAGGAGGGCCAGGTCCTCCCGATGTTCGCTGCCGGGGTACTTGCCATGCTGCTCATGACCGGGATCGTCGTCGACGGCGGGAACCTGTTTCAGAACAGGCAGTCGCTCCAAAACGCCGCGGACGCTGCCGCGATTGCGGCGGCACTGGAAGTCGCTAATGGCAACTGCACCACGGGCACGACCGGTCCGTGCGCCATGTATGCCGGGAAGTACGCCAATCTGAACAACGCAAACGACAGCGGGAACGCCCTGCCCACGTGCGCCTCGCTCAATCAAGGAGTCTCCAACACGAAGCCGCCGAGCACCTCGCCGGGCTGCTACGTCTATCCGTACACCCCGCCCGGGGCTTCCAGCGACGACTACGTGGAGGTCTGGCTTACCCGGAAGACGTCGAACTTCTTCGGCGGCCTGCTAGGCCTCTTCCAATCCACCGAGTCGGCGAGGGCAGTTGGCTCGCTCACGTCTGGTAACCCACCCCCGATCGCGTTCGCCGCGCTCAACAGCTCCTGCGATAGCCACACGCTGCTGATCGAGTCGAGCGGAAACCTCACGGTGCACAGCGGGATCTACGTCAACTCGTGCAGCGGGCACGACGGGTTCGACGTCTTCTCGGCGAACACGGGGAGCCCGGGCAGCATCAAAGCCACGGGGATCTACACCACAGGCGGCTGGGAGGTAGACAAGGGGACGGGCGTCTACGTCGGGCCGTTTCCGAATCCTCCCCTTTGCCCGAAGACCCCGTTGACGCCTGTTGGCGGCGGCAAGTGGTCGTACAACCCGTACAGCCCCACGCCGAACGGCTGCCCGGCCACAGGACAAACACAGAGCCAATGCTCGGGCGTTGGCGTAGCTGTCTGCGATCCCTTTGCGTCGTTCCCGCCCGCACCGGCCCTCGGGACGAGGAACGTCATGAACATCACCGGGATCAAGCGGGTCGGGGCAGTGGCTACCGTCTTTGTCGCAGGCCCGATCGGCCACGGCCTACGGGTCGGCTCCTCGGGCGAGTCGGTCACGATTAGTGGAGTTGGCGCTCCCTTTGATGGTGCCCACACGGTTTCGAGCGTTCCCGACGCAACGACCTTCACCTACGCCGTCGCCAACGGACCGACCATCCCGCTCATCACCGGGAAGCAAATGGCCGGTGGTCTTGCCACGCTGACGACGAGCGTTCCGGTGACGTTCTTCCCCGGTAACGCCGTGACCGTGTCGGGTATCGACAACATCTTCGACGCCTCGAACGCGGCCGTGACGACGAACTCGAGCACCTTCTCGTACCAACCGCCGCCGTTCCAGATGACCGTCAGCAACCAGCAGCTTCAGGCCGGTACCGCGATGCTCAACGTGAATTCCACGACCGGCGTGGCCGTCGGGGACACCGTGAACGTGACTGCGAGTGGCGCGAACCCCTTGAACGCGCTCCTCCGGGGCAGCCATGTGCTGTCCGGAGTCGCAGCCGGAACGATCAGCTACGCGGTGCCCGGCATCAGCGTGTCGAGCAAAGCGATCGCGAACAGCACGACCGCCACACTCACCACGGCGGCGAATAGCTTCGCCGTCGGCGATCAGATCGCCGTCGCGGGCGTCGATGCGAGGTTCAACGGAACCTTCACCACGACTGCGGTCTCGCCCACGAGCGTCACGTACACCATTCCGTCCGTCAAGGCGACCATCTCCAAAACCGGAGCCGCGGGTGGGCTCGTGACGTTGACGACCTCGACGGACCCGACGGCGGTGTTCGAGAACGGAGATACCGTCATGGTCGCCACCGGCCAGCTTGCGTACGACGGCTCCTTCGCGATTGGCAACGTCACTTCTGCGACGAAGACTTTCACCTATTCGCCAGGCACCTTCGCGGGCACCTACACGGCGAGGGTGGGCACGACAGTGACGATCACCACGGCTTCGGCACACGGCCTCCACGTCAACAACAAGGTCAATGTCACCGGGTTCACGGGCGCGCAGTCGTGTCTCAACCTGAACAACGCGACGGTGACGGCTCAGACCGCGACCACGTTCAAGTACACCGTCGCGGCGACCTGTACGCCGGCCACCGGCCCCAGCGGCACGGTCCTCCTCGTGACTGCGGCCACCGCCAATGCCCCGGCGGGCAAGCTTGCCACGCTCAAGACCATGCCGACGATCAGTTCAGGCGGCACCGTGTGGAAGAACATCGCCTCGGGTGCTGCGACGGGCACGGCGACGGTGACGGATGTGCCTCAGACGGCAGCCACCGGAACTTTTGATCCGTTCTGGATGCAGACACTCGGGTTCGTGAACCTCCCGGGATCAGCTTTGAGCCCCTCCCCGTACGAGATCTCCAGCGGGAGCCCGATCCTCCAGCCAGGCACGTATTACGGGGGCATCTGTCTTGGCGCAGCCTCCGGCTCGAACTGCACCGGCACGAACTGCAAGGCTGCGGGCGGGACGACCTCGACCATCCAGCCGTATTCGCCAGTGGTGAAGCTCGCAGCCGATGTTCCCGACAACTTTGATGCCACCGGCGGGACTGGGACTATTCAGGTCACACAGGCGGGGATATCTAACGGGGACGTGATTGCGATCGACGACGAGGAAATGACCGTTACCGGTCCCCCTGTCGACAATGGCGATGGCACGTTCACGATCCCCGTTAGCCGGGAGGCGAACGGGACCGTGGACGGCCCGCATACCTCGGGTACCGAGATCTTCGACGTCGTCACGACGACGAACGCCGTTGCTTACAACCCGGCGGTAAAGCTCAATGGGAACCTCGACGCGAAGACGACGAGCGTGAGCGTGCCTATCCAGTGGGGTGGCCAGCCGACCACGGACCCGATCCAAGTGAACGACGTGATCCAAATCGGCAGCGAGGACATGCTCGTCACCGCCGAAACGGGGGCGGCTAACAGCAAGGCGACGCTCACGGTCACGCGTGGCTACTACAGCACGACCCCGGCGACGCACAACAACGGCGCGGCGGTACTGCAGGCAAGCTCCGGCTCCGCCCCCGACGTGACGCTGTCGCAGGGCGTCTACATCATGGCCGGCGGTGGATTCAGCGTTTGCGGATCGGCGTCGGTTAGTGCACCCGACGGCGTGATGATCTACAACACAAACGATCCGACGGTGCCAACGGGAAACGGTGCGCTTGGTCAGGTTGACATCAACACGACCGGCAATGTTCATCTCGGGCCGATGGCCAGCGGCATTTACGCCGGCATGACCATCTTCGAGGATCGCCAGAAGGCTTTCAGTACAGCCTGCCCGCAAGCAGATCCGACTAAGTGGGACATCGCGCTCCAGAGCGCGGCCCCGCTGCCGTCATCCGGGGAGCTCGGTTCGATCTCCGGCACGATCTACGCCCCTTCCATGCATGCCACCGTCGGCGACACGATGTCCGGTACCGCCAACCTCGCGGTCATCTCGAGCTGCATCTTCATCAACGGCGCCGACAGCACCTTCAACCACGACACGAACATCAGCCCGCTGGCCGGCGTCTCTGCGACGCTGGACGGGTAGAGCTAGCTGTAGCTCGCTGACGCGGCGGCTTGGTCGGCCGGCGGCGCCGGCTCCGGCGATTCTGAGGGCGTTTCCGCCGCCTGCGCCTCCGGCGTCGTTGCGCCGGGCTTCCGCCTCCGGCGTCTGCGGCGGCGGTTTCGGTTCGAGTTCTGCTTCGGTGCGGGGAGGTTCTCGGACAGCGCGAGCGCGACTTCCTGGATCGTGCCGAGGTTCTCGCGCGCCTCGTCGATGAGCTTCGTCGCGCGCGGCGTGTAGCCCTCGGCGGAGGCGAGGAGCGCCGCGCCGACCG
>DATKRA010000083.1:0-3291 GCA_035532455.1 Gaiellaceae bacterium | reverse complement strand
ATGGACGGGCTGATGATGGACTTCCCGCTCACGCTGACGCACCTGTTGCGCCGCGCGGAGCAGTTCTTCGGTGACGGCGAGATCGTCACGCGGCTCCCCGACAAGAGCTTCCACCGCACGAACTACCGCGAGACGATGCGGCGCTCGCGTCAGCTCGCGGCCGCGCTGCGCAAGGCGGGCCTCGAGCGCGGCGACCGCGTAGCGACGCTCTGCTGGAACCACTACCAGCACCACGAGGCGTACTTCGGCATCCCGTGCGGCGGCTTCGTCCTCCACACGCTCAACCTCCGCCTCCACCCGAACGACCTCGCGTACATCGCGACGCACGGCGGCGACAAGGCCGTGATCGTCGACCGCGCGCTCCTGCCGCTGCTCGAGAGCTTCCGCGCGGAGACGCCGATCGAGCACGTCTTCGTCGTCGAGGACTCGTACGAGGAGCTGCTCGCGACCGCCGACGCGGACGAGTGGGAAGACCCCGGCATCGACGAGAACGAGGCGGCCGCGATGTGCTTCACGAGCGGCACCACCGGCCGGCCGCGCGGGGTCGTCTACTCGCACCGCTCCTCCGTCCTTCACGCGTTCGGCGTCGGCGCGAACAACCCGCTCGGGCTCGGCTTCGGCGTCGAGGACGCGGTGCTGCCGGTCGTGCCGATGTTCCACGCGAACGCGTGGGGCTACCCGTACCTCGCGACGATGCAGGGCGCGAAGCTCGTCTATCCCGGCCCGCATCTCGACGCCGACAGCCTGCTCGAGGACATGGAGCAGGAGAAGGTCACGTGGGCCGCGGGCGTTCCGACGATCTGGATGGGCATCCTCGCGCGGCTCGACGAGGAGCCCGGCAAGTGGGATCTCTCCGCGATGAAGGCGATGCTCGTCGGCGGCTCCGCGGTGCCGCGCGCGATGATCGCGGCCTTCGAGTCGCGCCACGGGATGAGGATCGTGCAGGGCTGGGGCATGACCGAGACGTCGCCCGTCGCGTCGACCGCCTCCCTTCCCGCCGATCTCGTCGACGCCGACGACGACACGCGCTGGGACTTCCAGGCGATGGCCGGGATCCCGCTCCCGTTCGTCGAGATCCGCGCGCGCGACGGCGACGAGGAGGTGCCGTGGGACGGCGAGGCAATGGGCGAGCTCGAGGTGCGCGGGCCGTGGGTGGCCGCGAGCTATCTCGACGCGCCGGACTCCGGAGACCGCTGGACGAGGGACGGCTGGTTCAAGACGGGCGACATCGTCTCGATCCATCCGCGCGGCTACATCCAGATCAAGGACCGCTCGAAGGACGTGATCAAGTCGGGCGGCGAGTGGATCTCGTCCGTCGAGCTCGAGAACGCGCTCATGGCCCATCCGGCCGTGGCCGAGGCGGCCGTGATCGCGATCCCCGACGAGAAGTGGGCCGAGCGGCCGCTCGCGGCGGTCGTCCTGAAGCCGGGCGCGACGGCGACGGCGGACGAGCTGCGGGAGTTCCTCGCGCCGCAGTTTGCGAAGTGGTGGCTGCCCGAGCGGTTCGAGTTCATCGACGCGATCCCGAAGACGAGCGTCGGCAAGTTCCGCAAGATCGAGCTGCGCGAGATGTTCACCTCGTGAAGGCCGCCGTTCTCAGCGGTGTCGGCGGCTCGTTCGCGGTGGAGGACGTGCCGGACCCAGTGCCCGGCGAGGGGCAGGCGCTCGTTCGCGTCCGTGCCGCCGCGCTGAACTTCGCGGACGCCCTCATCCGGCGTGGCCAGTACCCGCAGATGCCGGATTTCCCGGCGATCATCGGCGCCGAGCTCGCCGGCGAGCTCGAGGACGGGACGCGCGTGATGGCCCTGACCGGCAGCGGCTGCTACGCCGAGCTCGCCGCGGTCGACCGTCGCGCGCTCGTGCCGCTGCCCGAGCACGCGTCGTTCGCCGAGGGCGCGTCGTTTCTCCTCACCTTCCTCACGGCGTACGTCCCGCTCACGCGGCAGGTCGTGCTGCGAGACGGCGCGACGGTGCTCGTCCACGCCGCCGCGGGCGGGGTCGGCACCGCGACGATCCAGGTCGCGCGCGCGCTCGGTGCAGAGGTGATCGCGGCGGCCGGCTCGGCGGAGAAGCTCGACCTCTGCCGCGAGCTCGGCGCATCGGAGGCGTACCTCTACGACGAGATCCCCGACGACCTGCGCGTGGACGTCGTCGTCGATCCGATCGGCGGCGATCTCTTCGAGGCCGCGGTCGGACGGCTCAAGCCGCTCGGCCAGCTCGTCGCGATCGGCTTCGCGGCGGGGATGTGGCCCGAGGTGCAACCCGCGAACCTCGTCGGCCGCAACGTCGGGCTCCAGGGCGTGTACCTCGGCCGGCTCATGCGCCACGCGCCCGATGTCGTGGCAGCGTGCACGCGCGAGCTGCTCGAGCTGTGGGCGGCGGAGAAGATCAAGCCGGTCGTCGGCGCAGAGTTCCCGCTCGCCGACGTAGCGAAGGCTCACGAGCTGCTCGAGTCCCGCAAGAGCGTCGGCAAGGTCGTCCTCCTGCCGTGAAGGCGCTCGTGACCGGGGGCCGCGGGGGGATCGGCGCGGCGATCTGCGAGCTCCTCGACGACCCGCTCGTCCTCGACCTGCCGGAGTTCGACGTCGGCGATCCGGACGCGTGGCGCGCACTCGACGGCGAGTTCGACGCGGCGTTCCTCAACGCGGGGATCGGGATCGGGTACTCCGACGTCGCCGAGCTTCCCGACGCCGAGTGGCGGCGCATCCTCCGCGCGAACCTCGACGGCGTCGTCTACGGAACCCGGGAGCTCGCCGCGCGGTTGATGCCGAACGGCGGCTCGATAGTCGCCACGGCGTCGCTCGCCGGACTGACGGACATGCCGCACGATCCGTCCTACAGCGCGACGAAGGCTGCGGTGATCGGCTGGGTGCGGGCGTCGGCGCCGGGTCTCGCGCGGCACCGCATCAGGATCAACGCGATCTGCCCGGGCTTCGCCGACACGGCGATCGTCGTCCCGGAGCTGCGCGACGTGCTTGACGTCCCGCTCATGGATCCGGCCTTCGTCGCGGAAGCCGCGATGCGGGTGCTCGGTGACGAGGAGACGGGCCGCGCCTGGGTCGTCCAGCCGAACCGCGTCGTCCCCTTCGAGTTCCGCGGCGTGCCGGGGCCGCGATGACGCCGCGCGACAGGCTCCCGTGGGGCGAGAACCCGCCGCCCGATCCGCACGTCTGGAACACGCTCGGCTACCGCGGCGTCGAGCAGGCGAACGGCACTGCGGTGATCGAGTGGGACGCGCCGCCGGAGTACTGCTTCCACGCCCCGAGTGGCCCGATCGTCCACGGCGGAATG
>DATKRA010000082.1:0-6222 GCA_035532455.1 Gaiellaceae bacterium | reverse complement strand
CCGACCGGCGGGATTCAGGTTCCCATCGCAGGCCAGCCGACCGATGCCTCCGGATGGCTGACAGCGACTTTCGACAGCGCTGACGGCAGTTACCTGCTGTCGCAGTATTCGTCGGACGCGACGGTTGCGACGCTTCAGCAGTGGGCTGCGGGTTCCGCCGAGGGCTGCATCGGCGGCGCAAACAACTGCACGACAGAGGTCGTGACTGAGGACGGAGTGCACGTGCTCGTCGTCGAGTCGCCGGTTTTCGGCCTCAGGCTGCAGTGGATTCGAGGCGACGGTGCAAGTCCCGTGATGACGGAGCTCGACTGGCGGAGGGACATGCCGGCGAACAACGTGATTCCAAGCCACGAAGCAGCACTCGCAATCGCCGGCGACATCATCCGTCAGGGCGGATGACCCTGAACCGGTGTCCGACACCGCCCAGTCGACCGTCAGGCTGCGTCTTCCTCGACGCTGATCGCGCCCATCGGGCACGCGGAGGCGGCGTCGAGGACGGCGGGATCCGAGCTCGTGCCGACCCGCAGGAGCGCCTTGCCGTGGGAGTCCAGCTCGAAGACGTCGGGAGCGAGGTCGGCGCAGTCGCCGAAGCCGCTGCACGCCAGGCCGTCGATGACGATGCGGTAGTTCATGTCTCGACCTTTCTGGTTATCGCCCGGTGAGTCGAGCGTGAGGGGTGGTACGAGGAGCGCCACGCCGTGGCGAAGACGACTGCTGCGACCGTTCCGAGATAGAGATCGCGCGCCCACGGCTGCGCGGAGTCGCTGCCGGCGAGAAGGCCGTGCGCCGTCGCGAGCCCGAAGATCGCGTACGTCGACCAGTGGAGGAGCCGCCACGCCTTCTGGCCGGTGAGCCGGCGCACCGAGAACGAGACGGCGACGAGCGCCATCAGCTCCGCCGCGACGACGCCGAACGCCACCGAGACCGGCCGGTACGGCGACGAGCCGGGCACGAAGAGACCGGCGAGCGGCATCCGCACCGTCCGGTCGAGCATCAGCGCGGTGCCGTGCACACCGAGGCTCGCCAGCCCGAGCAGCGCGAGGAGCCGGTGGAGATCCATCACCGACGCGGCCTTGACCGCGCGGCCGAACGGCCGCGACTTGAGAATCAGCCCCGCGAGGACGGACAGGGTCAGGAGGATGTACGCGGTCATCCCGCTCGCGCGCGCGAGGAGCCAGAACGTGGGATCGGTCCTCACGCCAGCCCTCCGGCGGTGATCGTGCGGCCCGCCGCCGTGACGAGGACGGCCGGGATCGAGAGCTCGTCGGCCTCCCGGCGTGCCGCCTCGGAGCCGGCGAGGAAGAGCGCCTTCGCCGTCACCTCGGCATCGACGGCGTCGCGCGCGACGACCGTGACGCGCAGCAGGTCGCTGCCCGACGGCTCGCCGGTGGCGGGATCGATGATGTGATGAAGCTCGCGTCCGGCGCGGCGCCAGCGGCGGCTGTCGCGTCCGGATGTGGCGAGCGCGCAGCTTCCAGACAGCTCGAGCGCGAGCGGGCCGTCCGGCGCCTCGACCGCGACGGTCCAGACGCCGTCCCGCGTCGCGATGTCTCCGCCTGCGTTCACGAGGCACGGGCCGGCAGTGGCGAGGATCTCGGCCGCGCGCTCGCACGCATAGCCCTTGCCGATCCCGCCGAGGTCGATCCGCACGCCGCCGTGGAGGGAGATCACGCCGTCCGCGATCTCGATCCGGCCCTGCGGGCCCGCCGCCGGCTCGACCGGGCTCTCGTCGTCGGGAGAGAGGACCTCGAACGAGCGGTCGTAGCCGGCGGCGAGGAGGGCGTCGTGGACCCTGACGTCGAAGCGACCGCCGGTTCGTTCGCGCGCTGCGAGAGCGAGCTCGACGACGCGGAGAAGGTCGGGTCCGGCGGCGAGGCTACCGCTCGCGTTGAGCTGTGAAAGCTCCGACTCGGGCCGGAAGCGCGTGAGGAGCGCCTCGAGCCGGTGGAACTCCCCCTCCGCCGCCGCGAGCGTGCCCGCGGCGGCCCCGCCGGCCTCGACGAGCAGTTCGACGTCCGTGCCCATCGCGCGGAAGCGGTGGCGGGTGAGAGTCGGCTGCATACCCGTACAGAGCGCAACTGGAGCCAGAACTTGCGCTGTGCCGCGACACCGTGATCAGGCGCCCGCCACGTCCGTAAAGGACATGGCCGGGGTCAGACCCCGTCATGGCCGTAAAGGACATGGCCGAAAGGTGAGGCGGCCTGCGCAAGTTTCTCGCCCGGACGCCCTCTTACCGGATATGTCACGCATCCACTCGACCCTCATCGCCCTTGTCATCTGCGCCGCCGCGACCGCTGGGCTGTACGCCGCGGTGCACACCGTACGCCTCGGCCAGAAGGCCCCCGCGCCGTCCGTCTCCGCGCAGCAGGTCGCGTTGCGGCAGGCGAAGCTCGCAGCGTGGAGCCGCTCGCTCCACGCCACGCTCGTCAAGCGGCCGCCGGCGCTTCCGAAACTTCCGCACTTCGCGCCCGTGGCCGTGCAGCCGGCTCCGGCTCCGTCCGCTGCGCCCGCGCCGGCGCCGGTGACGTACGTCCGGGCGCCAACGGTCGTGAAGTACAAGCACGCGACGGCCGGCACGAAAACGACGACGACCACCGGCTGGAGCGACGACGGCTCTGGCGGCAACGGTGGCGGCGACGGTGGCGACTCGGGTGGAGGGGACTGAGATGCGCTCACACGTCCTTCGCCTCTACGTCTTCTCGGTCGCGCTCCTCCTGTTCTTCGTGCTCTGGGCGGTGATCGCCGCGAGGCCGTGGGCCCCGCGGAGCGGGGCGAGCCCAGCGCTCGATCCGCTCGCGGCTCGCGAGCGGCACCTAAGGCACGAGGCGCGCGTCGTGGAGCAGACCGTCCGCCGGCGTTGGGCTGCTTACCGGCGGCGGCTCCACGCGCGCGAGGCGCGGATCCGGGCGCTCGAGCGGCGCCACGCAGCGCTGCTCGCCGCCGCGAGTGCCGCCGCGGCGAACGCTGCCGCGGCGAGCGCGGCCGCGTACAGCGCCCCGGCCGCGTCCTCGGTCGTAACGCTGCCGCCGCAGGTGCACGTCGTGACGCTGCCTCCGGCCGGGGCGGCGACGAGCTCCGGAAGCTCCCACCCTTGAGGGAGGCGTCCGGCCTGGGTCGGATCTACGATTCCGCCATGAACAGCGTGCCCGATCCCGAGCGGCAGTTCCCGGCCCCGATAGGGGTCGCGCGCCGTGTGGAGGAGCTGTACACCGCCCACGCCCGCCTCGTCCGCTCGGTTTGCCGCTCGCTCCTCCGTGACCGCGACGAGGCCGAGGACGCGGTGCAGCAGACGTTCCTCTCCGCCCAACGCGCGCTTGCGAACGGCTCTTCTCCGCGCGAGCCGGCGGCGTGGCTCGCGACCATCGCCCGCAACGAGTGCCTCGCGCGGGTGCGCGAGCGGATGCGCGAGCCGCTGCCGGTCGACGAGGAGCCGACCGAGTTCGGCGCCGACGCCCACTCCGCTGCGGTCAGCCGCTACGAGGTTGCGACGCTGCGTGAGGCGCTGGCGGACCTGCCGCGTGCGCAACGCGAGGCGATCCTCCTGCGCGAGCTGCGCGGCCTCTCGTACGACGAGGTGGCGCGCGCCCTCTCGGTGACGACCGCCGCGGTCGAATCGCTCATCTTTCGTGCGCGGCGGACGTTGCAGGGAAGGCTCCGCGAGGCGCTGCCGGCGCTCTCGCCCGTCGCATTCTTCGGTCGCTTGCTCGGGGCTGCGGGCGGCGACCCCGTCGCGCCGGCGGTGGTGGCGAAGGTCGCTGCGATCGGCGTCGGCGCTGCGATCCTCGCCGGCGGGGCGGCCCTCGGGCCGCGCGAGTTCGGTCTCGGTCATCCTGCGACGAAGGTGCAGTATGCGGCGCCGCCGGCTCACGTTCGGGCCGCGCCGCGCGTGAGCACCGGCATCTGGTCGCCGGCCGCGTCCAAGCCCGTCGACGCGCACCAGGTGGAGCGCGAGGCAGCGGCCGCCGAGAGCGTCTCGTCCTCCGACATCTCCGAGATCTCGACCCCGGAGACCTCGCGGCCGGAGAGCTCGCGGCCGGAGACCTCGAGCTCCGAGGGCGAGAACGGAAGCGGCACGGTCCCGGCCGTCATCACGACTCCGGTGTCGCACCGCTCACACGACGACGCCGGCGGCTCGGACGGCTCCAGCGGCTCGAACCATTCGGGCGGCTCGGACGGCTCCACCGGCTCCGGCGACTGACGCCGACGAGACGACGTCCGGACCGGTGGGGATACTGATCCTGCTCGGTGCCGCAGACGATGACAGCAACTGGCCGCCACTCGGCCTTCGCAGGCCTGGACCCACCGGAACGGTGGCCTCTGCTGCCGCGCTCTCCGCGCCCGGAGCGTCTCGAGCTCGGTCTCGACACGCTGCCCGGCGTCGGGCCGACGCTCCGGCGCAAGCTCGCAAAGCTCGGTCTCTCGACCGTCCGGGACGTTCTCGAGCACCGGCCGCGCCGCTACGAGACGGCCGCCGACGAGGTCGCGATCGCCGCACTCCGCGCCGGCGAGGAGTGCGTCATCTCCGGACGTGTCCTCCGGGCCGAGAAGAAGCCCATGCGCGGCCGGCGGACGCGGATCGTCGCGCGCGTCGACGACGGCACCGCCGCCGTCAGCGTGAGCTGGTTCAACCAGCCGTGGCTCGCCGACAAGCTCACGCCCGGAACGCAGATCCGCCTGCGCGGAAAGCTCGGCCGCTTCGGCTTCGAGCCGCGCTCGTACGACCTGGGCGAGACACGCGCGACGGCAGACTTCGCACCGGTCTATCCCGCGGCGGAGGAGATCGCGCCGGCGAGCGTGCGCCGCGTCGTCGATCTCGCCCTGCCGCTCGCGACGAACGTCCCGGACCCGCTGCCCGCGGAGTTGCGCGAGCGCGAGGGACTCGCGCTCAAGCGCGACGCGCTCGCCGCCGTGCACCGGCCGCAGGATCTCGACGAGGCGGAACGGGGCCGCGCCCGTCTCGCCTTCGAGGAGTTGCTCGTCCTCCAGATCGGCATCGCGCGGCGCGTCGAGGAGCGCGGGCGGACGCTCGCGGCCGGCCTCGGCGAGCCGGGCGACCTGATCCGCCGCTATCGCGAGGCGCTCCCGTTCGCGCTCACGCCGTACCAGGAGGAGGCGATCCGCGAGATCGACGGCGACCTCGCGCGCACGGTCCCGATGCAGCGGCTCCTCCAGGGGGACGTCGGCTCGGGCAAGACCGTCGTCGCGCTCTACGCGCTCCTCCGTGCGGTGGAGAACGGCCGCCAGGGAGCGCTCATGGCGCCGACCGAGACGCTCGCGGAGCAGCACTTCCTCACGATCGCCGACCTCTGCCTCGAGCTCGGTGTCACCTGCGCCCTGCTCACGAGCTCGTCGAAGAAGGCGGAGCGGGAGTTGGCGCTCGGCGCAGACGTCGTCGTCGGCACGCACGCGCTCATCCAGGCCGGCGTGGAGCTGCGCGACCTCGCGGTCGCGGTCGTCGACGAGCAGCACCGCTTTGGTGTTGAACAGCGTTCCGCGATCTCCAACCAGCGCGCGCCGCACGTCCTCCACATGACGGCCACGCCGATCCCGCGCACCCTCGCGCTCACGGTCTACGGCGACCTCGCGGTGTCGGAGATCAAGAAGCCGCCCGCGTCGCGCAAGCCGGTGATCACGACCTGGATTCCGGAGGAGCGCGCGTCGGAGGCGTACACGCGCCTGACCCGGCTCCTCGGCGAAGGGCGCCAGGCGTACGTCGTCTGTCCGCTCATCGAGCTGTCCGAGACGTCGCTCGCGCGCGCGGCCGAGGCGGAGGCCGAGCGGCTGCGCCGTGCCGAGCTGAAGGAGTTCCGCGTCGGCTGCGTCCACGGCCGCCTCAAGACGCCCGAGCGGCGTGAGCTCATGGCTCGCTTCAAGGCGCGCGACCTCGACGTTCTCGTCGCGACGACCGTGATCGAGGTAGGAGTCGACGTCCCGAACGCGACGGTGATGATCCTCCAGGAAGCCGACCGCTTCGGCCTCGCACAGCTCCACCAGCTGCGCGGCCGCGTCGGACGCGGCGCCGAGCAGTCGTACTGCGTCCTCGTCTCGCGAGCGAAGGAGGAGCTGACCGAGTCGGCGCACGCGCGACTCCAGGCGCTCGTCGACACGAGCGACGGCTTCGAGCTCGCCGAGGTCGACCTCGACCTGCGCGGCGGCGGCGCCCTGCTCGGGACGCGGCAGTCTGGCCTTTCCGATCTCCGCTTCGCGCATCTTCGCCGCGAC